>NZ_SMKQ01000245.1 GCF_004348995.1 Nonomuraea terrae
CCTCGGCCGCCCCCGAGCCCGCCTCCCGTCCTCAGCCGACCGGCGGGACGGGTGCGGCGCCGACCGGTGCGCGTCCGCAGCCCTCCAGCGGCCCGCAGAGCGCCGGTACGCCGCCCAAGGGTCACCAGAGCGGTTCCAAGGCTCCCGGCGGGGCGCCGGCGAGCACAGAGCCTCAGCAGCCGGGCGCACGGCCTTCGGGCAACGCGACGACGGACACCCAACCGCAACCCACCGCAGGGAAGGGGGCGGCGGGCGGTACGCGTCCGCAGCCCGCCGGTGACCCCCAGCCTGCCGGTGGCTCTCAGCCTGCCGGTGGGACAAAGGCGGCCGGTGGGACGCAGGCGGCCAATCCCTCGCAGACTCCCACCGTGACGCAAGCACCCAGCGGTCCTCAGCGGCCGAGCGGGACGGGCCAGTGGCCCGGCCAAGCGGCGGGGACGGGGCAGGGGTCCGGCCCTGCCGGGGCCGGGCAGGCGCATGGGGCCGTGGGGTTGTTGCAGCCTGCTCCTGGTGAGCCGCAGGCCGCGCCCGGCGGCGTGGCGGCGCAGGGTGTGGCGGCGCAGGGCGCGGCGGCGCAGGGCGCGGCGGCGCAAGATGTGGCGGCGCAGGTGCCGTACGGGGTGCCGCAGGAGGCCGGGAAGCCGGTCGGGTTGCGGGCGCGGCTGAGCCGGCTGCTCGCCAGCGCGCCCCAGTGGCTGCCCGCGCTGCTCGTCGTCGAGGGCCTGATCATGTACGTCCTCGCCATCAAGGCGCCCGTGGGGCCGATGCGCGGCGTGGATCCGTCCGACATCGACGGGCTCGGCCTGATCTCGGCGCTCCCGGCGACGGCGTTCATCGCCCTCCTCATCATGATCGTGTCGTTCTTCGTCACGGTCGCCCAGAGCACCGACCGCAAGTTCCTGCTCCTGTTCCAGATCGCCGCGATCACGTTCGCCCTGCACGGCGTCGGCTCCCTCGTGGCGGAGGAGCCGCGCTTCCCCACGGCGTACATCCATGCCGGTTTCGTGGAGTTCATCGGCAGGACCGGCGAGACGGCGATCAACATCGACGCCCGCATGGGCTGGCCGGGCTACTTCGCGCTGTTCGCGTTCGTGACGAAGGCCGCCGGCATCACCGACATGTCCACGATCCTGCTGTGGACGCCGCTTCTGTCGAACCTGCTCTACCTGCTGCCGTTCGTGCTGATCCTGCGCCAGGTGGTGGCGACGACGCGGGCGCGGTGGTTCGCGGCGCTGCTGTTCGTGCTGGTGCAGTGGATCGGTCAGGACTACTTCTCGCCCCAGGGCTTCACGTTCGCCCTCTATCTGGCGTTCGTGGCGATCCTGCTCAGGTGGTTCGGACGGGTGGAGCCGCGCACGAAGCCCATCCCGCCCAAGGGCCTGCGCAAGCTCATCGGCCGCCTCGACGCGATGACGCCGGGCGAGCTGGCCAACACCGGCACCTATCGGGCCGACAAGCTGCTCATGCTGATGGTGCTGCTGACGCTGTTCTTCGCGTCGGTGGCCTCCCACCAGATCACGCCGTTCATGATGCTCGGCGTGGTGACGGCGTTCCTGCTGTTCAAGCGCACGTCGCTGACGTGGGCGCTGCCGTTCTTCCTCGGCCTGGTGACGCTGGCCTGGATCAGCTACATGACGGTGGGCTTCTGGGCCAGCCAGATCGACACGATCTTCGGCGGCCTCGGCAACGTCTTCGCCAACCTGCGCAGCAACACCGGCGACCGCATCGAGGGCACCGACCCGGCGCACGCGATGGTGCTGCAGGCGCGCCTCGGCATCCTGGTCGTGATCCTCAGCCTGGCGGCGACCGGCCTGTTCCGGCGGCTGCGGCGCGGGGTGTTCGACCGCTCGGCGCTGATCCTGCTCTGTGTGCCGGTGATGGCGCTGGCCCTGCAGAGCTACGGCGGCGAGATCGGCCTGCGGATCTACATGTTCGCCCTGCCGGGCGCCTGCCTGCTGGCCGCGTACGCGTTCTTCCCGAACCTGCCGGCCGACAGCGCGGACGTGCGCGAGGAGACCGTGCCGCTCCGCAAGCGGAACGTGCGCTTCAATCCCGAGCTCACCAAGCGCATCTCGGTCGTGGTGGCGGCTGCCTTCGCGATCGTGTTCGCGATGGCGTTCTTCCTCGCCCGGTACGGCAACGAGCAGTTCGAGCGGGTCACCACCGGCGAGATCGCGGCCCTGCACTACATCTACGACCACGACAAGCCGAGCGCGCGCGTGCTCTACCTGGTGCCCAAGGAGGGCCCCGAGGTCACGCCGACGCTGCCGTGGGGCGAGCGGGACGTCGAGCTGGTCAACTTCAACGTCCAGGCGCTCGTGCACAAGGATCCGACGAAGATCTCGGACGCGGTGGACGCGCTGAAGGAGCAGCCGCGCAACTCGTACCTGATCGTGAGCCGGGGGCAGGTCAGCTACCTGCAGCTCAACCAGGGCTTCCCGGCCGACTGGGGCGAGAAGTTCCGGGCGGCGCTGGACGCCTCGCCCGACCTGAAGCGGGTGTACTCCAACGAGGACGCGGCCCTGTACACCTGGAAGAACTTCGTCCGGGGCACCGAGATCCCCGAGCCGACCCCGTACCAGGGGCGGGGCGATCCCACCACGCCGTGGACGCCGGTGGGGATCGGCGCGCTGGTCGTGACGTGGGTGGCGCTCTTCGGCTACGAGGTCATCCGGCTGAACGGCCCGAACCGGGCGCCGAAGGCCCGCAGGCGGCTGCTGTACCTGGCGGTGCCGTCCTTCGCGGTGGCGCTGGCGGTCATCGTCGAGCGGTTCATCTACATCGCGCAGAACAACGTGTGAGGCGCGCTCTCCCCGGCGGTGCCGGGGAGAGCGTCATCCCGTCGGCGGACGCCATCCCCGGCCCCGGCCCGGAGGCGGCGGGCGGGGGTGAATAAGATCAGCGGACGTCAGGTCAGCAGCCCCCGGCGCCCCCAGGCAGTCCGAAGGACGGATCACATGATGTCTCAGAGCGCGGCCTTCTCGCAGGCGCGCCGTCCGGCCGCACCCAGTGTTCTGCTGACCGACCCGGCCGGGCTGTTCGCGGAGCTGGCCCGGCTCGGCCTGCCGGCGGGCGACTACGTGGTGTGCGGCTCGGCGGCCCTCTACGTCCGCGGCATGCGGGCCCGTATGGGCGATCTGGACGTGCTGGCCCGGGGTGCGGCCTGGCAGAAGGTGCTCACCCTCGGCACGCCGCAGCCGGCGTTGTCGGGCCACGGGCTCAAGGTGGTGCACCCGTCGGTGGCGATCGAGTTCGTGGACCGGTGGACGCCCGGGTGGCCGACCGACGACCTGATCGACAACGCCGACGTCATCGACGGCATCCCGTTCATGCGGCTGGGTGACGTACTGGCCTGGAAGGAGGCCGCCCGCCGACCCAAGGACCTGCCCGACATCGCGGCGGTCCAGCACCTGCGGCACATGTGGAGCCGGCGCTCAGCGCGCGGCCAGGCCGCCGCCACGCCGGCCGCGGAGCGCGGCCGGCCGGGCTACGCGGTCGCGGCGCACTACTGGGGCGTCGGCACCAAATTCTCCGGGGAGTGACCGACGCCCTGAGGCCGTCAGGTGCCGCCGCGCCCCGACCAGCTGATCTCGTACGGCCCGAGCACGACCTCGCGGCCGTCCACGGTGGCCGTGACGGCCTCGCCGGCGGTGTTGACCATGACGATCTGGCGTTCCTGACCCAGCGCCTTGATCCGCGGGTCTGAGGAGCGCACCTCCTGCGCCTGCACCCCCGCGGGGAACCACCGGGTGAACCCGCTGAGCAGCCCCGCCATCGGCATCTCGCCGCCCACCTTGGGCGCCCACAGGCAACCGGGGCATTCGCCCTCGCCGTCGAGCTGCGGGTTCCAGTACAGCGCCGTGGTGACGCCACTCTTGGCGAACTCCATCAGCGTGGCGGCCTGCACGGCCGTGCGCTGTTCCTCGCTCCAGCCGGAGTTCTCCGGCTCGACGTACCACTCGGCCCACCACACCGGCATGTCGCCGCTCTTCTGCCGCAACCACGTGGTGATGGCGCTGAACTTGCCCTGGGCGGCGAAGTGGTCGGGCACGTTGCCCTTGTCCTTCGTCATCGAGGCGCCGTCGACGACGATGAAGTCGGCGCCCTTCTTGTGGTCGATCCAGTACTGGATGGCGTCGAGCGCCCGCTGGTCGACCGTGCCCCACGGCCCGCGCAGCTCGGACGCCGGGCCGGAGACGTAGCTGTCGATCGGCACGTACGGCCCGCCGACCTGGATCTCGGGGTTCACGTTCTTCAGCGCCGTGTAGACCTTGTTGTACATCTCGGTGTAGCCCTCGGCGTCCCACGTGTTGGTGGACGGGTCCCAGAAGCCCTTGAACTCGTTCCACACCATGTAGTGCTTGACCGTGGGGTACTGCTTGGCCACCCGCGCCGCCAGGTTGGCGAAGTCGTCGAAGTGCTCGGGCTCGGGGGAGACGGTGTGGTTCTTGCTCCAGTCCGTACGCCCGGCCTGCCCGCCCTTCATCCAGTCGGGGGCGCAGCACAGTGTGATCACCGGCAACGCCCGCGACGACGACATGAACGTCAGCCGCCGGTCGAGGTCGCGGAAGTTGAACTGCCCGGGGCTCGGCTCGGGGTTGCCCACGCCCCAGCCCATGATGTGCTGGTTCTGCAGCATGGGGACGCGGCCGAGCACGCCCTTCGCCTCCTCGGAGACCTGCGCGGGCTCGTTGTCGGCGCTGAACTGGGTGTGCGTGATGCCCCAGCGCGGCCAGTCGGGCAGCGCGGGCGGCTGCTCCAGGGTGGGCGGGGGCTGGGCCGGCATGGCGGTGGCCACGTCGCTGCCGCTGAACTCCTGGCGCTCCTGGCTGCGGAGCGAGGCGTAGACCATGATGCCCGCCACGAGCACGACCGCGACGATGCCCGCTCCCAGTGCGATCGGCCACGGCGATCGCCGGCGCGCGTGCCGGCCGTCGGTGGGGATCACCGCGACCCCGCCGGGAGGCGTCGCCGCCCGGGGCGGCGGGGGACGGCCATTTTCCAGGACTGGGAGGATGTCAACGAACGCTCCTCATCCTTCTCGCGAGACGGGCTGACCTACACGGGGGCCGCGAACCTCGAAGGCTCGCGAACGCACAGAGGCCGGGCGGCGGCCCGGCCACTCTTACGCTAGTCGACCCGCCCGCCAAGCGACTTGCCGTCACTCCGAGCGAGGTGGCCGCTGGCCGCCGGCCGGGCCGGGGACCCCGGCATAACGGTACGGCATCGGCTGCCTCCCCGGCTGCACGACGAGAAGAGTGCCCGGGGTCTCGGCGTAGAAGGCCGATTCGACGGCGGCCGCGACGTCGTCCGCGGTCAGCAGCGGGAACCCAGAATTGACGAACATATCCCGCGCGGCGGCCACAAGCGGCGTATCGGTAAAGCCAGGGCAGACCGCGCCGATACGGATGTTGTACGCGGCCAGCGGCTCGGCCAGCGACCTGACCAGGCCTACGACGGCGTGCTTCGTCATGGTGTAGACGGGGTCGCCGGCGTAGCCGACGAGACCGGCCAGCGAGGCGGTGGCCACGATGGCGCCGCCGCCCGAGCGCTTGAGCAGCGGGACGCTCGCGCGTACGCCGAAGACGACGCCGTCGACGTTGACCCCGATCACCTTGCGATAGCGCTCGACGTCGAAGTTCTCGAGGTCCACCCCGCTGGTGACGCCGGCGTTGAGATGGACCAGGTCGAGGCGCCCGTAGCGCCGCTCGGCGAGCGCGACGGCCTCCAGTGAGGCTTCCTCGGAGCTGACGTCGGCGGCCAGCCACGCGCCGTCGAGCTCCTTGGCCAGGCGCTCGACGCCCTCGCCGTCGCGGTCGACGAGGACACACCGGACGCCGCCCGTCGACAGCCGGCGTGCCACGGCGGCCCCGATGCCGCTGGCCGCTCCGGTGATCAGTGCAACTGTGCTCATGACGCTCCTTGCGGGGCTCGGGCCCCAGGTCGAGGGGGGTGGTCGAGATCAGTGCTGGTCGAGCATGCGGTGGGCGCGGGAGATCAGCGTGGGTACGGCGGCGCCGATACGGTCGAATCCCTCCCCAACGGTCTTACCTTGCCGGAATCGGGCATGGATACCCTCCACGATGACCGCGAGCTTGAAATTCCCAAAAGCCACATAAAACCCAAG
Source organism: Nonomuraea terrae (assembly GCF_004348995.1). Taxonomy (GTDB): domain Bacteria; phylum Actinomycetota; class Actinomycetes; order Streptosporangiales; family Streptosporangiaceae; genus Nonomuraea; species Nonomuraea terrae. The sequence goes on from NZ_SMKQ01000245.1 coordinate 6,128, forward strand.
GTCCGAAATTTCGCGACCTGACACCTTTGTGTAGTAATTGGCGAACTCGGCGGCGTTGAGGAACCCTGGTGTCGCCGTCACGTCGCCCGACACCGGGATGCTCGCCCGCTCCTCGTCCCCCCGGTCGGCCCAGTACGTCAGCGTCAGCCCCAGGTCGGCCAGCGGGTCGCCGAGCGTGGACATCTCCCAGTCGACCACGGCCATGATCTCCAGGTCGTCGCGCCGGACCAGCGTGTTGTCCAGCCGGTAGTCGCCGTGCACCAGCGTGCCGGAGGCCTCGGCGGGCAACCGCTCGCGCAGGCGCTCGACCAGCCGGTAGTAGTCGGGCCGGTCCTCGGTCTTCGACCGTTCCCACTGCTGGCACCATCGGTCGAGCTGGCGGGCCATGTAGCCCGCCGGCCGGCCGAAGTCGCCGAGCCCCACCTCGCGGTAGTCGACGGCGTGGATGGCGGCCAGCACCTCGGCCAGGCGTTCCGACAGCCGCCGGGTCTGCTCGGGCGCCGGGTCGCCGAGCTGGTCGCGTGTCCGCACGGCGTCGCCGGGGACGTGCCCCATGAGGTAGAACGGGGCGCCGATCACGTCCTCGTCAGAGCAGAAGGCGACCGGCTCCGGCACCGGGACGGGCGTGGGCGCGAGCGCGGAGATGACCCGCCACTCGCGCCGCATGTCATGGGCGGTCGGCAGCACGTGGCCGAGCGGCGGCCGGCGCAGCACCAGGCGGCGTTCGGCGGCCTCGACCAGATACGTCAGATTGGACCTGCCGCCCGAGATGAGCGAGACGGACAGGGGCTCGCCGGCGTCGGGCACATTCCGGGCCATCCATGCGACCAGGCGGGGGTGGTCGATGCCAGGTACGGTCATGCACACACATTAGAACGTCACTCTGTTCTGAATGCCACCTGAGAGTTGTGTAACGTTCCGAACCTGCGTCTATGCCACGGCACGAGATCCTTTACTCTGGCAGTACACCTCTGCCCTCATGCTGGGCGGTGAGTGGCATGCTGACAGTAGGAGCCCATGCGCGTCACCCTTGCCCTACCTCGTGAACTGGGCCAAGCAGAAGTGAGCCGATGGCGGGCGCTCCAGGAAGCGGACACCGCCTTCGACAATCCCTTCTTGTCCCCGGAGTTCACCCTCACGGTGGGGGAACTCCGAGATGTCGTTCGCGTCGCCGTCCTCTATGACGGTCCCGACATAGTGGGGTTCTTTCCGTTCGAGCGACATCCGCTCGGCATCGGCAAACCGGTCGCGGCGGGGCTGACCGACGCGCAGGGCCTGGTGTACGCCCAGGGGCTCCGGATCGACCCGGTCCGGCTGATCAAGGACTGCGGCCTGTCCGTGTACGAGTTCGACCACCTCGTCGCCAGGCAGCCGCTGCTCAACGCCCGCCACGAACGGCACCCGTCGCCGATCATCGACCTGCGTGACGGCTTCGACCGCTACGCCGAGACGCTGCGCGCCAACTCCGGCAAGACGTACAAGTCCACGCTGGCCAAGCAGCGCAAGCTCGACCGCGAGGCCGGGGGCGTACGCCACGACTACGGCATCACCGACGTCGAGCCGCTGCGCACGCTGCTGGGCTGGAAGACCGACCAGTACCGCCGCACCGGCCGCACCGACCGGTTCGCCCACCAATGGATCGTGGAGCTGGTCGAGCGGCTGCTCGCGACCCAGTCCGCGAGCTTCGCGGGCGTGCTCGACATGATCTACGCCGGCGACGAGCCGGTGGCCGGCCACTTCGGGTTGCGCACCCGCACGACCCTCGTCGGCTGGTTCCCCGCCTACGACACCCGGTTCGCGAAGTACTCCCCCGGCCTCATCCAGCACCTGGCGATGGCCGAGCAGGCCGCCAAGACCGGCATCCAGGTGATCGACATGGGCCGGGGCCAGAAGGAGTACAAAGACAAGCTGAAGACCGGCGAGTTCGAGGTGGCCGAGGGGCGCGTGGCCAGGGCGAACGCGGCGGCCGGCGTCCACTGGATGGTCAGGGTGCCGGCCCGCAAGACACGCGCCACGGTCATGGGCAACCCACTGCTCCTCAAAACGGCTGACAAGGCATTGAAAACCTACGGACGACTGCGTACTGTCCTCCAAGGGTGAAATACATCGCAGAGCGAACAGGTCGCTACTGCCTATCGCTACCGTCCAACCGGCTCGGCCTCTACCTGGCGCTGCGCCACTGGTGCAAGCCCGGGCAGCGGTTGCTCATGTCGCCGATCTCGGCCGACGAGATCCTCTTCCTCGTGCTGGCGGCCGGGCTGCGCCCGGTGATCGCGCCGCTGTCGCCGCGTGACGGCAACATCGACGTCGCCCGGGTCGACCTCGGCACCGTGGACGCGGTCCTCACCACCAACCTGTACGGCCTGCCGGACGACGCGCCCGCCTTCGCCGGCAAGATCCTCGTCGAGGACGTCGCGCACGCCATGGAGAGCTCCATCCAGGGGCGGCCGCTGGGCACGTTCGGCCAGGCGGCGGTCTTCAGCCTGTCCAAGCACCCGAGCGCCGGCTCGGGCGGCGTGCTGGTCGTCGACGACGTCTCCGATCTGGAGGCCCTGGCCCGGGCGCGCGACGAGCTGACGGTCCGCGGCTCTCTGCGGGCCGACCTGTGGAGCGTGGCCGGCTCCATGGTCCGCCACGCGGCGCTCAAGTTCGACCTCGTACGCCCCGCGCTCAAGCTCGCGCGGTCCCTCGGCCTGCAGGAGAAGCGCGAGGGTTATCGGATCGCGCTCGACCCCGACGGGCTGAAGTCGGCGCTCAAACAGGCGCCGTCGCTGCCGCCGTTCGACCGCTGGGTCCATGCCGACCTGCACCGCTATCGCGCCCGGCGGGGGCGGCTGGCCCGGTGGTACCAGGCCAGGCGGGTGACCGGGGTGCCCGAGGGCCGGGCGCGGCGGCTGGCGGGCGTGCAGCGGCTGGCCGAGCTGCCGACGGTCGCGCCGGCCGTGCTCGACGACCTCAGCCGGCCGTTGTTCCGGGTGCCGCTGCTGGTGCGCGACCGCGACGCGGCCATCGCCGAGCTCGAACGCCACGGGGTGGCCACCGGCTACCTGTACGACCCGCCGTACGACGACTACGCGCCCGGCTTCACCGAGCCGTCGCCTGATCCCGAGCCGGCCCGCTGGTGGGCTCGGCACGTGCTGCCGGTCGACCCGATGTACGCCGCCCGCGCGTTCCCGATCCTGCGTCGGCTGGAGCCGCCGGACGGCCCGCCCGGGTGTCGCTGATCAGGGCGGCCAGGATCCGGCAGCCGCGCCGGACGTCGGGGAGTGAGGCGGAGCCGTACCCGATCACGAGGCCGTGCAGGTGAGCGGCGCCGTGGTGGTGGCGCTCGGTGGAGTCGAGCAGGACACCCGCCCGCGCGGCCCGCACGACCACGCCCGGCACCAGAGACGCGGGCAGCTCGGCCAGCACGTGCAGCCCGGCCGTGTCGCCGCGCAGGCGGCAGACGGGGCCGAGGATCTCGACGACGGCGGCACGGCGGCGGGCGTACTCCAGGCGCATCCTGCGCAGGTGGCGGTCGAGGTCGCCGTGCTCCAGCAGGGTGGCCACGGCCTGCTGGACGGGGCCGCTGGTGCGGTCGGCGACCGTGCGGCGCAGGCGGGCGATCCGGCCTACCAGCTCCGGGTCGCCGACCAGCCAGCCCACGCCCACGTCGGGCGCGAGGGTCTTGGACAGCGTGCCGAGCAGCACCACCCGCGAGGGGTCGAGGCCGTAGAGCGCGGGCAGCGGGGCGACGTCGTAGCGGAACTCGGCATCGTAGTCGTCCTCGACGACCGTCGCGCCCGTCTTCCTGGCCCAGGCGAGCAGCCGCTCGCGGCGCGGGATCGGCAACCGGCCGCCGAGCGGGTACTGGTGGGCAGGGGTCGTGTAGAGCACGCGCAGGCCGCCGGGAAGCCCGTCGACGATCACGCCGTCCTCGTCCACCGGGCAGGGCACCACCTCGGCGCCCCGCGCCGCGAACACCGTGCGGGCCACGTGGTAGCCCGGGTCCTCCACGCCCGCGCGGGTGCCGGGGCCGAGCAGGGCGAGCGCGCACAGGTCGAGGCCGTTGCCGGTGCCCCGGGTGACCAGGATGTTCTCCGGACCGACGGCCATGCCCCTGGCCCGGCGCAGGTGCTCGGCGAGCAGCTCGCGCAGGCGCGGCAGGCCGTACGGGTCGGGTGAGTCGCCGGGCGGCAGGTCGGCGGCGCGGCGCCAGGCGCGCTTCCAGGCCGCGTGGTCGTAGTCGCGCACCCAGGGCTGCCCGGGCGTGAGGTCGATCGCGTCGGCGGGGGGCAGCGGCGGCTCAGGCTGGTACGCGCCGCGCCCGGGCGGGCGGGGCGGCTGCTCCATCTCGGCCACGAACGTGCCAGAGCCGTGCCGGCCGTCGAGCCACCCCTCGGCGTAGAGCTGCTGGTACGCCTCCGTCACGACCGTACGGCTGACCTCGAGCTGGGCCGCCAGCGCCCGCGTGGACGGCAGCCGCTCGCCGGGCGCCAGCGCCCCGTCGAGCATGGCGTGGCGCAGCCGGTCCGCGAGCTGCGCGATGAGCGGCTCGGCGGAGTCTCGGGACAGGGATATGGGCAGGTCGACAGCGGTGCGCACCGGAAGTGGTCTCTATGAACGGGTTGATAGTGGCCCTACAGGATAGGTCCACTTTGTCGTTACGGTCCAATCATGCTGTCCACCACTCCCCGCACCACGCTGGGCCGCGAGAAGCAGCGCGGCAGCACCGACAGGAACGATCTCTACGACGTGCTCGACACCGGGCTGGTCTGCCACCTCGGCGTGGTCGTGAACGGCTGCCCGATGGTCGTGCCCACCGGCTACGGCCGCATCGGCGACACCCTCTACCTGCACGGCTCGACCGGGGCCTCGTCGCTGCGGGCGGCCGACGGCGCCGAGGTGTGCGTCACGGTCACGCACCTCGACGGCGTCGTGCTGGCCCGGTCGATCTTCCACCACTCGGTCAACTACCGTTCGGCGATCGTCTACGGCCGGGCCCGGCTGGTGACAGACCCGGACGAGCGCCTGGCCGGGCTGCGCGCCCTGTCGGAGCAGCTGGCCCCCGGCCAGTGGGACTACGTCCGGCTGCCCAGCCGCAAGGAGCTGGCCGCCACGGCCGTGCTGGCGCTGTCGCTGGAGGAGGCGTCGGTCAAGACGCGGCGCGGCGAGCCGAAGGACGACGAGGAGGACTACGCGCTGCCGGTGTGGGCGGGCGTGTTGCCGCTGGTCACGGCATGGGGTGAGCCCGAACCTGATTCGGTGCTCCCAGAAGGTATCGAAACCCCGGTTCACATCCTCCATCGGGAGTAGTTCCATGAAACCGGGCCACCTGGAAAACTCTGCTCCTTGATCACACGTCTCATCAGGTGGGCCGCCTCCTGATGGGAGAGGCGTATGCAGTGGAGTGCCCCCGGATACACGGAGATCAGGCAGCTCGGACGGGGCGGGAGCGGTCGCGTCGCGCTGGGCGTGCACGACGCGACCGGGATCAGGGTGGCGATCAAGTACCTGTCCGAGGAGCTGCGGCACGACGGCGCGGCGCTGGCCAGGTTCCAGTCGGAGGCGCGGCTGCTCGTCACGCTGCGCGATCAGAACATCGCCACGATGTGGGAGTACATCCAGGACGCCTTCGGCGCCTGCATCGTGATGGAGCTGGTGAACGGCGTCTCGTTACGGGCGCTCATGCGCGAGCACGGCCCGGCCGGGCCCGAGGCGGCGCTGGCCGTGCTGAAGGGCTCGCTGCTGGGGCTGGCCAAGGCGCACGAGCTCGGGCTGGTGCACCGCGACTACAAGCCGGAGAACGTGCTCGTCCGCGACGACGGGGTCAGCAAGCTGGTCGACTTCGGCATCGCGGTGCGGCATGGCACGGTGGCCCGTCCCGAGGGGACGCCGCCGTACATGGCGCCAGAGCTGTGGGCGGGGCTGCCCGCGACGCCCGCGACCGACGTGTACGCGGCCACCGTCGTGTTCTTCGAGTGCCTGACCGGGCACCGGCCCTACCGGTCCACCGAGCCGAGCGTGCTCGGGTACCAGCACGTGCACGCGCCCGTGCCGATCCACGAGGCGCCTTCACCGGTGCGGGAGCTGGTGCGGCGCGGGCTGGCCAAGGACCCGGCCGCGCGGCCGGGGAGCGCCCTGGCGTTCGTCGGCGAGCTGGAGAGTGCGGCGCGGGCGGCGTACGGGGAGGACTGGGAGGAACGGGGGCGGCGGCGGCTGTCCGGACTCGTGGCCCTGCTCGCACTCTTGCTGCCGGAGCCGGCCCCGCCCATGCCCGAGACGTCCACGTCGCTGGCCAGGACGGTGTTCCATGACCTGCGCTCGATAGCGCGGCGGGTGGGGCGGTCGAAGGCGGCCACGGGAGCGGACGGGCCGGACGCGGTAGGGGCGGCGCGAGCGGACGCGCCGGCGGTGGCGACGGGGCCGGACGTGCGGCGGGTGGCCGGGTCGAACGTGCGGCGCGTGGCGACGGGAGGTGCGCTCGCCACGGTGGCGGCCGTGACGGCGGTGATCGTCCTGGTTTCCAGCCGGCCGGTGCCCGAGCAGCCGATCGGCGCGGCGGCGGCCGTCCCGCCGAGCCGAACCCCGACCGAGCCGGTCTCCGCCCCACCTGGGACACCGGGACCGAACACGGACCCTGGGAACACGCCCGCGGGCTCACCACAGGCGGCCATCCCCCTGGAC
>NZ_SMKQ01000246.1 GCF_004348995.1 Nonomuraea terrae
AGTCAGGGTCGGGGGAGGCAGGGCCGGGTGTCCAGCGGCGCTGTTCGTCGAAGTGTGGGATCGGGGTTTCCGGTTGGCGTCGTCCGAGGCGGGCGGGTCGCTTGTCGCGGTTGAGGCAGCGCTGGGCGCCGGGGTGGTGTCCGGGGTCAGGATGGTGGTGAACGGTGGGACAGTGGGGCTGGTCACTTGGCTTCCAGCATTGCTGTCCACATCTGGGCGAACTCCGGCAGGGTCTTGGCGGTTGTCGCGATGTTCTCCACCTCGACGCCGGGCACGCGGAGGCCGAGCACGGCGCCTGCGGTGGCCATGCGGTGGTCGTCGTAGCTGCGGAAGACGCCGCCGTGGAGCGCGCGGGGGCGGATCACGAGCCCGTCGTCGGTCTCCTCGCAGTCGCCGCCCAACCGGTTGATCTCGGTGGCCAGGGCGGCCAGGCGGTCGGTCTCGTGGCCGCGCAGGTGGCTCACGCCGCGGATGCGGCTCGGCGTCGTCGCCAGCGCCGCCAGGGCCGCGATCGTCGGTGTCAGCTCGCCCACCTCGTGGAGGTCGGCGTCGAGGCCGCGGATCTCGGCCGTACTGGTGACCGTCAGGTCGGCGGTGCCCGAGACAGTGCCCGAGTCGGTGCCGGAATCGGCGGCCGGGCGGGTGACCGTGGCCCCCATGGCGGCGAGCAGGTCCCGCAGCGCGTCGCCCGCCTGGGTGGTGCGCACCGGCCAGGCGGGGATCGTCACCGTGCCGCCCGTCACGAGCGCCGCGGCCAGGAACGGAGCAGCGTTGGACAGGTCGGGCTCGACCGTCATGTCTCTGGCCGCGATCGGGCCAGGCTCGACGCGCCACACGTCGCGCTCGCCGGCGTCGACCGTCACGCCCGCCGCCCTGAGCATCTCCACGCTCATCTCGATGTGTGGCTGCGAGGGCACCGGCGGGCCGACGTGGCGGATCGTGATGCCCTTCTCGAACCGCGCCGCCGTCAGCAGCAGCCCGGAGACGAACTGCGAAGAACCCGACGCGTCGAGCGTGACCTCGCCGCCGGTCAGCGGCCCCCTGATGGTGAACGGCAGCGCGTCGTTGTCGACCCGCGCGCCCAGGGAGCGCAGCGCGTCGAGAATGGGGCCCATCGGACGCTTGCGCGCGTGCGGATCGCCGTCGAACGACACGGGGCCGTCGGCCAGGGCGGCCATCGGCGGCACGAACCGCATGACCGTGCCCGCGAGGCCGGCGTCGATGCTCACGCCGCCGCGGATCGGGCCCGGCGTCACATGCCAGTCGACCCCTGCGGCGGTCTCGCCTGAGGCGACCAGGCTCGCGCCGAGGGCGCGCAGCGCCGACACCATCAGATCGGCGTCGCGGCTGCGCAGCGCCTGTCGTACGACACCGGGGCCGTCGGCGAGGGCGGCCAGCAGCAGCGCGCGGTTGGTCACCGACTTGGAGCCGGGCAGCCTGACGGTGGCGGTCACCGGGCCGGTCGCCGTCGGCGCGGGCCAGAGCGGTGCGGACGGGGTGGCGGACGTGGTCGCGGGCATGGTCAAAGAGTACTGGCCGTGCCAGGACGCGGTCACAGCCTGTGGATAACGAGTGGCCCCACTGTCGTCCCTGTGGATGAACGGCCCTGCCCATGACTGTGGCCGAACGGAGTTCCGTGGACTGAGGCCGAGCGTTATCCCGCGGACAGCCGCCAAGCCCCGTCAGCCGCCAAGCCCCGTGGACAGCGGCCGAGTCCCGTGAACGGTGGCCGAGTGTTCTTCGCGTGGACTCCGGCCGAGTCTTGATCTCCGTGGACGGTGGCTGAACGTAGCTCCCCGCGAACTGTGGGCGATCGTCCTTCCTCGCGGGTGGTGACGTATGTTCCACCTGTTGGTCTCGTCGCATGTCCTTCGCGGCGCACGACCGAGCCCTACGGACCACCCCCGTACCTCCGGACGAGACGAACACGCGAGCGAAAGCCCGGCGTGGCAAGGTGGGGTCATGTGCGGTAGATACGCCTCGGCGCGCAAGAAGCACGAGTTGCTTGAGGAGTTCCAGGTCGAGCAGGACGGCGACCCCGACACGGAGCTCGGCGCCGACTACAACGTCGCCCCCACCAAGAACGTCTACGCCGTGCTGAGCCGCGTCCCCAAGGAGGCCGAGCGCGCGGTGCGGCAGCTCAGGATCGTCAAGTGGGGTCTGGTGCCCGCCTGGGCCAAGGACCCGTCGATCGGGTCGCGGCTGATCAACGCCAGGGCCGAGACGCTGGCCGAGAAGCCGTCGTTCCGCCAGGCGTTCGCCAAGCGCAGGTGCCTGCTGCCGGCGGACGGCTACTTCGAGTGGATGCCGGTCGAGGGCGAGAAGAAGAAGAAACAGCCGTACTTCATCCATCCGTCCGACGGCGGGGTGCTGGCCATGGCCGGCCTGTACGAGTTCTGGAAAGATCCGTCGCGCGCCGACGACGACCCGCTCAAGTGGCTGGTGACCTGCACCGTCATCACCACCGACGCCGAGGACAACCTGGGCCGCATCCACGACAGGATGCCGATGATGATCGAGCAGGACCGCTGGGCCGAGTGGCTCGACCCCAAGCTGACCGACACCGGTCAGGCCGCGCGGTTGCTGGCGCCTCCGGAATCGGGGCGGCTCACGGCCTATCCGATCTCCACCGACGTCAACAACGTCCGCAACAATGGCCCGGACCTCATCAAACCTCTACCGGAAGTGGAGGAAACCGCCCTTTTCTAAGGTGTAAGAAGTGCATGAGGTGGGCATCCGGTGAGGAAAGCGATGCGTCCCCTTTACCCGGGGTTCGTCGCTCGGAAATTCTCCCCAATTCCTAACCGGGCTGGACATCCGGGGAGTCCCAGCCGCGGCTCATTTACCGGAGGTGCGGTGTCGTGGACGTCACGACCGCTCGTGAGCGGCTGGAATTCATGCTCGCCGAGCTGGACCGGTCGATCGGGGTGCTGCGGGGAGACCCCGTCGCCGTACGCGATCGCTCGACGGCGGACGCCGGCTCCGACCTGACCGACGCCGACCGCGCCCAGGCCATGCTCACCGTGGCCACCACGCAGCGTCACGCCGTGATCGAGGCGATCAAGCGCATCGAGGAAGGCGTGTACGGCCGGTGCGTCGACTGCCGCGAACCGGTGCCTGCGGGCCGGCTGGAGGCCCGCCCCGAGGCGGCCCGCTGCGTCCAGTGCCAGGGCAAACGCGAACGCCGCCGGTAATTCAGCTCTTGCGGGCGCTGGCCACCAGGTGGATGCCGACGGTGTCGTCGTCGTTAGGCTGCGCCTCCAGCTCCGTGCGCACCAGGTAGTTGAGCGCCCGCGCGTCGGAGCCCAGCACGTGGTCGACCGTGGACGGCGACAGCACCGTGCGCGGCCGCATCCACTCGACCTCCAGCCCGGCGCCCGCGAGCAGCTCGCGCAGCTGCCCGCTGCTGAAGCAGCGCGTGATGCTGCCGTCGGGCCACGGCACGAGCATGACCTCGCTGGTCTGCCGAAGGTGCTGCCACTGCCCCTGCTCGGCCAGGATCGCCATGCCCAGCACCAGCGAGTCGACGCACACCAGCGCCCGCCCGCCGGGCCGCAGCACGCGCGCCACGTCGTTCATCGCCGACTCGGCCATCAGCTCGATCGACATCGCCCGCTCCTCGCAGAGCACCGCGTCCACGCATCCGTCGGGCAGGAACGCCAGGTCGTCGGCGCGTATGTGGCGGACGCGGCCGGCGTCGTGCAGCCGTGAGTGCCCGTCGAGGGTCCGGCGGAAGTCGAGCACCTCGATCACCCGGTGGCCCGCCTTGGCCGCCTGCCCCGACCACCGCCCGCGCCCGCCCGACAGGTCGAGGACCACGGAGGGTTCGGCGGGAAGCCAGCGGTCGAGTTGTTCGGCGGCGACGGCGCGGTAGAAGGTCCAGTACGGCCCGAGCGTCCCTGAGCCGTTCAGTTCCTCGGCCGGAATGGGCAGCACACGCGACTCCTGGGTTCCGGGTAAAGGGCTACCAGCCGGTACGTTATGACGTTCCCCGCACCGGGTCCTTCGTACCTTCTATCTTGCGGGAACAGACAAGGGCGCGGGCGTGTTGCGACGAGCATGCTCACATTGCTCAGCCCCCAACCCACTGACGAGGAAGTCGTGGGTCAGCGGGTATCCTCCCCTGAGTACGGTGGTGTACCGCTACAGCCGGCCACCGGTGATCTTAGGGGGGTGGGTCCGGTGCCCGCGACAGGCGCGGAGACGCTGGAGCAGCGAAGCGAGCGATTCGAGCGCGACGTCATGCCGTTTCTCGAACAGCTCTACTCCGCTGCGCTCCGGATGACCCGAAATCCCGCGGACGCGGAAGACCTGCTACAGGAGACCTTCGCCAAGGCGTTCGCGTCGTTCCATCAGTTCCAGGAGGGCACGAACCTCAAGGCGTGGCTCTACCGGATCCTCACCAACACCTTCATCAACAGCTACCGCAAGAAGCAGCGGGAGCCGAAGCAGTCCGGCACCGAGGAGATCGAGGACTGGCAGCTGGCGCGCGCCGAGTCCCACACCTCGGCCGGCCTGAAGTCGGCTGAGGTGGAGGCGCTGGAGCACCTGCCCGACGGCGACATCAAGCAGGCGCTCGCGGCTCTGCCGGAGGAGTTTCGGATCGCGGTCTACCTGGCCGACGTCGAAGGCTTCCCCTACAAGGAGATCGCCGACATCATGGGCACGCCGATCGGCACCGTGATGTCGAGGCTGCACAGGGGACGCAGGCAGCTGCGGGGCCTCCTTGAGGACTACGCCCGCGAGCGTGGCCTCGTCCCGGCGGAGGGATCGAAATGAGCTGTGGCAAGCCCCACGAAACCGACTGCAGCGAGGTGCTGGACAAGGTCTACTCCTATCTCGACGGCGAGCTCACCGAGCACGACGTCGCGGAGATCCGCGTCCACCTCGACGAGTGCAGCCCTTGTCTGCAGGAATACGACCTGGACAAGGCGATCAAGCACCTCGTGGCCAAGCACTGCGGCTGCGATCCGGTGCCGGCCGACCTGCGTTCCAAGGTGCTCGCGCGCATCGCCGAAGTGAGATCGGAGCTCACCGCCGACTAGGATTCTCGGCATGCGCGTGTTGGTCACCGGGGGTGCCGGGTTCATCGGGTCGAATCTCGTCGATCGTCTGCTCGCCGACGGACACGAGGTCGACGTGGTCGACGACCTGTCCTCCGGCAACGCCGACAACCTGTCGGGTGCCGCCACCAGTGACCACTTCAGGTTGCACGTGATGAACGTCCTCGACCCGGGGCTGCCCGCCCTGATGGCCGAGTGTCAGCCCGAGGTCGTGTGCCATCTGGCCGCCCAGATCAGCGTGCGCAAGAGCGTGGCCGACCCCGTGCACGACGCCCGGGTCAACGTCGAGGGCACCGCGTCCGTGCTCGTGGCCGCCCGTGAGGGCCGTGCCCGCAAGGTGGTGTTCGCCTCCTCGGTGGCCGTCTACGGCCGCCCGGCGACGATCCCGGTGCCGGGCGACGCCCCGACCGACCCCCGCTCGCCGTACGCCGCCTCCAAGCTGAGCGGCGAGACCTACCTCGCGGCCTTCCGCGCGCTGCACGGCATCGAATACACCACGCTCGTGCTCTCCAACGTCTACGGCCCGCGCCAGGCCCCGGAGGGCGAGGCCGGCGTGGTGGCGATCTTCACCGACGCGCTGCTCGGCGGCACGCCCACGGTCGTCTACGGCGACGGCTCCCAGACCCGCGACTACATCTACGTCGACGACGTGGTCGAAGGCTTCGTCCGGGCCTGCGGGCAGCGCGGCGACGGCCGCAGGTTCAACCTCGGCACCGGCATCCAGACCACCGACCGGCGCCTGCACTCCCTCATCGCCGACGCGGCGGGCGCCCCCGACAAGCCCGGCTTCGCGCCGCCGCGCCTGGGCGACCTGCCGGCGATGGCGGTCGACCCGGTGCCGGCCCACGAAGGGCTCGGCTGGCAGCCGCGCGTCGACCTCTCGACCGGCCTGAAGAACACCGTCGAGTGGGCCGCCGGCCGTCGCCAGAAGTAGTGGCTTGATTACGCTTTGCTTGCGATTTCCGACTCGGCCCATCTGGCCACGTCGTCTTCTGTAGCGTGATTGCCAAAGTCGACGTGGAGGCATGTGGATGTTGAACTCAATGGTCGCCCGGTTGCTCACGGCCATCCTGGTGGTCGGCGCCGTGGTCATGATGTTCGGCCCGGTTCTTCCGCCGGGAGTTTCCTGGACCTGATCGCCGTGGAGGGCCGCAATGCGTGATCTGCCGTGGCCCGCAAGGGTCTATCTGGTCGCCGTGATCGGCGCGGTGGCCGCTCTCGTCGTACGCGGTGTGATCGTCTCCGGCACGCCGGTGGCCCCGGAGGATCTCGACATCCTCCTGGTGCTCGCGCTGCTGTTCCTGGTGTGCGAGTCGATGCCGACGCTGCTCACCGTCGAGCAGTTCGCGGTGTCGGTCAGCTTCTCGGCCTCGCTCGCGGCCGTGGTGCTGCTCGGCCCCGACGGCGCGGCGCTCGTGGGGCTGACCGCCGTGCTGAGCGTTCGGCCTGGGCTGCCGCTGGTCAAACGGCTGTTCAACGGCGCCCAGTTCGCCATCTGCGGCTACGCGGCGGGCTGGGTCTACGTGGCGCTCGACGGCCGGGTGGGCGTGCCGCAGGTCAACGCCTTCGACGATCTCATCGGTCCGTACGCCGCCGCCACGGCCGTCTTCGTGCCGCTCAACATCGCCCTGATCCTCACCATCGTGGCGCTGGCCACGCACGTGCGGCCCGCCGAGGTGCCGATGCGGGGTTTCGGCCAGTTCCTGCTGTCCTATCTGGGCTACGGCACGTTCGGGCTGCTCGTGGCGGGGCTGTGGGCCACGGTGGCGTCGATCTCGGCGGTGCTGGTGCTGGTGCCGTTGTTCGTGGCGCGCTGGGCGTTCGGCCAGTACCACGCCCAGCAGCGCTCCTACGACGCCACCATCGCGGCGCTCTGCCAGGCCGTGGAGACGAAGGACTACTACACCAGGGGCCACTGCACGCGCGTCTCGCACGCCTCGTCCATGATCGCCCAGGAGATCGGCATGGGTGTCGAACGCGTGCGCGCGATCCGCTACGCGGGCATGCTGCACGACGTCGGCAAGCTCGGCGTCCCCACCAAGGTGCTGCAGAAGGACGGCCCGCTCACCGAGGAGGAGTTCGCCGCGATCCAGCTTCACCCGATGCGCGGGCTGGAGATCGTGCGCGGCATCGGCTTCCTCGACGAGGCGTACGCCGGGATCATGCACCATCACGAGAAGCACGACGGCACCGGCTATCCGATGGGCCTGGCCGGTGACGAGATCCCCGAGTTCGCGAAGGTGATCGCGGTGGCCGACGCGTTCGACTCGATGACCTCCGACCGCTCCTACCGCGGCGCCCGGCCGGTCGGCGAGGCCGTGGAGGAGCTGCGCAAGAGCGCCGGCAAACACTTCGACCCGGTGATGGTCGCGGCCTTCATCCGCGCTCTCGAACGCGAGCCGTGGCAGCCGCCGCGGCGCGTCGATCCGCCGCCGCCCGAGGTGGCCGCGACCGCGCTGAAGGACCACGACGACCCGACGATGCCCATCCAGGTCGTGACGGGGCCATGATCGCGACGGAGCGGATCAGGCGGGCCGAGCGGCCGTTCAACACGGTGCTGCGCCGGCTCGACTCGGGGCAGTTGCTGCTCATCTGCGCGGCCGGGATGGTCGCGCTGGCGGGCGTGGCCCACACCGCCGCCGTGGGGCTCGACCGGCCGGAGATCGCGGTCGGGTTCGGGGCGCTCATCGCGGTCGGCGAGCTGGCCAGGCTCACCATGCCGGGCAACCGTGAGGTCGCGCCGATCGGCGCCGCCGCCGCGCTCGGCTACACGTTGCTGCTCGACCTCAGCCAGAACCCACTGCGCCACTCCGCGCTGCAGGTCGTGGCCGTGATCGCCGTCGGCATGGCCGCGGGCGCGCTGCCGCACCTGGCGGTGGGGCGCCCGCCGCGCCTCGACGCGATGGCCAGGCGACTGCTCACCGGCGCGTTGCTGGCGTTCGCGTTCCGGCCGCTGGCCGATCCGCTCTACCAGCTGACCAAGCCGCCGACCAGCACCTGGTGGCCGGCGCTCGCGGTCATGGTCGCGCTCATCGCGGTCACCCTGCTGATCGACGTGCTGATCGCCGCGCTGCTGCGTGCCGAGCAGGTCCGCACGGCGTTCCGGGTGGCCGTGCGCGACGAGATCAACATGGCCTTCCCGCTGGGCGCCGCCGTGGCCTCGTCGGGTGTGCTGCTCGCCCTGGCCACGCACAGCATGGATCTGGTGGCGCTGCTGGTCTTCGCCGCGCCGCTGCTGGTCACGCAGGTGGCCTTCCGGAAATACGCCGGCATCCGCGCGACCTACCTGCAGACCGTACGCGCCCTGTCGCGGGTCACGGAGGTCGGCGGCTACGTCGAGCCGGGCCACTCGCGGCGGGTCAGCCGGCTGTCGGTGGCCATCGGCCGCGAGCTCGGCATGGCGGAGCCCGAGCTGCTGGAGCTCGAGTACGCCGCCCTCATGCACGACATCGGCCAGCTCTCGCTGCGCGACCCGATCCCCGGCGGCGCCACGGTGCTGACCGAGCCGGAGCAGGCCCGCCGCATCGCCGAGCTGGGCGCCGAGGTGATCAGGCAGACCGGGGTGCTCGACCGGGTGGCCGAGATCGTCAGGCGGCAGTGCGACTCGATCACCGACGACCCGCCGCTGGCCAGCCGGATCATCAAGGTGGCCAACGCCTACGACGACCTGGTCGGTCCCTCGACCGACCGCGACCGCGGCGGCGCGGCCCTGGAGCGCATCAGGCTGTCGTCGGGGGGCGCGTACGATGCGCATGCGATCGAGGCGCTCGGGCGGGTCATCGACCGCGGGCGCGTCTGAGCCCTACAGTCGGCGACACGTCTGCCGGGTTTCCCGCCGTTCACTTTTGTGGGGTTCCTACAGATCAGACTCGCCGGATCGGTGCTTTCGGGGGAAAGGGGTCAAGGCGTCACCGGCCGTAAGGTGGTCGGCGTGCTTACTGAGACGCTCGGACCCGTTCTGATCGCCAACCGAGGGGAGATCGCGCGGCGGATCATCCGCACGGTCAAGCGGATGGGCCTGCGTGCCGTCGCGGTCTACTCCGAGGCCGACGCCGACCTGCCGTTCGTTCGCGAGGCCGACGAGGCGGTGCTGCTCGGCCCGGCCAACCCGGCGCAGAGCTATCTCGACACCGCCAAGGTGCTGGAGGCCGCACGCGCGACCGGCGCGAAGTCGGTCCACCCGGGCTACGGCTTCCTCTCCGAGAACGTCGCGTTCGCGCGGGCCGTGATGGAGGCCGGGATGACCTGGATCGGGCCGTCGCCCGAGGCCATCGACAAGATGGGCGACAAGATCAACGCGCGCAACCTCATGGAGGCCGCCGGCGTGCCGGTCGCCGCGGGCACCCGCGAGCCGGTCACCGACCTGTCGCTGGCCCTGAAGGCCGCCGAGCAGATCGGCTACCCGGTCATGGTCAAGACCGCGGGCGGCGGCGGTGGCATCGGCATGAGCGTCGCCCACGACGACGAGGGCCTGGCCAAGGCGTACGAGCAGGCGGCCAGGGCGGCCTCCCGCTTCTCCGGCGACGCCCTCGACGGCCCCGCCGTGCTCCTTGAGCGCTACATCGAGCGGGCCCGTCACGTCGAGGTGCAGATCCTCGGCCTGCCCGACGGCAGGGTGCTGGCGCTGGGCGAGCGTGACTGCTCGGTGCAGCGCCGCCACCAGAAGGTCGTCGAGGAGTCCCCGTCGCCCGGCATCACGCCCGAGCTGCGCGAGCGCATGCTGGCCGCCGCGGTGCGGGCCGGCGAGGCCGTCGGCTATCTCGGCGCCGGCACGGTCGAGTGCCTCGTCGACGCCGACCAGCAGGACTTCGTCTTCCTGGAGATGAACACCCGGTTGCAGGTCGAGCACCCCGTCACCGAGCTGGTCACCGGGCTCGACCTGGTCGAGCTGCAGCTGCGCGTCGCCGCGGGCGAGAGCCCTGAGGTGTCGGCCGAGCCGCGCGGGCACGCGATCGAGTTCCGCGTCTACGCCGAGGACCCGAAGCGGTTCTTCCCCGGCCCCGGCGTGATCAAGGTCTGGGACGAGCCCACCGGCGACGGCGTCCGTGTCGACTCCGGCTACGCCGCGGGCGACACCGTCACGCCGTTCTACGACCCGCTGATGGCCAAGCTCTGCGTCTACGGCGCCGACCGGGCCGAGGCGCTGGAGAAGGGGCGCAAGGCGGTCGCCGGGTTCGCCGTCGAGGGGCCCAAGAACAACCTGCCGTTCTGCGCCGAGCTGCTGGAGAACGCCGAGTTCGTCACCGGCGACTACGACACCGGCCTGGTCGCGCGCATGCGCTCCTAGGCGGCATGAGATTGTTGGTTCATTTCGAAGAGGGGAGTTCCGGTGGCTGAGGTACGCGCGGAGATGGTGGCGAACGTGTGGAAGGTCGTCGTCAGCGAGGGCGACACCGTCTCCGACGGCGACACGCTCGTCATCCTCGAGTCGATGAAGATGGAGATCCCGGTGATCGCCGAGGACGACGGCGTGGTGACGGCTCTCAAGGTCGCCGAGGGAGACGTGATCCAGGAAGGCGACCTGATCGCGGTCATCGAGTAGCGCGGGCGACGAACGCGGCGCGGTCGACCACGACGCGTTCGATCGTGCCCTTGCCCACGACGGCGCGTTCGTCGTGGGCCTCGAACGCGAAGACGAGCCTGCGCCCGTTCACCTCGGTCAGCTCGACGCCCACCTGGACACGGGCGCCGAGCGGGCTGGCGGCCATGTGCTCCAGCTCCACCCTGGTGCCGACGGAGGTCTGGCCCGGCGCGAGGTGCGACCGCACCGCGCGGACGGTCGCCGCCTCGGCCAGCGCGAGCAGCCGCGGCGTGGCGAGCACGGGCACGTCTCCGCTGCCCACCTTCTTGGCGGTGTCGTCCATCTCGACCACGATCACCGACTGGGCGCGCAGCCCCGGAACGAGCGTCATGGAATGAGCCTACTCAGCCGCTGGTTGACTTCCGGGAAACGCGGACAAGTGCGGGTGCAAGGCCCCAGGATAGGCTTTGTACGGCTTGAGGCATTTTTAGTGGCATGTGAGACAGGTGAGTCGTACACTCTCTGAGTTCCGTGACCACTGTGTTACCTCACCGCGACAAAACTTCGCTTTGTTGGAGATCCGCGCGGCGGCAGAGGTTACAGAGGTAGGGGGGTAGCGGGGGAATTATGGTGGCCCAAGGGACGACGCTGGCGGGGCGGTATCGGCTGGACACCCGCATCGGCGCCGGAGGCATGGGCGAGGTGTGGCGCGGCGAGGACATCGTCCTGGCGCGCACCGTCGCCGTCAAAGTGCTGCTCCCTGGCCGTATGCAGGACCCCGGGTTCGTCGCCCGCTTCCAGGCGGAGGCGCGGGCGATGGCCACGATCAACCACTCCGGCGTGGTCGACGTCTACGACTACGGCCTGAGCGGCGACACCGTCTACCTGGTGATGAAGTTCGTCGACGGCGAGCCGCTCGACCGCCTGCTGGGCCGGCTGGGCCGTATCCCGCCGCAGGCCGCCATGGAGCTCATCGCCCAGGCCGCCTCGGCCCTGCAGGCCGTGCACGACCAGGGCATCGTGCACCGCGACGTCAAGCCGGGCAACCTGCTCGTGCAGCGCGACGGCACGCTCGTGCTCACCGACTTCGGCATCGCCCGCTCCGACCTGGCCAACCGGCTCACCGACGCCGGCATGGTCCTCGGCACCGCGGCCTACTGCGCTCCCGAGCAGGCCGAGGGCGCGCCCGTCACGCCCGCGGTCGACATCTACGCGCTCGGCGTGGTCGCGTACGAGTGCCTGGTGGGGCAGCGGCCGTTCGACGGCGAGAGCCCCGTCACGATCGCGCTCAAGCACATCCGTGAGGCCCCGCCGCCACTGCCGCAGGAGATCCCGCAGGCGGTCCGCACGCTGGTCGACATCGCCCTGTCGAAGGACCCCGCGCGGCGTTACCCGAGCGCGCGGGCCATGAGCGAGGCGGCCCGCGCGATCGCCTCCGGGCAGGTCCCCACCGCGCCGGAACCGCCTCCTGCGCCCGTGGCGCCCACCACCGGCGCCACCATGCCGCCGCCGCCCGAGGCGTACCAGCACCAGGGCAGCCAGCACGTCCCGAGTCCTTACGAGACCGGCGTGCGGATGGCCCAGCAGGACACCACGCTGACCGAGCGGCGCGGAAGTCGGCGCGCGGGCAGGGGTTCGCGCAGGACGGGGCTCATCGCCGGCATCGCGGCGGCCGTCGTGCTCGGCGCGGGCGCGACCGCGGTGGCCCTCACCGGCATGACCGGCGGAACGCCGGAGCCCACGGTCAGCGCGAGCCTGATCAACGAGGACGAGCCCACCACCGAGCCGCCTCCCGAGCCGACCGTGACCAAGACCACCAGGTCAGCCGAGCCGACCAGGACGCAGCAGCGGCCGTCTCCCTCGGAGTCCAGGCCCACGAAGCCCACCGAAGAGCCGACGAAGACCCCCACCAGCACGCCCAGCACGAGCCCCTCGCCGACCGTGTCGCCGTCGAAGACCCCGACGAATTCGCCGACTCCGACGGTCAAGAAGGTCGCGGTGCCCAAGGTGGTCGGCATGTCGTTCTACGCGGGCAAGGACCTGGTGGAGAAGGCCGGTCTGGAGTACAAGCTCGACGACCAGACGTCCACCACCAACGGCACCCGCTGCGGCAGGATCGACAAGACCTCGCCGGCCGGCGGGACGATGGTGGAGCCCGGCAGGACGGTCGTGCTGGCCGTCGTGGACGGCGTCTGCCCCGAGG
>NZ_SMKQ01000247.1 GCF_004348995.1 Nonomuraea terrae
GCGTACGGGGACGTGTTTGAGCTCCTGGCGGGCGCTGAACCCGGGGTCGCCCAGCACGACCCTGGCCGCCGCCATCGTGGTGGCCAGCCAGCCCAGATGGCCGTCGGCGAACTCCAGGCGGGTCATGGCGGGCAGCCCGCGCAACTCGGGCGGCGGGTCGAAGGGGCATGCCGGGTCGCGGTGCTCGGGAAGTCGCATATTTTGAGAGTAGACTCTCATTTGAGAGCTGGCTAGCAGAAAGTGTGCGTGGACGTCCGGGCGCCGCACCGCCCAGAATGCGAAGTCATGAACGACCGACCGGGCCTGCGTGAGCGGAAGAAGGCCAAGACCAGGGCGTCGATCCAGAAGGAGGCGCTGCGGCTGTTCCGCGAGCAGGGATACGCGGCCACGACGGTCGAGCAGATCGCGGAGGCGGCGGAGGTGGCGCCGAGCACGGTCTTCCGCTATTTCGCCACCAAAGAGGATCTGGTGCTGGTCGACCAGTTCCCGCCCTTCATAGAGGCGCTCCGGGCGCTGCCGCCCGAGCTCGGCCCGGTGAGCGCCGTACGCCGGGCGCTGCGGGCGGCGGTCGAGGCGCAGACGCCCGAGGAGCGCGCCGACAGCCTGGAACGGGAGAGGCTCATGGCCACGGTCCCGGAGCTGTGGGCGGCCAGCCTCAAGGGCGTCACCGGCGAGATCAGGACCCTCCAGGAGACGCTCGCGGCACGCGAGGGCCGCGAGCCCGACGACCCGGAGATCCGCAACATCACGGGAGCGATCGCGGGCGTCCTGGTGGCCCTCTGGTTCGCCTGGGTACGTGATCCGGGAATGGACGCCCTGGCGGAGGCCGACCAGGCCCTGGCCCACCTGGAAGCCGGCCTCCCGCTGACCTGACCGTCCGCCCCGGCAAGGCTTTCGTGGCGACCTGAGACGGGGCATGACGAGCATCGGAACGAAAAGTCCCGTTAGGCGAGTCGCTCCAGTAACTGTTTGATCTTTAGAGGGGGGCAGACCAAGTACGGGAGAAAGGGATAGTGGGGGGTTGAGGCGCTGCTCAGAGGGTTCGTTTGTCGGATGATGTGACCCTCCGCTTGGGTTTGGATGCGGTTTGATGAACACGGTCGTTCGGCAGGGTTGATCACCGTTACGGTTTCGGCGTCTTGAATGCCGCGATCGAGGCGAGGGACGGCCTGGGATGACGTGGATCGAGCGGACCGCCTACCCGCAGTTCAAGCGGCTGACGTCGGCGCGGGTGCTGCACGTGTTCTTCACGCCGTCACCGGAAGAGGTGGCCTGGGCCGAACAGCGCACCGGCAGCCCCGAGTCGTGCTTCGCGCTGGTGCTGGCGTTGAAGTGCTTTCAGAAGATGGCGCGTTTCCCGTCCCCGGACGAGATCCCGGACGTGGTGATCGACCACGTCCGGCGCTGCCTGGAGTTGGCCGACGACGTCTGGCCGGACCACGGGTCCTCCCCGAGCGCGAAGGCGCATCGCAAGCTGGTGCGCCAGCGTCAGGGCGTGAAGTACGACGCGGGCCGGGCCCGGGCGATCGCCGCGGCGGTGATCCGGAAGGCGGCCCAGGCCAAGAACAACCCGGCGGACCTGATCAACGTGGCGATCGAGGAGTTACTCCGGCTTCGGCTGGAACTGCTCGGATACACGACGCTGGAGGACCTGGCCACCAGCATCCGCGCCGAGGTGAACGCCACCATCTTCGCTACGATCCTGCAGCGGATGGGCGAGGCCGGCCGAGCCCGGATGGAGGGTCTGCTCGTCGTCGGGCCGGACGGCAAATCGACGTTCAACCGGCTCAAGAAACCCGCCCAGCGGGCCACCTGGTCGCGATTTCGTGACCAGGTGACGGATGGCCGCCCACGTGAAACGGGCCAAGGCGGAGCTGGAGGAGATCCGCGCCCGGCAGCGCGCGACCAGCGAGCGGCTGATCGGCACCTACCGTCAGGTGCTGGAACGTCTCGACCCCGGCAGCGAGACCTCGGCCGCCGGACGCGAGGCGGTGGCGCGGGCCGTCGAGGCGGTGACCTCGTGCGCGGCGGGTGCTGGGCAGGTCCAGGTGCTGGGCGAGATGTTGTCGGCGCTCGTGGTGCAGACCCACACCGTGCAGACCGTACGGGCCGCGGTGGAGCAGGCCGGCGGGTTCGCTGCCCAGCTGGCCGACATCGAGGAGGTCGCCGCCTTCCACGGTGACGCGCACGAGTTGCTGGTGTACCGGTTCTTCAAGAAGGACCGGCCGGCGCTGTTCGAGCTGGCGGGCAAGCTGCGGCTGAAGGCCACCTCCAGCGACGATTCGGTGCTGGCCGCGCTGGCGCACGCCCGCGAGCACTCACCCAAGCGGCGCGACTTCATCCCGCTGCCCCCGGCGGTGGAGGAGGATGAGCCGGAGTCGGGCATCGCGTTCGCCTCGGGCAACTGGCGGCGCGCGGTGACCGACCGGCGCCGTCCCGGCATGGTGGCGCGGCGGCATTTCGAGGCGATGGTGTTCTGCTACCTGGCCGAGGAACTGCGCACCGGCGATGTGGCGGTGCTCGGCTCGAACGAGTACGCCGACTGGGGCGCCCACTTGCTGCCCTGGGAAGAGTGCCAGTCGAAGCTGGCCGCCTTCTGCGAGAAGGTCGGGCTGCCCGACACGCCTGCCGGTTTCGTCGCCCATCTCAAGGACGTCCACCTGAGTGCGGCCGCGCATCTGGACGCCGGCTACCTCGACAACGCCGACTTGGTCATCGACGAGGGTGGTGTGCCCACCCTCAAGCGCCGGCGGGGCAAGGGCACCGATGCGGAGGCCGAACGGCTGGCGACCGAGATCGAACGGCGTATGCCCGAACGCTCACTGCTGTCGATCGTCGCGCGCACCGCCCACTGGCTCACCTGGTATCGCCACTTCGGCCCGGCCTCCGGCTCCGACGCCAAGATCAAGGACAAGCTGGGGCGGTACTCGCTGGCGGTGTTCACCGGCGGTATCAACATCGGCCCGTACGAGGCGGCCAAGCACATCGCCGGCGTCACCGCCCGCGAGCTGTCCATGGTCCGCAACCGGCACATCAGCCTGAAGAAGCTGAATGCCGCGATCGCCGATGTGGTCAACGTCTTCGCCGACCTGGACGTGGTCAAGGCATGGGGCGACGGCAGCACGGTGGCCGTCGATGGCACCCAGGTGGACACCTACATTGATAATCTCCTGGCCGAGACTTCGATCCGGTACGGGAGGATTCGGCGGGATCGCCTACCACTACATCTCCGACACCTACGTGGCGCTGTTCTCCCGGTTCATCCCGTGTGGGGTGTGGGAGGCGGTGCACCTGATCGAGGGGCTGCTGGCCAACACCTCCGACGTCCAGCCCTCCACCGTGCACGCCGACACCCAGGGCCAGAACTTCCCGGTCTTCGCCCTGGCCACGTTATTCGGGTTCGACCTGATGCCACGCATCCGCAACTTCAAGGACCTGATCTTCTTCCGCGCCTCGGAGAAGATCGCCTATCCGCACATCGACCAGCTGTTCGGCGAGAGCGGTCGCAACGTCATCGACTGGATGCTGATCGACAAGCACTGGGTCGACCTGATGCAGGTGGCGATCTCCATCAGCGAGGGCCGGCTGAGCTCGGCCACGCTGATGCGGCGGCTGCGGTCCAACTCCCGCAAGAACCGCATCGATAAGGCCTTCCGGGAGGTCGGCCGCAGCGTGCGTACCGTCGCCCTGCTCCGCTATCTGGCCGACCCCGCGCTGCGGGCGCAGCGTCACCGCGGCGACCAACAAGGTCGAGTCCTACAACGGGTTCTCCAAGTGGCTCGGCTTCGGCGGCGTGCTCGCCGACAACGACCCCGAAGAGCAGGAAAAACTGATCAAGTTCAACACCCTGCTGGCCAACCTGGTCGTCTTCCACAACGCCCTGGACATCTCCGACATCGTGCGGCAGCTGGTCGCCGAGGACTGGCAGATCACCGCCGACCAGCTCGGCCAGATCGCACCCTACCTGCGCGCCCACATCAGCCGCTTCGGCGCGTACGCCACCGACGAGCTACGTCACCGGCCGGATCCGTTCGATCCCCTGTTGAAGGAGGTCGACTTCACCGACGTCGAACTGGCCGCTTGATCGCGGGCGCGGGTTGATGTGCCGTTGGCGAGCGTTACCGGGGCGGCGCGTTCCGGCCCTCGGAGTGTGGAGGAACAAAAACATACGCTAAGCCCGTTTTCCCAGTTCACTGCTAGCGCGTGATCTTCATTGATGGAGAGGTGCTGGCGTACGTTTCCGTTCCGTCGCACATCCCGACGTCGCGGTTGGGCCATGGGGACTGCGCGAGCAAAGTGACCGGTTGGCGGTCAAGTGGTAACGGTTCGATCGCTCGGGCGCGCCGTCGGCCAGGCCCTCGTTCCCGATGGCGTTCACGCAGTTCAGCGTTCCAGAAACCGGCCTGCAGGTCCCGTAACCCGGGGGCGGGACGACCTGGCGGAGTCCTATGCCCGCATGATGGGAAATCGTTCCCGGCGACCTGCCGTTACTGTGGTGGATCGGGTGGCGGGCCGCCGGGAGCACCCCTCTCTCCTTTCGCGCCTCTCCCTTTGATCGAAGGCGGGGTTGCGATCCCAACGTCCAGGAACCGGGGGTCGGGACTTATTTGTGAGAGTCCGGCACGCGGGGTGGAGCTACTGCCGACAGGGAGCTGATCACCTGGGCGAGTTGTTCGGCGTAGTGCTCGACCAATTCGGGTGAAACTGTGTCGGTGTCGAACAGGCCACGGGCCAGGTGTGGGTAGACCGCGAGGGCGTTGCCGGCGCTTAGGCCGATGAGGATCAGCGCGGCCGGGTCGAAGCGATCGTCGATCTCACCGGCGCGCTGCCGCTCGCGCAGCACTTGCACCTCGTGCTGGAACTGGGCGTTGCGTTCCCGCGCCTCCTCATCGTCCTCGCCGGTGTCGTAGAGGCCGTCCCATGCGAGCAGGCGCCCGCCGAGGCGGGGGTCGACGCTCGCCCGCACGCCGTGCTTGATCTGCTCGGCGAAGTCCAGATCGTCGGGCATCGTCTCGGCCTCGTAGGCCCGCCAGCGGCGGCCGATCTCCCGGTACAGGCCCTCTTTGCTGTTGAAGTAGTAGGAGATGAGCTGCTGGTTCACACCAGCGCGTTCGGCGATGTCGGTGACCCGGGCACGGTCGAAGCCCTTGGCGGAGAACACCTCCACGGCAGCATCGAGGATGCGTGCCTTGGTGCGCTCAGCGTCGCGCTGCCGCTCGTGTGGGGCGGGCGATCGCCTGGTCCGCTGCCGCCCGGCCGGTTCCTGGTCCTGGGGCGTGTGCTGTGTGGCCATGACCTTGATTCTGTCATACCGTCGAACGAGTTAATCAAATCTCAGTTTGATTATTCTACTCGAAAGATTGATACTGCTCCGTGGGTCGCTGATTCGACGGTGTGCCTCCGTGCCGGATGGGCTTCGGCGCTGCCGCCTGAGAGCCAGGCGGTGTCTTCAAAGGAGTGGTCATGTCCCATGCGAGTGACCGAGCGGCCGGGCCCACGGCCGCCGCCGTAGCACCGGCGGCGTATCCGAAGCGGTGGGCCGCCGCGATCGTCATGATGATCGCGGCGCTGCTGGATCTGATCGACGCCTCGATAGTGAACACCGCCCTGCCGTCCATCGGCCGTAGTCTGCACGCCTCGCCGGCGGAGCTGGAGTGGACGGTATCCGCCTACATGCTCGGATTCGCCGCGACGCTGATCATCGCGGGGCATCTGGGCGACCGGTTCGGCCGCAAGAGGCTGTTCCTGACCGGCGTGGCCTGCTTCGCCCTGGCGTCCGCGGGCAGCGCCATCGCCTCCGACCCGGGCCATCTGATCACCGCCCGTGCGCTGCAGGGAGTGGCCGCCGCGGCCCTGCTGCCGCAGGTGCTCGGTTCGGTGCGCACCATGTTCGACGGCGCGGAGCGCGGCAAGGTCTTCGCCCTGTTCGGGGTCACGGCGGGCGTCGCGAACGCTGCGGGCGTGCTGCTCGGCGGGGTGCTGACCGACTGGGACCTGTTCGGCTGGGGCTGGCGCACCATCTTCGCCGTGAACATTCCCATCGCCGCCGGGGTCCTGCTGCTGGGCGCGAAGTGGATCCCCACCTCACGGGAACGCACCGGCGGACGCATCGATGTGGCCGGCAACCTGATCCTCGCGCTGTGCCTGGTGGCGATCGTGCTGCCGCTGGTGGAGGGTCGCTCGAACGGCTGGCCGCTGTGGGGCTGGATCTGCCTGGCCGGCGGTGTCTTGGCCCTTGCCGCCCTGGTGGGCTACGAGTCCTGGCGCCGGATCGAGCACCCGCTGCTGCCCGCCGCGCTCTTCAAGCGGCCGGCTTTCGGCTCGGGTCTGCTGATCCAGCTGCTGTTCAGTGCCGGTATGTCCGGCTTCTTCCTGGTCTTCACCATCTGGGTGCAGACCGGCCAGGGCTACACACCCAGCCAGGCCGGTGTGCTGATGATCGCCATGAGCGCCGGCTCCTTCATCTCCGCCCCCGTTGTCATCACCTTGGTCGCCAAGATCGGCCGCAACATCCTGGTCATCGGGAACCTGCTGATGGCCGGCGGGCTGCTCTGGGTCCAGTGCGCCGTGAACGGCGCGGCCCCCTGGCACACCGGGGCCTGGCCGCTGGTGCCCGGTCTGCTCGTTGCCGGCATCGGCCTCGGCTTCGTGGTCGTGCCGCTGGTCGACATCGTCCTCACCGCGGTACCCGAGCACCTCGCTGGCGGCGCCTCCGGCATCTTCTCCACCGCCCAGCAGTTCGGCGGTGCCCTGGGCGTCGCCATCATTGGCAACCTCTTCTTCACCCACGCGAGCCGGGGCCTGACCGGTGCCATCACCCACGCGGCCCCCTGGGCGATCGGCACCTTCCTCATCTGTGCCGCGCTCTGCCTGGGCCTGCCCGGCAAGATCCTCACCCGCCGCCTCGCCGGCAGCTCGAGCGCCCTCGACCCCGCCTGACATCCACCCGCCCGATACCGACCCTCCGCATCGGGCAACTCAACCCTCACTGTCAAGGAGATCCGTCATGGCCCACCTCGCCTTCATGAGCCTCGCCGAGTCCGGTCATCTCAACCCCCTCCTGCCGATCGCCCGGGAACTGGTCGAGCGCGGCCACCGCGTCACCTTTCCCGCCGATGAGTCGATGGCCGAACGCATCGGCCCGACCGGAGCCGAGGTCATCTCCTATGAGCCCCGCCCTGCCGAGACCATCGTGATCGACGGCATGGACGCCGCCGCACGCGCCACCCTCGCCGTGCTCCAGCAACTGGAGCACGTTCTGCCGCAGATCGAGGCCGGATACGCCGACGACCGGCCGGATCTGATCGTCAACGACTGGCTCGCCTGGGCCGGTCCGATGCTCGCTGCCAAGTGGCGTCTCCCCAGGATCCAGTCCTGGTCCGCCCACGCCGCCAGCGAGGGCTACGACTTCGGGAAGTTCATCGTCGGCATGTTCGCCGCCAGCCCCGTCAAGGCCGAGTTCGACACCCTGTTCGCCGCCATCCTCAGCCGGCACGGCATCCCCCCGCTCCAACTGCATGATTTCTACAAGCCCGCCGAGTTCAACCTCGTCTACCAGCCCAAGTCCTTCCACGTGCACAACGAGACCTTCGATGACCGCTACGCGTTCGTCGGCCCCACCCGGCTACCCGCCGCGCAGGACTGGACGCCCCCGGGACGTCCGCTGGTCCTGGTCTCGCTGGGCACGATCATCAGCCGCCCGGACTTCTTCCACACCTGTATCCAGGCGTTCGCCGACGAGCCCTACCACGTCGTGATGTCCGTGGGCCGCGGCATCAGCCCCGCCGATCTCGGGCCACTGCCCGCAAACATCGAGGCCCACCAGCACGTCCCACAGCCCGCCGTGCTCGCACACGCCGACGCCTTCGTCACCCACACCGGCATGAACTCCACGATGGAGGCCCTGGCAGCGGCCGTGCCGATGGTGGCCATCCCCCACACTCCCGAAGAGCAGACCACCGCCGACCGCATCGCTGCCCTCGGCCTCGGCTCCACGCTCGCTCCCGCTGACGCCACCGCCGAACACCTGCGCGAAGCCGTCCGCGGCCTGCTCGACGAGCCCGCCACCCGGCAGCGGCTCCGCGCCATGCAGGACGACGTGCGCGCGGCGGGCGGCGCACTCCGCGCCACCGATGCGATCGAGGCCCGCCTGCCCAGGTGAGGTCGCGGCCGGGACACACGCCCAACCCCTGCCGCAGTAAATACCGGATTTACTGCGGCAGCCGCCCGCGCCGTGCCATCCTGAGCTGGATCACCCCCTCCGGTAATCATGAGCGAGGTGTACGCATTTACTGCGGCAGATAGAAGGTGATCGTCATGGACGGCCCAACGCCGACAGCACCCTCCCCGCGAGGCGTGATCATGAGTGAGCTCGTGCCCACGTCTTGGGGCACTGCCACTGTCCTTCCGCTGCACGCCGACCGGCCGGCCACCTACGCCGACGCCGTGGAGGCGTATCTCCGCTCGGCCGGGATCGGTACCTCCTCCCGGCGCGTCTACCGGATCTCGCTGCTGTCCTGGGCGTGGCTGGCCACCGGGCAGCAGCCGCCACTCGGCCGCGACCGCCGCGGCGCCGCTCCCCCCGCTACGGCGTTCGCCGCGCTCGACGACCCGACGGCGGCCGAGGCGCTCGCCGATGCCTTCGCGCGGCGGGCGGCACTGGTCGACGCCGACACCGTCAACCGGGAGCTGTCAGTGATGAAGGCCGCCATCGCCTGGTGGCGCCAGCGCGGCTGGCTGGCCGGCAATCCGATCATCGGCATTGAGCGGCGTCCCGCGCCGCCCGACCGCACCCGGGCATTGTCACGCGAGCAGATCGCCGCCCTGTTCACGGCGAAGGCGCCGCTGCGGGAACGGACGCTGTGGAAGGCCCTGTATGAGACGTGCGCCCGGGCCGAGGAAATCCTCTGCCTCGACATCGAGGACCTGCTGCTGGCCGACAAGCGCGGCCGCGTCACCTCCAAGGGTGGCACCATCGACTGGGTGCACTGGCAGTCCGGCACCGCCCAACTGCTGCCCCGCCTGCTCAAGGGCCGCACCCGCGGCCCGGTCTTCCTCACCGACCGCCGCGCGCCCGCCCGCACCCCCAGCGACGACGTTTGCCCCACCACCGGGCGGGCCCGGCTGTCGTACCGGCGCGCCGCCGAACTGTTCGAGACACTCACCCGGCCACTGGCGCACCCCGGCATCACCGACCCCGCCGAGCTCGAGGCACGCGGCGGGTGGACCTTGCACCAGCTCCGTCATTCCTCCCTGACGCATGAAGCGGAAGACGGCACCAACACCCCCACTCTGCTGGCCCGCTCCCGGCACGCCTCCGTACGTTCCCTGGAGCGCTACGCCAAACCGGGCGTCGACGCCGTCGCCGCCCACGTCGCCGCGCGCGACCCACTCCGGCGGGGCAACCGCGGGCGGACATGACTCCCGCAGGGAAGGCTCTCCGTCACGCGTCCGGGGCGAGATCCAACAGCGTGCAGGCCGGGGCGGCGAACCCGCACCCGCTGAATCGCTCAGCCACATCGTGACGTCGCCGGCATCGCGTCGTCGCCGGGCTCGGGATCGTCCGCCACCCGCTGGCGTCGGCATATGGCCACAGCGCCCAGCGTGCGCGCACCTGCCGGGCCCGATTCACCGGATCGAGCTGCGCCAGCCCTCCGCCACTCGATCAGCCGGGCCCGGCGACCTCACCCCGCGGCTTTCGCGACCTCTACGGGCTCTGCGGGAGTTGTGGGAACTGCGGGCGCAGGACGCACCGTGACGGTGGTGCCGTACAGGCGCGGGGCCTCGAACAAGGTGGTCAGAACGCTGCTGACGTGCTCGGGGTGCGCGCCGCTCAGCCGCACCTGCCAGCTCCGGCGAGCCGGATCCCAGTTCATCAGAGGCCTGAGCAGGTCCACTTGGCGATCAAACTCGGCTTGCTTGAGCTCGCGCTTGGAGTCAGCCGTCACGAGCGGGTCGAAGGTGTCCATGAAGTTGTTGTACGTCACGGAGCCGACAAAATCGCGCACGCACAGTGATCACTGTGATGCCCGCTTCCGGCGCCGCTGGGCGGCACGGCTCTCGACGTCGGAGACCTTGCCGGGGCTCATGTAGCCCCGGAGTTTGGCTCAGATTTCGCTGACCTGCGCTGATGGGCAATGGCAGACCGGAGATCGAACTCCTCCAGCCCGCCACCGCCTGAGAGACACCATCGACCCGCCAACACGACGAGTGACCCGCATCGTGTCGGGCCATCGTCAGCTTTGGAGCACACCCATCGTGGCCGTGCGACCCGCTGGACGGGACCGTGTGATCGTCCTGGTCAGCGACGTGACTATCCCTTTCTCTCGTACTTGGTCTGCCCCCCCGGTAGTTCCGCCCCAGTCGAGGAAGACGCCTGCCCATACGATCACGAACCGTCAGGGGAAGCTGCCCAGCCGACAACTGCGATTACGGATCAGTCGCTCTGGCGAAGTGACCCGACGAGGAAGGCGACGGCTCCGCGATAACGGCCGGCAGATGCGAACGATGCGACACCCCAGCCATTCAATGCGCCGACTGCGGGAACCTCACCGCGCTACTCGACTGGGACCCCACCACGTGCGACAACTGCGGCGCGACCGTTTACCAGAAGGTTCCCGCAGACAGCAAGGGCACCAAGTTCTCGTCCCACCGCGTGTCCTAACACCGCGCATCCATGTACGGTCCCGCTCCAATGCAGGGCGGACGCCAGAGGGTGGCCGCGCTGCGGCTCCCTGTGAAGTTCCGATCACTTCGATGTCCCGATCAGCTCGGCCAGGCCGAACCCATGACGCGCTCGACCATGCTGACGTGACGAAAATCGGGAATGAAGTGCACCAAAACGTCCGCGCTAATGGTGCCGAAGGTGGTGTCCGGGCGGTCTCTGGTTCCCTCGAGAAGGGCCTGCAGGAACCCGTTCTTGAAGTCGCCGCGCGGATGAACAGCGGTGATCTCGTCCACCACGCCACGATCCAGCTTGTCCAAGCCCACGCCCTGCACGTCGGTCAGCACGCCGTGGTACGTGGCGGCGATCTCCGGGCCCATGCGGCCGGGAATCCTCGGCGTGCTGTGCAGCGCGATCGCTTCCCAGACCACGTCGGCGGCCGTGGCCGGAAAACCCCGGTCGAGCAGGAACTTGCGTGCGTGGTCGGCGCCATCGAGCTCGAAGCGCTGCTCCACGTCCGAGAAGGGCGTCATCAGGCCGAGGTCGTGGAAGATGGCGGACAGGTAGAGCAGCTCCGGGTCCGGCCGCAGACCGACCTCGCGAGCGTGAAGCACGGCGAAGAAGAAGGTACGCCGGGAGTGATGGAAGATGAGGGGGCTGGTCATCTCCCGGATGTGGCGGGTGGCTTCGGCGACCGCCTCCGTCTCGGGAACCTCCACTCCTGCGATGATTTCGGTCATGAGCCGTGCCCCTTCTGGTCTCGGTGTCGCGAGTGGACGGCGCGTCCATCTGCATCAGAAGCTTGTGGGTTCGAGTCCTCTCGGCCGCGCACATGTGAAAGGCCCCTCACCAAGGGGCACCTGGAGTTCGCCCGCCTTTTTCCGAGCCCTGATACGGCCTCAGGTCGTGGATTCGACTCGGATGGGGTGGGACAGCACCGGGTGGAAGCAGTAGCCCAGGTCATTCCATGGGACGGTGTCGGGCTGGGTACGGCCCTGGTCGTCGGTGGCGCGCACCCGGATGGTGTGATCGCCGGGTTCGGGATCCCAGCCGAACTGCCAGCGTACCCACGCGCCCGGTATCTCCGGCGGAGCCAGGGACGCCTCCTGCCAGGAACCCTCGTCGATGCGGTATTCGACCGCCGTGACCCGGTTCTCTCCCGCGAACGCACGCCCCCGGACGACTTGCGGTACCGGCCGCAGCCGTGCCGGCCAGGGCAGTTCCACCAGGCTCGCCACCGGCATGCCGGTGATCGGCATACCGAGTGAGGGCGCCTGCGGAGGGTAGTCCGGACCGATCAGTACGTAGTCTTCGGTGTTCCACGGAACATGCAGCGGATGTTCGGAGACTTCGATCCTGCCCACCCACTTGATGCTGGCGGCACCGAGCCATCCGGACACCACGACCCGAGCCGGGTACCCATGATCGAGCGGCAGCGGCTCGCCGTTCATGGCCAGCGCGAGCAGGGTGTCGTCGGCAAGCGCCTTGGCCAGCGGCATGGGCCGGCGGGTCTGGACCTCGTCGAGCGCCTCCGGCATGACCTCGCGGGCTCCTGGGGTGATCCCCGCCGGTTCGAGCAGGTCGCGCAACCGGACGCCGGTCCATTCGGCAGTGCCGATCGCGCCGCGGCCCCACTGGGTCCCCTCGAACTTGCGTTCGTAAGCCTCGCCGAACAGCACACGGCGGTTACCGGCACACTCGATCGTCCGGACCATGGAGACCAGCGGGAAGCGATCCCACAAATCGGCGTAGGTGTACGTGATCGGCTCGCGTACCCCACTTCCTTCGATCCGGAGCGACCACCTCGCCGCGTCCAGATGGGGGGTCGGTGCGTGGCTGCGAAGGAAGAAGCGGTCGATCGGGGTGATGTAGCCAGGCATGCGGTCCGGCCGAATCCCGTAGTCCAGACCGGTCCCGGTACTACATTCGTAGGTCCGCTGGGAATGGGTCACCGCGTCGCCGGTAGTGGCTGATCAGAGCGCGTGTCTGATGAAGCCGCCGGAAGTGTGACCAAGCCAGGACGTGATCGATGGCGTTGGCCGCT
>NZ_SMKQ01000248.1 GCF_004348995.1 Nonomuraea terrae
GGGATCGGGAGGTCGGTCGCCCGGCGGTTCGCGAAGGGGGGCCTGCCGGTGGTGCTGATCTCGCGCGGCGGCGGGACGCTCGGCGTGGAGGGGGCGCTCGCGTACCGGGCCGACTGCGCCGACGAGGACGGGTTGCGCGCCGCGCTGGATGCGGCGGCCGGCGAGCTGGGCACACCCGACGCCGTGGTCTACAACGCCGCGGTCGTCCGCCCGGACTCGCCCGGCGAGGCGACCGCGCGGGCGCAGCTCGACGCCTGGGCGGTCAACGTGGTGGGGGCGCTGATCACCGCCGCGCACGTCGCCCCCGCCATGGCCCGCAGGGGTGGCGGCACGTTCCTCGTCACCGGCGGCATGCCGCGGCCCAAAGCCGCGTACGTCAGCCTCTCCCTCGGCAAGGCCGGCGTCCGGACGCTGGTGACGATGCTGGACGAGGAGTACGGCCCGGCAGGGGTGCACGTGGCCTCCGTCACGGTCGACGGCCCGGTCGCGCCCGGCACGCCGTTCGACCCGGACGACATCGCCGAGCACTACTGGCGTCTGCACGCCCAGCCCCGCGACCGCTGGGACCACGAGATCCAGATCACCGGGCCGGGAGCAGGGTGAACGCGGTCGTGGCCGCCACCCGGCCGTTGACGATCACCTCCAGCTCGCGCGGCCCGGGCGGCTCGTCCCGCGTCGTCACCGGGCGGAACGAATGGGTCTTGCGGACGGTGAACGTCGTCCCGGCCCCGCCGGCCTCGCGCTGCCCGAGGTGGAACACGCGCCGCGACCCCGGCCGCCGGATGGCGTATTTCAGCAGCACCGGGCCGGGCGCCCCCGCCGTCACCGTGACCGTGAACCCCAGGCGGTCGCCGACGGCCACGGCGTCGGACTCCAGCGCGAGCACGTCGACCGCGCCGCTCCCCGGCGTGGCGCCCACCAGCGCCAGCGCCTCAGGATGACCGGCGCGCAGCAGCCCCCGCACTGCGTGCCGTAGCACCGCCTCCACGTGGGAGCCGCCCTCGGCCCGCCACCGGGACAGCAGCGCCAGGGCCACCTCGGGATGGTCTTTCGCCAGGTCGTTGACATGGTTGGCGACCGAGCGGCGGACGTAGGGACTCGGGTCGTCGCGCAGCCGGTCGAGCAGGGGCAGCGTCGGCCCCGGGGTCATCAGCCAGCCGACGCGCCCCGCCCACGGCAGCCGCGGACGCGACCCCTCGGAGGCCAGCCGGCGCAGGTGCTCGTCGGGGGAGGCGGCCCAGTCGCACATGATCGCCAGGGCGTCGTCGCGGTAGCGCTCCAGAAAGGGCCGCACGGCGAACTCGCCCGTCGCGTACGGGGTCAGCGCGGCCAGCGTGGCCATCCCCGCCTCCAGGTGATCGAGCCCGCGGGCGGCGGTGTGGTCGGTGGCCGGCCAGCCGCTCCACATGTCGAGCGTCACCCGCGCCGCGCACGCGCGCACGATCTCGGCGGCCTGCGGATAGGGGAGGGGCAACGCGTCGTGCAGAACCCCGGCGACGTGGGTGACCCGCGCCTTGAGCTCCAGCCCGTCGAGCCCGTCGAGGGCGCGCGCGGTGAACCGGGCCTTCGGGAACGCCGCCCAGGCCGCCGTCAGCCCGTCGGCCAGCACCGACACGGAGCCGGCATTGATCATTTCTTTCAGCGGTTGAGCCACGCGCCAACTGTGCCAGCCGCCACCGACAATCTCAGCCGGTCAGCGTCTCGTAGTACGCCTTCATCGCCGGGTGGTAGTCGCCGAAGCCCGGCGCGGGGGAGCCGTCGCGGGAGGCGGCGAGCAGGTCGAGGTAGTACTCCCAGCCGGGGCCGATGTCGCCGACCCCGTCGGCCGTCTCCAGGTGGTGGACGAACCGCAGCTCCGTCGTGCCGCCGGCCTCGCTCAGCAGCAGCTCGACATGCCAGGCCCCGAACTCGTCCAGCGACGAGACGGCCAGCCGCCGGGGCGGTTCGCAGGCGTCGATCCGCAGGTCGTACCAGGGCTGCGTCTCCTCGTAGAGCATCTGGACCCGGACGGTGCGGCCGGGGGCGGCCTCGCCCTCCCACGGCCCGAACCAGCGGGCCGTGCGCTCCGGCTCGGTGATGCTCGCCCACACGTCTTCGGCGGGCGCGCGGAACGTGCGCGTCAGGACGAGGTCGCACCCGTCGTCAGCGCGGAACAACCGGCCTGTGGGGATGGGGCTCATGCCGTGCTCTCCTGTCTGCCGTCGGCGGCGCTGCCGGTACGGCGGCGCTCGCGGCGCGTTCGGTGTACTTCGGTCTCCAGCGCGTCGAGGCGGTGCTCCCACCCGGAGGGCCGCGCGAACTGCGCGAGCCAGCCCGCGAGCTCGGCGAACGGCCCCGGGTCGAGCGTGTAGAGGCGCCTGCGCCCGGCGAGCTCCGCGCGCACCAGGCCGCTCTCCCTGAGCACCCGCAGGTGGCGGCTCACGGCCGGCCTGCTGATCGCGAAACGTCCGGCGATCTCGCCGGCGGACATCGGCCCGCCCCTGAGCATCACGAGGATCTCCCGCCGCACCGGATCGGCGATCGCCCCAGCCGTCTCGTCCACCCGGAAAGCGTAACACAGTGGTTACGCATCACGCCAGAGCTGCGGAATTCCTGGAGCCCCTGCTTCCGTGGCGCACCCGAGGGCCGACGAATTGCGGCACTGTTGCGAGCCGTGTGGAGAAAACCCGAGAACCCGGCAGGCCCGCAGGCCGACGAACAACCGCCGTTCCAGTACCTGCCGCTCACGACCGAGGAACGCCGCCCCATGCTGGCGGCGTCCCTGCTCCTGCTCCTTCTGGGCGGCCTGGTCACGACCGCCGTGGTGAAGATGCAGGCGGACTCCGGCGGGACGACCGCGCAGCGCGCCGAGGCGAGCCCGCCGGCGAGCGGCAGCGCCCGCGTCGGCCTGGACCTCGAACCGGGCCGCTTCCCCTACGGCCTCCAGTCCGGAGCGAGGGTGCGCATCGTGCACACTCCGGCCTCCAGCCCTCGCTCCGGTCCGGGTGACGTGGCCGTCCGCCGGGGCCGGGTACTCGCGGACAACGCCAGGGTGGACAGCGTGGACCCGCCGCGGCACACCGGCCACGCGCGGATGACCGTGATCGTGGACAGCGCGTTGTCGCCGGACCTCGCCGTGTACGCGTCGAAGGGCGAGATCGCCGTCATCGACCTGCCCGCCCGGAAGGCCCGCACCAGCGGGTGACTACGCGGTGGTCTCGCGCCAGCGGTTGGTGATGGGCAGGCGGCGGTCGCGGCCGAAGTTCTTCGGCGTGATCTTCGGCCCCGGCGGATACTGCCGCCGCTTGTACTCGGCCAGGTCCACCAGCCTGATCACCCGCGTCACCAGCGCGGGGTCGTGCCCGGCCGCGATGAGCTCCCGCGAGCCCATGTCCTTCTCCACGTAGTCGTCGAGCAGCCGGTCGAGCACCTCGTACGGCGGCAGCGAGTCGGTGTCGCGCTGGTCGGGCCGCAGCTCGGCGCTCGGTTCCTTGGTGATCGAGTTCTCCGGGATCGGCCGCTCGGCCTGCAGCAGGAAGCCGGGCCGGGTGTGGGCGTTGCGCCAGCGCGCCAGCTCCCACACCATCGTCTTCGGCACGTCCTTGATCGGCGCGAAACCGCCGGCCGAGTCGCCGTAGAGGGTGGAGTAGCCGGTGGCCAGCTCGCTCTTGTTGCCCGTGGTCAGCACCAGGTGGCCGTGCTGGTTCGACAGGCCCATGAGGATCATGCCGCGCACCCGCGCCTGGAGGTTCTCGGCCGCCAGGCCCGACAGCTCGATCTCCTTCTCGTACGCGTTGACGATGTCGGCGATCGGCACGATCTGCGACGTGATGCCCTGCCGGCGCACCAGCTCCTCGGCGTCGGCCAGCGAGTGGTCGGAGGAGTAGCGGGAGGGCATGAGCGCGACGTTGACACGCGAGGGGCCGATGGCGTCGGAGGCGATCGTGGCGGTCAGCGCCGAGTCGATGCCGCCCGACAGGCCCAGGATGACCGACTGGAAGCCGTTCTTGGCGACGTAGTCGCGCACCGCGAGCACCAGCGCGGAGTAGACCTCGCCGTGCGGGTCGAGCTGCTCGGCGACGCGGGCCGGCACGGGCTCGTACGGCGCCACGGGCTCGGACGACAGCACCAGGCGCTCGACCGTGATGGTGGTGCCGTCGCCCGCGTCGTGCGGGAACATGCCGGGCTCCGCGTCCGACACCGGCAGGCCGTCGAGGTCGACGACCAGCAGCTCCTCCTCGAACTGCGCGGCCCGCGCCACCAGCTCGCCCGAGCCGTCGACCACGATCGAGTCACCGTCGAAGACCAGCTCGTCCTGCCCGCCGACCTGGTTGACGTAGACGAGCGCGCACCCGGCCTCGCGGGCCCTGCGCCCGCACAGCTCCAGCCGTACGTCGTCCTTCTCCTTCTCGTACGGCGAGGCGTTCGGCGACACCAGCAGCCCGGCGCCGGCGCGGCCCACGACGGACACGGGCCCGCCCTCCTGCCAGAGGTCCTCGCACACCGCTATGGCGACGTCCACGCCGTGCAGCCGGAAGATCGGCAGCCGGTCGCCGCGCACGAAATAGCGGTACTCGTCGAACACGCCGTAGTTCGGCAGGTGGTGCTTGGCCGTCCGGGTGACCACCTCGCCGCGGTGCAGCAGCGCGGCGGCGTCGAGCGGGGCGCCCTTGGGCTGGCCCACGCGGGGCGCGAGACCGGCGCGGTCGACGTAGCCGACCACCACCGGCAGGTCGCCGAGCCCTTCGCGGTGCAGCCTGCGCGCCACCTCCTCCAGCATGCGGATGCTGGCGTCCACGAAGGACGTGCGCAGCACGAGGTCCTCCACCGGATAGCCGGTGAGGAACATCTCCGTGAAGACGGCGAGGTGGGCCCCGCGTTCGGCGGCGTCGCGGGTCCACGCGACGAGCTTGTCCGCGTTGGAGCTCAGGTCGCCGACGGTCGGGTTGGTCTGTGCCAGGGCGATGCGCAGTTGTGCCACGCAACAAGACTAGTATGTCCCGATTTTTATCGTCAAAGCGACGAAAAGTCGGCTATTTCGCACTTGGCGCCCCAGATATGACAAATCCGGACTCGTACGCGGCACGAACCCGCTCACCCCGGTCCAGCGACCAACGTGCGATCCACATCATCGCAACGCGCGTCGGCGGGCGGGCCGATCCGGGCGGGCCGATCCGCGTGGCCCGATCCGCGTGGCCCGATCCGCGTGGGCCGATCCGGGTGGGCAGGTCAGCGGCGTCTGATGGCGGGGCCGAGCAGGAGCATGCCGATCGCCGAGAGGGCGCCGATGCCGCCGATCGTGAACCACAGCGTGCGCGGGCCGATCTCCAGCAGCGCGCCGCCCATCAGCGGCGCCAGCACCGCCGACAGCGACCAGGCGAACCCGAACAGCCCCGCGTACCTCCCCCGCAGCTCGGCGGGCGCCAGCGCGGCCACGATGGCCCCCGCGATGCCCGCCGTGACGATCTCCCCGGCCGTCCACACCGCGATCGTCGCCGCGAGCCCGAGCACGTCGGTGACGAACGCGGTCATGGCGAACCCGGCTCCCATGACCGCCATCCCCAGGGCGAGCGTCCGCGCGGGGTCCCTGCGGCCCAGCCACGCCGACACCAGCGGCTGGGCGACCACGATGAGCACGCCGTTCAGCGCCATGGCCAGACCGTACTCGCCGGACGACAGCTTCACGACCTTGGTCATCGCCACCGGCAGCGTGGTCATCGTCTGCGAGTAGACCAGCGCGTTCCCCAGCACGACCAGGGTGAAGCCGAGCATCACCCGGTCGCGCAGCACCGCGCCGAACCCGCCTGCCGACCGCTCCGCCCGCGGCCGGGTCTCCGGTACCGCCCGCCACACGAGCACGGCGAACGCCACGCACGACACCGCGTCGATCCAGAACAACCAGACGAACCCGACTCCGGCCAGCCAGCCGCCGGCCGTCATGCCGACCGCGTACCCGAGGTTGACCGCCCAGAACAGCAGCCCGTACGCCCGCGGCCGCTCCGCGGGGGAGACCAGGTCGGCGACCAGGGCGTTGGAGGCGGGCCGGTAGACGTCGATCACCAGGCCCAGCACGAACATCGAGGCCAGGATCGCCGGCAGCGAGGCGCTGTATCCGAGCGCCAGCATCGCGGCGCCGGTGGCCAGCATGCCGCCGGACAGCGTGGCCCGCCGGCCGATCCGGTCGGCGAGCACGCCGGCGAGCAGCTGCGACAGCAGCGAGCCGGCCCCGTACACGGCCATGACCAGGCCCGCCGCGGCCACCGACAGGCCGCGGCTCTGGGTCAGGTAGACGCCGGTGAAGGGGACGACCATGGTCCCCAGGCGGTTCACCAGCGTGCCGCTCCACAGCGCCCAGAACGGGCGGGGCAGCCCGCCGATCTGGGCCCGCAGGAACGACGGCTTCTCCACAGATACGCTCGACACGCACCAAACCCTGATATGTCGAGTTTTGTGGGGCGAACGATTTAGCGCACACTAAAACGATGTCCATCACGTGGGTGCTGAAGCCGGAGGACGTCGCCCGTATCCGGTTCGCGTTCTCCCCGATGTGGGAGCTCGTCGCCAGCCTGCGCACCCTGCAGCAGCCCGCCCGGCAGTCGATGCACCTGCCCTGGCTCAAGGCCGTCCGGCCCCGGCTGGCCGGGCTCGACCTGTCGGAGCTGTTCGGCCTCGTCCCGCCGTCCGGCTACCTGGCCGACTTCCTCACCCCGCCGCCCGACACGCCGATCCCCGACTTCGCCACCGAGCTCGACCGGGTCAGGAGCACCGACCCGCAGCTGGCCCGCGTGGAGGCCGCCATCGTGCGCGGCACCGACCGGGCCGTGATCGAACGCTTCCTCGCCGACCCGGCGACGGGCGTGGCCAGGGTCGCCGACGCGCTGGAGGAGTACTGGGAGACGTGCTTCGCGGAGTTCTGGCCCCGCGTGTACGCGCTGCTGGAACGCGACGTGCTGCGCCGCTCGCGGGAGCTGGCCCAGGGCGGGGCGCGGCAGTTGTTCGCCGGGCTCGACCCCGCAGTGACGTGGACGGGGGAGCGGCTGGTGGTCGACCGGCCCTGGTGCCTCATGGGCGGCCTGCACGGCGACGGGCTCGTGCTCGTGCCCAGCGCGTTCTACTGGCCGTCGGTGGCCGTGATGTCGGCGCCGTACCAGTCGATGCTCGTCTATCCCGTGCAGGCGGTCGGGACGTTGTGGGAGCAGGGACCGCCGCCGGCGCCCGGCGCGCTCGCCGCGCTCATCGGCAGGAGCCGGGCGCAGATCCTGCTCGCCCTCGGCGAGCCCGCCACCACCTCCGCGCTCGCCGCCCGCATGGCGCTCACCCCGGGCGCCGTCAGCCAGCACCTCGGCGTGCTGCGGGCCGGCGGGCTCGCGGTCGGGATGCGGGTCGGCAAGCAGGTCCTCTACCGCCGCACCCTCGCCGGCGACATGCTCACCGCCGGCTCGTCCTGAGCTCTCAGGCGTAGCGCTTCGACTCCAGGAGCCAGTCGAGGTGGGCGCGGGGCGCGGCCAGGTAGGCGCAGGCGACCTTGCTGACGTCCCTGGCCGTCTTGAGGTCGAGATCGTCGAGCGGCAGCCGCAGGGCGGCCTGGCGCATGTCCTGGCAGCGCTCGGCGATCCGGTCGAGCACCCAGGCGGTCGCCTCCCGCTCGCCCAGGTCGAGCTGGCGCATCGCGAGGACGACGAAGTTGTGCGCGTCGCCGCGCTCCTTCGGGCGCGAGGCCACGTCGTTGCACCACGCCGTGACGTCACTGCAGGCGTTCACGAGCTCCTGCCAGGGCCCCGAGGCGTGGAACCAGGCCGGCACCTCCACCCGCAGGCACGGCTCGACCAGGTCGTACAGGTACGGGCCGACCGTCCCCCTGCGCAGCGCCGGGTAGTCCTCCAGGGCCGGCATCCGGCCCGTCGCGCGGTTGTCGGCCTCGGCGCGGCAGGCGTCGTACTGCCGCTGCAGCCCCACCGCGAACCTGGCCCGCCACCGGTCGCTCATCCGCGCGCTGGTCACCCGCCACAGGTCGGCGAAGGCCGCCTCCAACGGGTGCCGCGCCGTGCCCTTGAGCAGGCCGTGGAAGACGTCCAGCGGGCCGGAGCGCTCGTCCAGCTCGTCGTCCAGGTGGAACAGCCAGGTCAGCCACTGCGCGAACAACGCCGCCGCGGCCGCGTCGAACTCGGCGAACGCCCGGCCCGCCATCCGGTGGTAACCGATCCCCGGATCGGCCCGCAGGCCGGTACGCCTGGCCCAGTCGAGGACCGCGGCCTCGATCGCGTACACGGCGGGATGCATCCGGCACGGCGCCGCCATCGCGGGCACCCGCTCGATCAGCGGCAGCAGCGCCATGGCCGCCGAGGCGCCCCTGCGCGGCAGGGGCAGTACAGAGGTCAGAGCGGAACGCAGCGCGGTGCGCACGGTGGTGCGTACGCTGGCGAACACGGTGGTGGTGGTCATGTGTGCTCACAGGGGTTTCAAAGGGGCTCATGAACGGGACCTGCGCAGCGGGCCGTCACCGCGACGTCGTTCGGGACATCACTCGGGGCCGTCGCCGGGGGGCTTTCACCGGGGCGTCAAAAAGGCTTCACCGCGAGACCGCGGCCTTCACAGCGGGCCGAAAAGCCAGTTCCCTGCCGCGTTGGGGTCGTCGCTCCGGTAGTAGTCCGAGAACGCGGCCACCAGCTCGGCCACGGTGAGCACCCCCCGCCCGGCCACGTCGAGCCGGTCGAACGCCTCGTCCACATCGTCGTAGGCCACACCGAAGGCGCTCAGCATCGTCCGGAACTCCTTCGGCCCGATCTCGCCGTCGCGGTCGTCGTCGCACAACTCGGCCACCGCCACCGTTGCCGGGTGGAACACCGGCTCGTACCGGTCGCCGGCGACGAAGGCCAGCGTCATCGCCGTACGGAACTCGGACCGGGTGATGCCGGAGTCGCCGTCGCGCTCCAGCGCCTCCGCCAGGACACACCAGATGCCGTCGAAACCGTCCACGAGGCTAGCCCCGGTGACCGAGGTGGGGGACTCACCGAATCCCACCAATATGCGGGCGCCCAGCCCCAGCAGGTCCTCCCGCTCCACGACGCCGTTCCCGCCCGCGTCGATGTGGTCGAATGCCCGATCCAGCTTGTGATTGAGCAGGTCGATGGCCACTGATGCCTCCCCCGAGACTGACTGCGTTGATCACAGTAGGTCGGGCGCGGCCCTTTGTCAGCGAGGCTCGCACCGGCACTCCCCGTAACCTGTGTGAAACACGGACACGGCATCCTGATAGGAGACCTGTACTGTCTTCACGAGGGGATGCCTTGGACCGCCAGCAGGAGTTCGTGCTCCGCACGCTCGAGGAACGCGACATCCGGTTCATCCGGCTCTGGTTCACTGACGTGCTCGGCTTCCTCAAGTCCGTCGCCATCGCGCCCGCCGAGCTGGAGGGCGCCTTCGCCGAGGGCATCGGGTTCGACGGCTCGGCCATCGAGGGCTTCGCCCGCGTCTACGAGTCCGACATGCTCGCCAAGCCCGACCCGTCGTCGTTCCAGATCCTGCCCTGGCGCAGCGAGGCGCCCGGCTCCGCGCGCATCTTCTGCGACATCCTCATGCCCGACGGCACGCCGTCCCACGCCGACCCGCGCTGGGTGCTCAAGCGCACGCTCGCCAAGTGCGCCGACATGGGCTTCACCTTCTACACCCACCCGGAGATCGAGTTCTTCCTGCTGAAGAACCGTCCCGAGCCGGGCACGCGGCCCGAGCCGATCGACTCCGGCGGCTACTTCGACCACACGCCCCACAGCGCCGGCCACGACTTCCGCCGCCAGGCGATCATGATGCTGGAGTCGATGGGCATCTCCGTCGAGTTCAGCCACCACGAGGGCGCCCCCGGGCAGCAGGAGATCGACCTGCGCTACGCCGACGCGCTCACCACGGCCGACAACATCATGACCTTCCGCCTGGTCATGAAGGAGGTCGCGCTGGAGCAGGGCATCTGGGCCTCGTTCATGCCCAAGCCGTTCACCGAGCACCCGGGCTCCGGCATGCACACCCACATGTCGCTGTTCGAGGGCGACCGCAACGCCTTCCACGAGGCGGGCTCCGACTTCCGGCTGTCCAAGATCGGGCGGTCGTTCATCGCGGGGCTGCTCCGGCACGCCGCCGAGATCACCGCCATCACCAACCAGTGGGTCAACTCCTACAAGCGGCTCTGGGGCGGCGCCGAGGCCATCGCGGGCCAGGGCGGAGAGGCCCCCTCCTACGTGTGCTGGGGCCACAACAACCGCTCGGCGCTCGTCCGGGTGCCGATGTACAAGCCGCACAAGGGTGGCTCGACCCGCATCGAGTTCCGCTCGCTCGACTCGGCGTGCAACCCGTACCTCGCGTTCGCGCTGATCCTGGCGGCCGGGCTGAAGGGTATCGAGGAGGGCTACGAGCTGCCCGCCGCCGCGGAGGACAACGTCTGGACGCTCACCAGCGCCGAGCGGCGCGCCCTCGGCATCCAGCCGCTGCCCGGCTCGCTCGACGAGGCGATCTCGGTCATGGAGCGCAGCGAGCTGGTCGCCGAGACGCTGGGCGAGCACGTCTTCGACTTCTTCCTGCGCAACAAGCGCGCCGAGTGGAACGAATACCGCCGCACGGTGACCGAGTTCGAGCTCGGCCGCTACCTGCCCATCCTGTAGCCCCGCCCTCGGGGGTCGGACGCTCGTGTCAACCGATCGGCCGATGCCGTTCGCGGCGTGATGGGCGAAGGCGCGGCGGGAGATCCTCGGGGCATGACGATCACCGGAGTGGACCGGCCGCGAAAGTCGTACGGCGGCCGGCGCTCACCCGTGGAACTCGCGCACCTCGATCGGGAGCAGGCGTACCGCCTTGGCCAGCTTGGCGGCCCAGGCGAGGGCGGCGTCCCGGTCGGGAGCCCTGATCACGGTGAAGCCGCCGATGTGCTCCTTGCCCTCGGTGTACGGGCCGTCGACGGTCAGCAGGTCTCCGCCGCGCACCCGTACCACGGCGGCCTGGCCGGGCGGCAGGAGCGCACCGGAGAAGACCCACGCGCCGGCGGCCCTCAGCTCCTCCTCCAGGGCGGCCAGGTCGCGGGCGATGGGCTCCAGCACCTCAGGGCCGGGCGGCGGGCCGTCGGGCTGGTAGATGGTCAGCACGTACTGCTTCATGGGATTCTCCTTTCGTCGTCCCCTGGACGAACGGGACGGCCCCGGATCGACACGCGGGGGAGAATCAGTCCGCCCGCGGCGGGGCGGGGGCGCGGGAGTCGTCGAAGACGATGGCCTCCAGCAGGCACGCCTCGGCCCGGTCGATGACGCGCGCCCCGGCCGCCGGGGCATGGTCGCCGTTCTTGACCCGCGCCAGCAGGCTCTCCCAGCGGCGGCGGTGGCGGTCGAACGTCCGCGCGGGCACCATTCGGCCGCGCGCCACCTGCCCGGCCAACGCCTCGTCCGCGGGCGCGTCCAGCAGGAGCAGCTGGAGGCTCGCGCCGTGCAGGCGCGCCAGCCCGGCGAACCAGTAGAGCACGTGCCTGCCGCAGCCGCGCTGGTGGGCGATCACCGCGTGACCGCCGGCCAGGGCCCGGCGGATGTGCTTCACGTGGGTGGCGAAGATGAAGACGCGGCGCACCCGATAGGGGGCCCAGGTGAGCCTGTCGTCCCACTGCCGCCGGGCCTGCGAGGAGTCGATCACCACGGTGGTGCCGGCGGTGATGGGCAGGCGCTCCACGTCGGGGCCGTACAGGCGGCGCAGCAACGTGGTCTTGCCCGCGCCGGGGAGCCCCGTCAGGATCACCAGGGATCCCGGAGGAAACCTCAACCTCGCGCCGTGCACAGGCTCACCCCCGCATGATCCGCCGTCCGGCCCCGCCGCGTCAGCATAGGCCCCCATGCCCCCCAGCCTCACCGACTTCGCGCCAAGACGCGCACTCCCGCTCATCGGGGCGCCAGACGGGCGCTCAGCTCGGCCACCGTCCGGCGCAGCTCGACCAGCTCCGCCGTGACCTGGGCGAGCTCGGCCTCGGTACGGCGGTCCGCGGCGGCCGTGCGCTCGAACCGCTCGACGAACCACGAGGCGATGGCCGCGGTCACCACGCCCAGCAGGGCGATCCCGGCGATCATCAGGCCCGCGGCGACCAGCCTGCCCTCGCCGGTGACG
The DNA here is from genome assembly GCF_004348995.1 of Nonomuraea terrae. GTDB lineage: Bacteria > Actinomycetota > Actinomycetes > Streptosporangiales > Streptosporangiaceae > Nonomuraea > Nonomuraea terrae. The sequence goes on from NZ_SMKQ01000248.1 coordinate 12,106, forward strand.
GGGAAGCGGTCGCCGTACCCGACGGTGGTCATCGTGACGAGGGACCACCACAGGGCGTCGCCGATCGTCTCGATGTTGGCGTCCGGGGCGCCGCGTTCGACGTCGAGGACCGCGACGCTGCCGACGAGGCCGAGGAAGACGGCGGTGCCGCCGACGTACACGACGGCGCGTACGCGCAGCGGCAGGCGTACGCGCTCGGCGACGACCTGCACCAGGAGCAGCGCGCGCAGCAGCCAGAGCGGGCGCAGCAGCGGGAGCAGGACGACCAGGAGCGCGGGGACGTTCCTGAGCACGAAGCTCAGGCGGCGCGGGGCCAGAACGAGGCGGATCAGGTAGTCGGCGGTGAACAGGGCCCAGCAGACGACCTGCAGGTGCCAGAGCGCCACGTGAGCGGGGGTGGGCAGGCCGAGGGCGAGCACGGGGACCGCCCAGCCGAGTAAGAAACCAGTGCCGATGGCGATGAGCGCGACTCTGGTGCGGCGCTCCCAGGAGGTCAGCCGGTCCATGCCGACAGTCTGCGCCACCCGCCCTCGATGGCGCCGCCCCTCACCGAAGCGTTCTGCCGGCCTGCGCGGGCGGAATTC
>NZ_SMKQ01000249.1 GCF_004348995.1 Nonomuraea terrae
GGCCAGGACGGCGCCCACCCGGGCCCCGCGCCGGGCCAGCCGCTGACCGGCGTAGAGCGCGTCGCCGCCGTTGTCGCCGCTGCCGACGAGGAGCACGACGCGTCTGCCGTACACGTGGCCCAGCAGGTCGGCGCAGACGGCGGCGAGCCCGGCTGCGGCGCGCTGCATGAGCGTGCCCTCCGGCAGCCGCGCCATGAGCGTGTGCTCGGCGCCGCGGATCTGGTCGGCGGTGTAGGCGGTACGCATGATTCGACGCTATCCCTCCGCGATCACGTAGGCCACGGCGACGCCCGCGTCATGGCTGAGCGAGACGTGCCAGCGCTTGACCCCCAGCTCGTCGGCGACCTCGGCGGCCCGGCCCGACACGCGCAGCTCTGGCCTGCCCAGCTCGTCGCGGCACACCTCCGCCTCGCGGTGCCCGAGGCCGCGGGGCGCGCCGAGCGCCTTGGCCACGGCCTCCTTGGCGGCGAACCTGGCGGCCAGCGAGTGCACCGGCAGCGGCCGCTCCGCCTCGGTGAACAGGCGCTCTCTGAGCCCCGGGGTGCGCTCCAGCGCGGTCTCGAAGCGGGCGATGTCGACGACGTCAACGCCGATGCCGAGGATCATCGTCTCAGCGTACTCAGGCGGCGGCCCTTTACCCCGAACTGGTTCTCGGTAATCCCATGTCTTTGTCCACAGGCTGTGGACGAACGGGACCCCGACCGACATCCGGTTTGTCGCACATCGCTACGCTGCCAAGGTGAACAACGGCTACGTGGAACTGAGCAGGGAGCAGTGGAGCGAGCTCCGCAAGAACACGCCCTTGACTCTCACCGCAGACGAGCTGGAAGAGCTGCGCGGTGTCGACGACCCCATGGATCTCACCGAAGTCACCGACATCTACCTCCCACTGACCCGGCTGCTCAACCTGCACTTCACCGGGTCCAAGCAGCGCAGCAGCGTGCTGAGCGCGTTCCTCGGCAAATCCGAGCGGCGCGTGCCGTACGTGCTGGGCCTGGCCGGCAGCGTCGCGGTCGGCAAGTCGACGACGGCGCGGCTGTTGCACACCCTTCTGGCTCGCTGGCCCGAACACCCGCACGTGGAGCTGGTCACCACCGACAGCTTCCTCTACCCCAACGCCGTGCTCGAGTCCAAGAAGATCATGCACCGCAAGGGCTTCCCCGAGAGCTACGACCGGCGCGCGCTGGTCAGGTTCGTGGCGGAGGTCAAGGCGGGGGCCGCGGAAGCGTGCGCGCCCGTCTACAGCCATCTTGAGTACGACATCGTCCCCGGCGCCGCTCAAGTCGTAAAAAACCCGGACATCCTCATTCTGGAAGGGCTCAACGTCCTCCAGCCCGCCCCGCCCACCTCCCTCGCCGTCAACGACTACTTCGACTTCTCCATCTACGTCGACGCCAGGGTCGAGGACATCCGCACCTGGTACGTCGAACGTTTCCACAAGCTCCGCCGCACCGCCTTCGAGGACCCGAAGTCGTACTTCCGCCACATCGCCGACATGTCCTACGACGAGGCCACGAAGTTCGCGGTCAACGTCTGGCGCGACATCAACGAACGCAACCTCGTCGAGAACATCGCCCCCACCAGGGGCCGCGCCGACCTCGTCCTCAAGAAGGGCGCCGACCACTCGGTGCGCAAGGTTCGGCTCCGCCAGACCTGAACGCCTCCTCGACCAGGAACCGGGCGAACCTGCCCCGGCACTCCTGGTCGTCGATGGCGGCGAACCAGCACTCCTCACCGTGGTCGTGGCACGTGAACCTGATCATGTGAGGGAGCCTCGCGTATTCGGGTCAACACCACGTCAACGTCCGATCGACGACAATGGCCGCGTGCTGCATCTGCGACTGATCGTCCCCCCGGCGCGCACCGGCGAGGCGACGGCGGTGTTGGCGGACGCCCCAGGCGTCACCAACATCGTCGTCCTGCCCGGAGCGGCCCGTGAGCCCGCAGGCGACCTCGTCCTGTGCGACGCGGCCAGAGAGTCGGCCAACGAGGTGCTCGGGCGGCTCGGCTGGCTGGAGACCGAGGGCTCGATCGCCGTCGAGCAGGTCGACCTGACGATATCGCGGGCCGCCACCAGGGCGATCGAGGAGGCCCCGGGAGAGCCCGACGACGCGGTGGTCTGGCAGGAGCTCGCCCAGAAGGTCTACGCCGACTCCCGCATCACGTGGGCCTACCTCGCCTTCCTGGCCATCGCCACCCAGCTCACGGGCATCGCCGTGTTGCTGAACTCCCCCATCCTGATCGTCGGCGCGATGGTCCTCGGGCCCGAGTTCGGCGCGGTCGCGGCCGTCTGCTTCGGGCTGCTGCACCGCAGGTGGCCGCTGATCGGCACCGCGTTCAGGACACTCCTCGTCGGGTTCGCGGTGGCCATCGCGATCACGTTCGCCTGCGCGTTCGTCTCCGCCCTGCTCGGCTGGATCGGCCCCGGCAACCTCACCACCAACCAGGAGATGCAGTTCATCGTCAAGCCCGACCGCTGGTCGTTCATCGTGGCGCTGCTCGCGGGCGCGGCGGGCGTGCTGTCGATCACGGCGGGCAAGTCCTCGGCCCTGATCGGCGTCTTCATCTCGGTCACCACGGTGCCCGCCGCCGGTTACGCGGCGGTCGCGCTGGCGCTGGGCGAATGGTCGGAGGTCGGCTTCTCGGCCCTGCAGCTGGCCGTCAACGTCCTCGGCATGGTCGTCGCGGGCACCGCCACCCTCATGGTCCAGCGCAGATTCTGGCCTCAAGTAGGACGCCGTTCATCCGGATGAACGAGGCCACGGCCCCGGACCTGCCGGTAGTGTCCGGCACATGCACATCCTCGCCACCGAGGGGCTGACCAAACGCTTCCCCACCGTCACCGCGATCGATCAGCTCACGGTCACCGTGGGGCCCGGCGTCACCGGCCTGGTCGGCGCGAACGGCGCGGGCAAGTCCACCCTGATCAAGATCCTGCTCGGCCTGCTGCCGCCCACCGGCGGCCGGGCCGACGTGCTCGGCCTCGACGCCACCTCCCGGGGCGCCGAGATCCGCCGGCTCGTCGGCTACATGCCCGAGCACGAATGCCTGCCGCCCGACGTCTCCGCCACCGAGTTAGTGGTCCACCTGGCCCGCATGTCCGGCCTGCCGCGCACCGCCGCCCGCGAGCGCGCCGCCGACGTGCTGCGCCACGTGGGCCTCGCCGAAGAGCGCTACCGGCCAGTCGGCGGCTACTCCACCGGCATGAAACAACGGGTCAAGCTGGCCCAGGCCCTGGTCCACGACCCCAAACTGATCTTCTTGGACGAGCCCACCAACGGCCTCGACCCGCGCGGCCGCGACGAGATGCTGACGCTCGTCAGGCGCATTGGCACCGAGTTCGGCATCAGCGTGCTCGTCACCTCCCACCTGCTCGGCGAGCTGGAGCGCATCTGCGACCACGTGATCGTCATCGACGGCGGGCGGCTGCTGCGTTCCTCGGCGATCGGCGAGTTCACCCAGGCCACGCAGGCCGTGACGGTCGAGGTCGACGAGGGCCTCGACGAGCTGGCCGCCCGGCTGGCCGCCGAGGGGCAGGCCGTCTCACCGCAGGGCCGCATGCTGGTGGTCAAGGTGCTCGGCCCCGAGACGTACGACGCTGTGCGCGACGCCGCGGCCGACCTCGGCCTGTGCCTCATCCGCCTGGAGCAGAACCGTCACCGCATCGAGGACGTCTTCCGCGAGGAGGTGAGGGCGCATGTCTGAGATCTACGACATCGGTTACCGCCACTACGACGGTCCCCGGCTCGGCCGCGGCTACGCCACCCGGGCGCTGGCCGTCCACAGCCTGCGCGGCGTCTTCGGCCTCGGCCGCCCGGCGCGCAGCAAGCTCACGCCGTTCTCGCTGGCCGCCATCATGCTGCTGCCCGCCATCGTGAACGTCGCCACGATGGCCCTCATCCAGCAGCGCGTCATCCAGTACAGCGGCTACGCGGTCATCATGCAGGCCGTGGTGGCGATCTTCCTGGCCTCCCAGGCCCCGACCCTCGTCGCGCCCGACCTGCGCCACCGCGTGCTGCCGCTCTACCTGTCACGCCCGGTCACGATCGCCTCGTACGTCGGCGCCAAGGTCGCGGCGATGACCGTGGCGGTGTTCGCGCTGGTGGCGGTGCCGCTGACGGTGATGTACCTGGGCGAGCTGGTCGTCGACATGCCGGGACCGCCGGCCACCGGGGAGTTCTTCGGCAGCGTCGTCATGGCGCTGGCGCTGGCGTTCCTGCTGTCGGCGTTCGGGCTGGCGCTGGCGTCGTTCACGCCGCGGCGCGGGCTCGGGGTCGCCTCGGTGATCACCGTGTACCTGCTGTCGTTCGCGTCCATCCCGCTGGTCTACGGCGCGCTGGAGTCGACCGGCCACGACGAGGCGGCCTCGTGGGCCTGGCTGCTGAACCCGTTCTGGCTGGTCGACTCCGTGCAGTCGTGGTTGTTCGGCACGCCGCCGCACTCCATCGAGGGCGGCTACCCCAGCGGCCCGGCCTCGGCGGTGTTCCTCGTGGCGCTGGTCGGGATCGGCCTGGGCGCCCTCATGCTGCGCTACAGGAAGGCGGCCGCCCGGTGAAGGTCGAGCTGTCACAGGTCTCCCGCTGGTACGGCAACGTGGTGGCGGTCAACGACGTCACCATGACCATCGGCCCCGGCGTCACCGGCCTGCTCGGGCCGAACGGCGCGGGCAAGTCGACGCTGCTGCACATGATGGCCGGCTTCCTGGCCCCGTCGAGCGGCACGGTCGCGCTGGACGGCGCCCCGGTATGGAAGAACCACCGCATTTACCGAAATATCGGCCTAGTTCCGGAGAAGGAAGGCGTGTACGGCTTCCTGACCGGCTGGCAGTTCGTGCTCTCGGCCGCCCGCCTGCACGGCCTGGGCAACCCCGAGGAGGCCGCCCGCAAGGCCCTGGCCACCGTGGAGATGGAGGAGCCGAAAGACCGGCGGGTCGAGACGTACTCCAAGGGCATGCGCCAGCGCGTGAAGGTCGCCGCGGCGCTCGTCCACGACCCGGCGGTGCTGCTGCTCGACGAGCCGTTCAACGGCATGGACCCGCGCCAGCGCCTGCACCTGATGGACCTCATCCGCGCCATGGGCACCGCCGGCAAGACGATCCTGTTCAGCTCCCACATCCTGGAGGAGGTCGAACGCGTGGCCCAGCACATCGAGGTGCTGGTCGCGGGCCGGCACGCGGCCTCCGGCAACTTCCGCGAGATCCGGCGGCTGATGACCGACAGGCCCCACCTGTTCATGATCCGCTCCAGCGACGACCGCCGGCTCGCCGCCGCCCTCGTCCGCGACCCGTCGACCGGCGGCATCACGCTGCGCCCCGACGGCCTGGAGGTCCAGGCCACCGAGTTCCGCCGCTTCGCCAAGCTCCTGCCCCAGGTCGCCCGCGACGAGGGCGTACGCCTCCACCAGGTCTCCCCCGCCGACGAGGACCTGGAGAGCGTCTTCTCGTACCTGATCAACCGGAGCGGTTCGTGAACCCGCACGCGACCGGGCCCGCCGAACGGAGTGAGGCATGAACACAGTCGTTGCCGGCATCACCTACCGAGCGCTGCTCGGTAGGCGGCGGATCATCCTGCTCCTGCTGCTGCCCCTCGGCCTGATCGCCCTGGCCGTGCTGCTGCGCTTCTTCGGCGGCAACGACCAGCCCACGGCCGTCGGCCTGATGCAGAGCTTCGCCATCGGCACCATGCTGCCGCTGCTGGGCCTCATCGCGGGCACCGGCGTCATCGCCCCCGAGATCGACGACGGCACGATCATCCACCTGATGTCCAAGCCGATCTCCCGCCCGGTCATCGCCCTGACGAAGTTCGTGGTGGCGGTCACGCTGCTGGCCGTCTTCGCGGCCCTGCCCACGTACGTCGCCGCCTGGCTCCTGGTCGGCAACGAGGACCGCATCGCCGCCGGCTTCGCCGCGGGGTCCCTGGCGGCCGGCATCGCGTACGCCGCCGTCTTCCTCCTGCTCGGCGTCGTCACCCGGCACGCGGTCACGATCGGCATCATCTACGCCCTGGTGTGGGAGAGCCTGGTGGGCAACCTCCTGGCGGGCGCCCGTACGTACTCGATCCAACGCTGGGGCCAGTCCATCGCCGACCAGATCTCCACCTCGGCCTTCTTCGAAGCCGACGTCTCCCTGAGCTTCGCCGTACCGGCCCTGCTGATCGTCACCGTCGCCGCCGTCCTGTGGGCCGGCCACCGCCTACGCGCCTTCTCCCTCACGGGCGACGAGTAGATCGCCTGTATGTTGGCCCTATGCCTGCGCGCCTGACCGAGCTGCGGCTGACCGAGTTCAAGACCTTCCGCGACGCCGTGCTGCCCATCGGCGACGTGACCGTACTCGTCGGCCGCAACAGCAGCGGGAAATCAAACGCGCTCGACGCCTTGGACGCGTTGTCCCGATTGGCGGAGGGTGGCGACGTCGTCGACGTGCTCGACGGCAGGCGCGGTGACGAGGGACCGTTGCGGGGCGGGATAGCCGGTTGCCCACCGCACGGTGGTGACGAGTTCGAGATCGGCTGCACGGTGATCAACCCCGACCGCGCGGCTGATGACTACTGCACCGCCGTCGACTTCGACGTTCGCGTCCGCCTCAGCCCCAAGCGGGAAATCGTCAAAGAGGCCATGACCGGCTGGTACGGAAGCGCCGACAGCCCCCGAAGCGGGCGAAATGACCTTATTCTCACCATCGAAGAGGTCGCCCGCGAGTCAGCGGCGATCGTCCTTCCCGCCTTGGTGAAGTTCATCAACCGCGAGCAGCTTCAGGGGGACCGCCCAGCCCTCACGCTGAGCTACGCCGCAGACGACGTGTTCACGGCCCTCCGCGGCGTCTTCCACCTCGATCCAGTCCCTCACCTGATGCGCCAGTACGTCCCCGGCCATGACACCCGTATACGCAGAACGGCGGAGAACCTCTCCGCCGTGATCGCCGAGATGTGCGAGAGCGCGCCGGCAGAGTTCCACGAGCTGCTACGCCGCACCAGATCGCTCGTAGAGCACGAGATCACGGATATCGAACTCGTGCGATCAGATCTCGGTGACGTCATGCTCGCGCTACGCGAAGGCGCATCGATCACACCGGCACGCGAGATGAGCGACGGCCTCCTGCGTTTCATGGCTGTCGCCACCACGTTGATCGGCCAGGGACAGAACCTCGACTTGGGCCGCCGCCACCTCACGTCGCCCACCTTGGTCATCGAAGAGCTTGAGAACGGCCTCCACCCCTCGCAGGCGTCCCAGCTTCTCGACCTGGTGAAGGCAACGACCGGCGCACAGGTGATCTTCACCACGCACAGCCCCGCCCTGCTCTCCGCGCTCGCCTCTGAAGATCACGACCGTGATCGTCAGCACCAGAGATCGCGCCACCGGGATGTCCCGCCTGACCAGGCTCCCCGACATAGAGGGTTACCCGAGTCTCATGGCCCAAGGCGACCTCGGCTCTGTCGTGACTTCGGGCGCCCTGGAACGGTCTCCGAAACGCGACTTCACCGAGTTCGACCGGCTGATGGGGATCGATCAGCAGTGAGCCACCGAGTGGAGTTCGTCGACACCACGATCCTCTGCAACCTGCTCGACGCCTGCGCTCCCTCATCGACGGCGCCGGAACCGGCGTCCCGCTGTCCGACCACGCCATGCGCAAGCTCGGTCTGGGCGATCTGTGCATCCTCGCCGAACGCGAGCTCTACCGCAGCCGCGTGACCGGCGTGGAGGTGGCCATCTGGACCCTGGACGACCAGCTCAGATCCCATGCATAAAAGAGATCGGGCACGACACGGAGTCGTACCCGATCTCAACAAAACTCAGACGCAGGCCTTGCGGACGACGTCGGCGAGGCGGTCGGCCACCTGGTTGGCGTGTTCCTCCGACGCGGCCTCGACCATGACCCGGATCATCGGCTCCGTGCCGCTCGGCCGGATCAGGACGCGACCCGTCTCGCCCAGCTCCGCCTCCGCCTCAGCGACGGCGGCGACGAGCTCGGGCACCGAGGCCTTGCCCTTGTCGACGTCCTTGACGTTGATCAGGATCTGCGGCAGCGGTGTCATCACCGAGGCCAGCTCCTTCAGTGTCACGCCCGACTTGGCCACCACGCCCAGCAGGTGGAGCGAGGTGAGCAGGCCGTCACCCGTGGTGGCGTGGTCGAGCATGATGACGTGACCCGACTGTTCGCCGCCCAGGTTGTAGCCGTCGGACTTCATCCGTTCGAGCACATAGCGGTCGCCCACCGCGGTCTCCACCACGGTGATGCCCGCGTCGCGCATCGCCAGCTTGAAGCCCAGGTTGGACATCACGGTCGCGACCACGGTGTCCTTGGTCAGCCGGCCCTCACGGTGCATGGCGGCGGCCAGGATCGCCATGATGTGGTCGCCGTCGATGATCGCGCCCGTGTGGTCGACCGCCAGGCAGCGGTCGGCGTCGCCGTCGTAGGCCACGCCCAGGTCGGCCCCGCGCGACACGACGACCTGCTGGAGTTTGTCCAGGTGCGTCGAGCCGTGACCGGCGTTGATGTTGAGGCCGTCGGGACGGGCGCCGATGGCCTCGACCCGGGCTCCCGCGCGCAGGAGCGCCTCCGGGGCCACCATGTGGGCGGCGCCGTGGGCGCAGTCGACCACGATGTTCAGCCCGTCGAGCGAGGCGTCCACCGTGGTCAGCACGTGGGAGATGTAACGGTCGGCCTCACCGTAGGCGTCGCGTACGCGGCCCACGCCGGAACCGACCGGGAAGCTCCACTCCTCGCCCAGCCGCCGCTCGATCTCGTCCTCGACGGCGTCGGACAGCTTGAAGCCGCCGCGCGCCAGGAACTTGATGCCGTTGTCGGGCGCCGGGTTGTGCGACGCCGACAACATCACGCCGAGGTCGGCGCCGAGCGCGGCGGTCAGATGGGCGACGGCCGGGGTGGGCAGCACGCCGAGGCGCAGCACGTCCACGCCGGACGCCGCAAGGCCGGCGACCACGGCGGCCTCGAGAAACTCTCCCGAGGCACGCGGGTCCCGGCCCACGACCGCCACCGGACGACGCCCGGTGGCGGCGAAAGCGCCTGCATCGCCGAGGACGTGAGCGGCCGCCACGGACAGATCCATGGCGAGCTGCGCAGTGAGGTCGCGGCCCGCGACCCCACGTACCCCGTCGGTGCCGAAAAGGCGCCCCAATTTAGCGCTTGCTGTACTGCGGAGCCTTGCGGGCCTTCTTGAGGCCGTACTTCTTCCGCTCCGTGGCGCGGGCGTCACGGGTGAGGAAGCCGGCCTTCTTCAGCGGCGGGCGGTTGACCTCGACGTCCAGGACGGACAGCGCGCGGGACAGGCCCATGCGCAGCGCACCGGCCTGGCCGGTCACGCCGCCACCGTCGATGCGCGCGATGACGTCGAACGCCTCCTCGGCGCCGAGCACGACGAACGGCTCGTTGACGATCTGCTGGTGAACCTTGTTCGGGAAGTAGGTGTCCAGCGGACGACCGTTGATCGTCCACTTGCCGGTGCCAGGGACGATGCGCACGCGGGCGATCGCCTCCTTGCGGCGGCCGGTACCGTACGAGTTGCCCGTGGTAACGGGCTTGCGCACGGGAGCGTCAGCGCTGGCGGCGGACTCGGTGGTGTACTCGGACGGGAAGTCCTCGCCGGAGAATTCCTCCAGCTCGGCCTCGACGGGCGTCTCGACACCGGTGGGCTCAGCCACGGTTCTCCTCTGAATCTTTCGAACTACTACTGGGCGATCTGGGTGATCTGGAACGGCACCGGCTGCTGGGCCTGGTGCGGGTGCTCGGAACCCGCGTAGACCTTCAGCTTCTTGGCCATCTTCCGGCCGAGGGAGTTCTTCGGAAGCATGCCCTTGACGGCCTTCTCGACGGCCTTGTCCGGCCGCTTCTCCATGAGCTCGCCGTACGAGACGGAACGCAGACCGCCCGGGTAGCCCGAGTGGCGGTACGCCTTCTTCTGCTCAAGCTTGTTGCCGGTCAGCGCGATCTTGTCCGCGTTGATGACGATGACGAAGTCACCGGTGTCGACGTGGTTGGCGAAGATCGGCTTGTGCTTGCCGCGGAGCAGGGTCGCGACGTGGCTGGCCAGCCGGCCCAGCACGACATCGGTCGCGTCGATGACGTACCACTGACGCTGGACGTCGGCGGGCTTCGGTGAGTACGTGCGCACGGTCGTAGCCTTCTTTATGCTCGCGTCTTCGGCGCTGTCGGATGCGACAGCTACATGGTCGGTCGGTGCGGGCACACGACGGCCCGGACCTTCCGTCTCCTCAGCACGGGAGATGACGCCGGACGCGCCGCGCATTGGTCACGCGGACCTATGCACACAACGAACGTGAGGCTACCTGCCCTAAGGCGTGCTGGTCAAAAGACCGGTAACCTCGCACGATTCTACCTGATCGCAGAACGGTTCGATTTCGTTTCCCTCGGCCCCCTTCTTTCCCATCACCCGACATCCCTATCGTTGGCGTCGGTATGTGGCAGAGCTCTCACACCCGGCCATCCCAGCGGGGCCCTCGGCGCCGGAGCCATCTGGGCGTGCTGGCCTGCCTCACGGCCGTGTTGTTCACCGGCGTGCTGATCGGCCGCCTCAGCGACGAGGCCGAGCCGGCCCGCCACGTCTACCTCCAGGAAACGGTGCCGCCCGCGGCCGCCACGACCAGCTCCGCGCCCCCGGACAAGGCCCGGCCGCAGGCCGAGATGATCCCCCGGCAGACCACGCCCAGCAGGCCCCGGCGCGCCGTCCCCAAGGCGTCCAAGAGCCCCGAGAACCGGGTTCCCGGCTTCAACGCCCCCGACGACCCCGTGTTGCGCTCGGAGCGGAGCGGCGGCGTGCGGGTGCTCGCCACCATGGCGAGGCGCGTCGTCTCGCTCACCAACGCCGCGAGGTCCCGGCACGGCTGCCGCCCGCTGCGGGTGGACGACGGTCTCATGCGCTCCGCCCGTACGCACGCGGTGGAGATGGCCCGTACGGGGCTGCTCTCGCACAACTCCCCCGACGGCGCGTCGCCCTGGGTCCGGATGGAGCGCGCGGGCTACGGCTGGGGCGCCGCGGAGAACATCGGCGCCGGATACAACAGCCCAGAAGAGGCCCTACGCGGTTGGATGGACACCCCCGACCACCGCAGGAACATCCTCAACTGCGGCCTGAAGGCCATCGGCGTGGGCGTCGCCTCAGGCCCCGGAGGCCCGTGGTGGACCCAAGACTTCGGAACCCGCTGACGTACATCACGGTAATGTCGCCGCATGGGTTTTCCCGAGGAACGTGAAAACGGCATGGGCGGCTCCCCGTTCGGCGGCGCCCCCTACGGGATGGCGCCAGCCCCCAGGAACGCCGGCGGCCCTCCCCCGGAGCAGCAGGAACAGCCGGAGCCCGCGCCGGAGGGCCGCAAGTCCCGTCGCTCCCGCAAGCAGCGCGCCGCCGAGCCCCCCACCGATTTCGCCGGCGAGACCGACACGATCGCGTCCGGCAACCGTAAGGCCTCCGAGCCGGCCCCGCAGAGCCGGATCGGATGGAGCCCGTACGACGAGGGGCCGCGCTCGCGCGCCCCGCTGTGGTTCGCGATCGGCGGAGTGGCGGTGCTCGGGCTGTTCGGCGGCGGGCTGGCCATGATGTTCAACGCCGACGCCCCCGCCGCCCAGGAGACCACCGCGGTCCGCCAGACCTCGGCGCCGCTGCCGTCGGTCCCGCCCGGCAAGTACGGCTTCGCCGAAGACCGCAAGACCGACCCGGAGCCGATCACGGTCAAGGAGCTCTTCGGCACGAAGAAGAAGTTCTCCGTCTCCGACCGCGGCTACGAGATGACGATCACCAGCAAGGACAAGAAGTGCACCGACGGCGCTCTGGGCGACAAGCTCCAGAAGGCGCTCAAGGACGCCAAGTGCACCCAGTTCGTCCGGGCCAGCTTCCGTGACAAGGAAGGCAAGGTGATCGGCACGGTCGGCGTGGCCAACCTCCAGTCGAGCAAGCTGGCCGGCAAGGTCGCCAAGTCCGGCGACACAGAAAACTACGTCAAACCGCTCGCCGGCAAGGACAGCGTCACCAAGTTCCTCGGCTCGGGCAGCGGCGGCGCCAAGGTCTCGACGTACGGCCACTACGCGGTCCTCGTCTGGTTCCAGAACAAGGACGGCACCAAGCCCGACTCCAAGGGCTCCAAGCGCATCAGCGAGGCCATCGACGACATCACCAAGACCACGGTTTTCAAGGCCCTGGACAACCGGACGCTGACGGGAAGCCCGCTGACCTGAGTCGCTTTGTGTGACCAAGGCCCCCAAACGGGACCGGTGATGCTTCTGGGAACACCCATACCGGCCTAACGATCTCGCTCTCTCGCTAGGCTCCAGCTATGCGTGGCCAGGAACCCGGGTCTGAGCACGATCGCAGGGCGGCCGGCGGCTCGGCCGCACCCGCGACGCCACCGCCGAGCTTCGGCCAGACCGACGGGCAAGACGTATCACCGGCGTTTCCTCCATCCCACCGGGCGGCGGAGGCCGAGCCGCGCCCTGCCGCCCCGCCGTGGGAGGTGGCCGACGCCGACGCCACCCCGTACGACTGGCACACCGACCCCGCCACAGACCCGGCAGCCACGCCCTACGCCGACACCGATCCCAGCGGCACCCCCGTCTCCAGATCCCACCAGCCCTACCCCAGCCC
>NZ_SMKQ01000024.1 GCF_004348995.1 Nonomuraea terrae
GGCTGGTGGTGGCGTACGTGTTCGCGACGCCGTACGTGCTGCCCTGGTACGACGGGCTGGCGCTCGGGCTGCTGGCGCTGGTGGGCGCGTCGGCGGTGGACGGGTTCGTGGTGGCGCACCTGATGGTGTTGTCGCTGGCGTACCTGCCCGCCCGGGTCGAGGGCCAGCCCGACGACCTCGCCTGGCTCAGGGAGGTCGTCAGGCCTCAGCTCGCCTGGGTGCTGCTCGCCCTGACGGTGGCGCTGGTGGTGTGGGCCTGGCGAGCTGCAGGGCGCGTACGCACGCCGCCAGCGTCAGCGGCACCGCGACCGTCAGCGCCATAGCGGGGATGGCGATGCCGGAGTCGTTCATGAGGAAGCCGACGAACGCGCACGTGAGCGCGCCGAACAGGCCCGCCCTGAGCGTCGGGGCCAGCGCGTAGGCCTGGCCGAGCGCCGAGGCGCCCCAGCGCGACGGCCGGGCCAGCACCAGGAAGAGGAAGGCCAGCGCGACCAGCGAGAGCAGCGTCAGCGGCAGGTTGCCCACCGTCACGCCGATCATCGCGCTGAACTTGCGGCCGACGACGGTCAACGCCTGACCGTCGATGATCTGCTGGACGAAGTTGCCCAGGTGGGTGCGCTGGTCGTCAGGGCGAAGCCAGTCGAACACCGACAGCGCGCCCACCAGCACGGCCCCGGCCAGGCCGACGAGCAGCAGTCGTAGGAGGGAGACGCGTCTGCCGGAGAGCAGGATGAGGAAGACGGCGAGGCCGACGACGAAGGCCGGGACACCGCCGAAGTCCGCGCCCCACGACGGCCATCCGTCGGCGAAGACCGCGAAGACGCCGTACGCGCCGCAGGCCGTGACGACCACGAGTCTGGACACGCCCCGGCCGAGCAGCCACTGGGCCACTCCGGCGAGGCCGAGGATCGTGCCGGTGGCGTAGGCGGCGAAGGCGATGTTGCTGAAGCCGTAGAAGCGGCCGCCGGTCACGGGCTCGTAGCCGGTGACGGCGTTCACCTGGAGAGTGGAGCCGGTCATGACGTCGAGCAGCAGGGCGAGCGAGGTGACGGCGGCGACCACGGTCAGCGGGCCCAGCACGTGGGCACGCCACGGGCCGGCGAAGGCGACGGCGGTGATGAGGCCGGCGATGGCGAGGATCGTCACGATCACCGACAACATCGGCACCGGGAAGGTCCACCAGGGCACCAGCTGGGCCAGGAACGTCGCGACCGCGATCGCCCCACTGACCACCGCGACGGCCTGGACCGACTTGAGCACCGTGGAAGCGCCTGCCGTGCCCTCTGTCCCCGTTCCGGAGGGTTGGGAAGCGATTGTCTCCCCGGTTCCGGGGGGTCGGGCGTCGGCTGCCGCACCGGTTCCGGCGGGTTGCGCGTCGGCCGTCGCACCGGGTTCGGCGGGGTGGGTGTCCCGGGCGGTCGTCCCGGGTTCGGCCTGGTTGGCGGCGGCTCCTGTTTCGTTGGGCTCCTCGCGGTTCGTGGGGGCGGGTGTCGTACGGCGGCGGCGGAGGGCCAGGGCGGCGACGGCGTAGAACACCAGCTGGACCGTCACCAGGACGGTGAAGAACGGGCCGCGGACCTCGCGCAGCACCTTGCTGGCCAGGTCGGCGTCGGCCAGCTCGGTCACCGTCGCGGACGTCGCTCCCGGTGCCGGGCCGCCTGCCTGCCAGGGCCGGCCCACGACCTCGCGTGGCGCGTCGAGGCCCAGGAGCTGGACGGTCGTGGCGGTGAGGTCGGTGATGGTGACCAGCGCGTCCTGGCGGGTGGAGGTCGCCGTGAGGTGGCCGTACGGGAACGGTTGTCCTGCGGCGGACGGGCCGGCGGCCAGCGCCACGTGGAGGTGGGCGTCGGGGGTGACGTCGGAAACGCCGGCCAGCAGGATCGTGGTGCCGGTAGGCAGCCGGTCGATCAGGGCGCCGATCCGGCGGTCGGCCTCGGCCACCGCGGCTCGGCGCTCGGGCGCCGGGAGGGCCGTGGGGACGCCGTACTCGTCGTGGGGGCGGCGGAACCAGGCGTCGGCGAGGTCGTCGGCGGCGAAGACGATCAGGTCGTACGGGGTCAGGTCGGTGAGCGCCTCGGGAGTGGGAGCGTATTTGGCGATATTTCCGGACTTGTCGGCGGCGGCCAGGGCGGCGCCCGGGCCGATCGCCGCCACCTTGCCGCCGTTGTCCGCGACGAGTTGCCCAAGGGTGCCGATGCGCGCGTCGTAGCCGGTCTCGGCCTGGTACGCGGCCATCGCCGCCCAGCCCGGGACCGTGGCGCCTTCGCCGGACGCCTGGGGAACCGGGGGCTCAGGGCAGCCGCGCACCGCCGTCCCGGCCCGCTGCCCCGCCGATACGGTCAGCCAGCCGGCGGTCGGACAGGTGATCCCGCGCTCGGGCGGCGGCACGGCCCGCGTCGACAACGACCCCGAGGCCCCCTGCCCGACGAGCCGCCACAAGACCGGGGTGCCGGCCTCGTCGAGGTCACTCCACTCCAGCCCGGGCACCCCGATCAACGCCACCCGCCTTTCCGGCGCGCGTTCGCCGGCCGAGGTCCCCCCGGCACGTGCGACGGCCGGCGCCCCGCCGGCGGTCCGGCCGGCCGCCAGGTGTAGCGCGGTGGTGGGTGTGCTGTCGGTCGTGGGGCCGGCCGCGTGAAGCAGCGCGGTCGTGTGGGGGCTGTCGCCCGTAGTCGTGGTGGCGAGCGCCGGTGCGGCGGGGATGAGCAGGACGGTGAGGGTGAGGGCGAGGGTGGTGAGCAGGTGGGAGGGGTGCCGACCGTGCCGTCCCTCGGGCGGGTACGGTGTGGCGTTTGGCATGGTGGGACCCCCGGTGTTTGCCCTCGATCGACAACAGCCACGGTAACGTCCCACATCGTGACAAGTGGCGAGGTGCAGGTGAGACGGCGGCAGTGGTGGGCGTGGTCGGTGGCGGCGCTCGTCGTGGTGGCGGCCGCGACACCGCTCGTGCACATGTGGCTCACCAACCCCGACGACCAGCGCCTGGTCGACCTGGACGTCTACCGCACCGGCGGGCAGATGCTGCTCGAAGGACGGCCGCTGTACGACTACGTCACCCCGGCGCCGCAGTTACTGCCGTTCACGTATCCGCCCATCGCGGCGATGATCGCCGTGGTGCTGGCCAAGATGTCGTGGGAGACGGCGCAGTGGGTGTGGACGGCCGGGATCTTCGTGGCGCTGGCCGTGACCGTGGGGTTCGCGTTCCGGGAGACGCTGCGCAGGGACGCGATGCGCGCGTACGCGCCGTGGGTGTTCGCGGTGCTCATGGTGATGTGCACGTACCTGATGCCGATCAGGGACCAGGTGCGGTTCGGGCAGGTGGACATCCTGCTGGTGGCGCTGTGCCTGGCCGACTGCGTGGCCAGGAAGCCGTGGTGGCCGCGCGGGTTCCTGATCGGCCTGGCGACGGCGGTCAAGCTGACGCCGGGCGTCTTCCTGATCTACCTGCTGGTCACGCGGCAGTGGCGGACGTTCTTCATGGCGTCGTTCACCGCGGCGGTGCTCACGTTGTTGCCGTTCGCGGTGATCCCGCAGGACGCGGCCGGCTTCTGGTTCTCGGCGCTGCTCGACCCCGAACGTCTGGGCGCGAACGCGGCCACCACCAACCAGTCGATGCGCGGCATGCTGATCCGGCTGTACTGGCCCGACCTGCTGACGACCGCGATCTGGGTGGCGCTCGTGGCGGCGGTCGCCTGGTACGGGTTCCGCGGGGCGCGGGACGCGTACGAGAAGGATGATCCGATGACGGCGGTCGCGCTCGTCGGGCTCATGGCGGTGCTGCTCTCGCCGGTCGCCTGGATCCACCACCTGGCCTGGGTGGTCGTGGTGCTCGCCGCGATCGTCGGCGACGGCCGCGACCCGGTGCGGCTGCGCGTGGCGGCGGGCGTGTGGCTGTACTACGTGGTGCCGGTGCCGTGGTGGGGGGTGTCGCTGAGGGCCGCCGACATCCCGGGGGTCAGCCTGGTGCTGGGCAAGATCGTCCAGAACGGGTACGGCCTGGGAGCCCTCGCCCTGGTGTGGTTGCTGGTGTCCTGGTTGCCGAAACGGCGGCAGATCGCTTGACCGGAACGTTACCCTGCGTGCTGTGCTCATTACCGTATGGCTGATCGTGGGCCTCGTCATCGGGGTCAGCGGCGTGCTGATCGGCTACCTGGCGTTGCGGGAGGCCAGGGCCACCGTGGAGGAGGGCCGGCGCATGCTGGCCCGGCAGCTCTCCGAGGCCCCGGGTGACCTCAAGGCCGTCAGGGACGTCGCGGTGTGCCGCTACGACGCGCTCTCGGAGATGACCGGGCGGCTGTCGTTCTCGATCGCGATGATCAACGGCCTGGGCGACGGCATCGTGCTGACCTCGATCAACGGGCGCAGCGAGACGCGTACGTACGTGCGCCCGGTGGTGGGAGGAAAGGGCGAGGAGCCGCTGTCCCCCGAGGAGGAAGAGGCGGTACGGGCGGCCAGGCTCGGCCTCGGACCGGTGGTCGCCTGCCGCGCGTCCGAGACGCTGTGAGGCCAGGGGGCTGGGCGACGATCCGCGGCGCGTGACCGGCTCTCCTGGGGGGTGACCGGCCGGCAGAAGGGTGTGCCGACCGAAACGGTCCGTTTTTCCAGGACGCTGTAGGGCGAAAACGGCGACATGTGCTCCCGACCTGCGGTTACTCTGGACCCATGCCCAGACTCGCCTATCTCGGACCGGAAGGGACCTTCACCGAAGAGGCCCTGAGGCTCCTCGACCCCGCCGCGGAGCGGCTGCCGTGCGCCACCGTGAGCGCCGCGCTCAACGCCGCCCGCGCGGGCGACGCCGACGGCGCCGTGGTCCCGCTGGAGAACTCCGTCGAGGGCGCGATCACCACGACGCTCGACGAGTTCGCGTGGGGCGAGCCGTTGATGATCAACGCCGAGCTGCTGCTTCCCGTGCGGTTCTCCCTGCTGGCCAGGCCGGGCACCGAGATGCCGCACATCAAGCGGGTCTACACGCATCCCGCGGCCATCACCCAGTGCCGCGCCTACGTCTCCCGCGAGCTGCCCGACGCCGTCGTGGTGGCCGCCCCCTCCACGGCCGCCGCGGCCCAGGAGGTCTCGCTGCCGGGCTCGCCGTACGACGCGGCCATCGCGGCGCCCATCGCCGGCGAGCACTACGGGCTGGTGGAGCTGGCCTCCGACATCGGCGACAGGACCGACACCGTGACCCGGTTCGTCAAGGTGTGCCGTCCGGACGGGCCGCTGCCCGAGGCGACCGGATCCGACCGCACCTCGCTGGTGGTCTTCCTGGCCGACGACCACCCGGGCGCGCTGCTGGAGATGCTGACCGAGTTCTCCGTACGCGGGGTCAACCTGACGCGCGTCGAGTCGCGGCCGACCGGCGACGGCATCGGGCGCTACTTCTTCCACTTCGACTTCGAGGGCCACGCCGCCGACGCGCGGGTCGGCGAGGCCCTGGCGGGCCTGCACCGCATCGCCGGCGAGGTGCGCTTCCTCGGCAGCTACCCGCGGGCCGACGGCATCGCGCCGCAGGTCAAGCGCGGCACGACCGACGCCGAGTTCGCCCAGGCGGGCGACTGGCTGGCGCGCGTCCGCGCCGGCCAGGTCTGAGACTCACCCGGCGGGCACCACGTGTGCGACAGGCGGAGGAACCTTTCCAGCTTCCGTCCGTCCGTGGCCTGACCGGTCAGCCCTGCCGGCGGCGCACCTGGATCACGGATGTGTCGCGGGGGTAATAGGGGGGCGGGGCGCGTCGGTACGCCGGTAGCCTTTTCTTTGTGATTGACCTGCGTACCCTTCGTGAGGATCCCGACCGGCTACGGGCGTCGCAGCGTGCCCGCGGCGAGGACGACACCGTCGTCGACACGCTGCTCGACCTCGACGAGCGTCGCCGATCGGCGCTGACCTCGTTCGAGTCGCTGCGCGCCGAGCAGAAGAGCATGGGCAAGTCGGTCTCCAAGGCGCAGGGCGAGGAGAAGGCCGCGCTGCTCCAGCGGGCCAAGGACCTCGCGGGCCAGGTCAAGGCGGCCGAGTCCGAGGCGGAGAAGCTGGGCGCCGAGCTCGACCAGCTGCTCCAGAGCGTGCCCAACCTCGTCGAGGAGGGCGCCCCGCCCGGCGGCGAGGACGACTACGTCGTGCTCGAGACGCACGGCGAGCCCAGGGCGTTCGACTTCGAGCCGAAAGACCACCTGGAGCTCGGCGAGGCGCTCGGCGCCATCGACATGGAGCGCGGCGCCAAGGTGTCCGGCTCGCGGTTCTTCTTCCTCAAGGGCGTCGGCGCGCGGCTGCAGCTCGGCCTGCTCAACATGGCGATGCAGCAGGCCATCGAGTCGGGGTTCGTCCCCATGATCACTCCGGTGCTGGTCAAGCCGGAGACCATGCAGGGCACCGGCTTCCACGTGGCCCACGACAAGGAGATCTACCGTCTCCCCGATGACGACCTCTACCTGGTCGGCACCTCCGAGGTGTCGCTGGCGGGCTACCACGCCCAGGAGATCCTCGACGGCGGCGACCTGCCGCTGCGCTACGCGGGCTGGTCGTCCTGCTTCCGCCGCGAGGCGGGCTCGTACGGCAAGGACACCCGGGGCATCATCCGCGTCCACCAGTTCGACAAGGTCGAGATGTTCTCCTACGTGCGTCCGGAAGACGCCCACGAGGAGCACCAGCGCCTGCTCGCCTGGGAGAAGGAGATGCTGGCCAAGATCGAGGTGCCCTACCGCGTCATCGACACGGCGGCCGGCGACCTCGGCATGTCGGCCGCGCGCAAGTTCGACTGCGAGGCGTGGATCCCGACCCAGGGCCGCTACCGCGAGCTGACCTCGACCTCCAACTGCACCGAGTTCCAGGCCCGGCGGCTCGCCGTCCGCTACCGCGACAAGGACGGCAAGCCCCAGCACCTGGCCACGCTCAACGGCACGCTCGCCACGACCCGCTGGATCGTGGCGATCCTGGAGAACCACCAGCAGGCCGACGGCTCCGTGGTGGTCCCGCAGGCGCTGCGCCCCTACGTGGGGCTCGACGTGCTCGTGCCCGCCAAGTGAGCGCGGCGGGCGTCGTTCCTGACCAGGGCGGCGCCCGCCAGCAGCACGACGGCGGTCAGCAGCACGGCGAGCGCCGTGGCCGCCGCATGGCTGGCCGGGGTGCCCTGCGCCCAGCCCTGAAAGGGCGTGTAGACGCTCAGGTAGACCAGCGGCGCGCCCAGCGTCCCGACGGCGACCGGCACGGCGCGGGCCCGTCCGGCGATCGCCGACCCGAGGCACACCGCGCCGCTCACGGGGAGCGCGAGCAAGGCCGCGAGGAACGGAAGCCCGCCCAAGCCGGCCACGTGGGCGGGGAACCCCCCGGGGTCGAACGGGTCGCCGGCGATCACCGGAACAGACACGCAGGCGGCGGCCGCGAAGCCGGTGTAGACGCCCGCGTGGCGGCGCAGACCCGCCCCGACGCCGCCGAAGAGCACACAGGCGGCCAGGAAGAGCGCCACGTCCCGCTCCAGGGCCAGGTCCACCTCGGGCGGCTCGGCGCCGGGCAGGCCCACGCGCCGCCAATCGCCTGACGTGTCGCGGACCAGGATGCCGTCCGCGCCGTTCGCGACGACCACCACGTGCCCCTCCGGCCGGTGCTGGACGGCCAGGGCCACGGACTCCAGCCTGTCGTGGGGTTCGTACTGTCTGCTGAGCCGTTCGAGCTCGTCGGGGGAGGCCGCCCACGACGGGCGCCACGTGTGGCCGCCGTCGTCCGACTGCTCCACGGCCATCCGGTTCGCGGCCACCCGGTAGCACCGCGTGGCCTGGTACGGCACGCATTGGGCGGTCCGCGGCGCCTTGCCGTCATAGGCGCCTGAGGTCGGGGTCCACGTACGGCCGCCGTCCTCGGAGAGCCAGGCGGACGAGGTGTCGGTGCGAACGGTGATCCGGCCGTCGTTCTCCTCCACGGCGACGGTCGTGGGGTGGCCCAGTGCGGCGGAGGTGGCGGTGACGGCGAGGACGGCCAGCGGCATCGTGACGATCATCACGTGCCGGCGGTCCGGGCCGGTGCCGCGCCCGCGTACCCACCAGGCGAGGGCGAGCGCGGGCAGGGCGAGGAGATCGCTGGAGTCGGCCAGGACGCGCGAAGGGCCGCCCACGAAGGTCCAGACCTGGGAGGCGAGGTCCGCGCCCGTCTCCGTCGTTTTCACGAGCGCGAAGACCACTCCGGTCAGCACGGTGGCCGCCAGATCGGCGCGGCGGGGGAGGAGCAGCGCCAGGAGGGCGGGGGCCACGAGGAGCCCGGCCACGTCGCTGAGTTTGCCCGTGACGAACCCGGGCCAGGTCTGCTTGAGCAGATGGTCGTTGATCAGGAGCACGACCACCCCGGCCACGGTCACGGGGTGGCATAACCAGGCGTACCTCATGCAGAGGTTGACGGCCCGCCGCAGCGGTCGGTTCGGGCCGTGACCGGTCTGAGACGTGCAAAGACCGGAGCCCGCTGGCCGCGAACTCCGGTCTGTCTTGCCGTTACTACAGGTCAGATGGCGCGTACCTGAGAGGCTTGCGGCCCCTTCTGGCCCTGCGTGATCTCGAACTCGACCCGCTGGCCGTCTTCAAGGCTGCGGTAGCCACTGCCGACGATCTCGGAGAAGTGCACGAACACGTCCGGCGCACCGCCGTCCGGGGCGATGAAGCCGAAGCCCTTCTCGGCGTTGAACCACTTGACGGTTCCCTGAGCCATAAAAGCTCTCCCTCAGGATGATGAATCTATGGGACCCACACCTCGTGAGTCCCGGTGTGTCGTACAGCAAGCACCCGGGGTGGCTCAGACAAAGTCATGCTGGTTTTCACTACGGGATCAGCTAATACAACGCCATCACATCTAACACCATTCTGGCGCGTTGGTGTTCCCGTCCCTACGAAGATTTCTGTCACGCGGCATCACCAGGCAAACTGGAACCTGTTATGCAGAGCCTTCCCCCGCCGCGTCTTGTGGCCACCGACCTCGACGGAACCGCCTTGCGCACTGACGGAACCGTGTCTCCCCGTACGGCCGCCGCCTTCGCCCAAGTCGAGGAATCCGGCAGCATGCTCGTGTTCGTGACCGGGCGTCCGCCCCGGTGGATGGGCGGCGTCGCGGGCGCCGTACGCCACCGCGGGCTCGCCATCTGCGCAAACGGAGCGCTGGTCTACGACCTCCATAGCGAACAGATAGTGGAATCGCACCTGATCACCGTGGAGGTGCTCGAGGAAGTGGTCGCTCAGCTAAGAGCGAACGTGCCGGATCTGGCATTTTCGGTCGAGTACGAAGCCGGTTTTGCGCACGAGTCAGATTTCCCCGCCGCGGTGTCCGGTGGCGATTCGCTGACCGGGCGTCCGTGCGCCAAGCTGCTGGCCCGTCACCCGGCCATGGGCCCGGACGAGTTGCTGGCCATGGCGCACGGGCTCGTCGGCCACCTGGTGACCCCGACCCATTCCTCCGGCAGGGGGCTCGTCGAGATGAGCGCCCAGGGGGTGACGAAGGCGACCGCTCTGGCCGCGCTCGCCGCGGAGCACGCGATCGAGCAGGCACAGAGCGTCGCCTTCGGCGACATGCCGAACGACCTGCCCATGCTGAGCTGGGCAGGCACGTCGTACGCGGTCGCCAACGCGCACCCCGACGTGCTGGCGGCCGTCGATCACGTGACCGCGACCAACGACGACGACGGCGTCGCCCGGGTGATCGAGGAGTTCTACAGGTAGGGGCCGGAACCGTGCGGCGGGCGCTGCTCGTCGCCCTGCGCCACACCGGGCAGCGCCCTGCGCATCTGCTCGAGCTGGGCACGAGCGGCCATCTGCTGGGCGAACAGCGTGGTCTGGATGCCGTGGAACAACCCCTCGAGCCAGCCGACAAGCTGGGCGTGCGCGATGCGCAGCTCGGCGTCGCTCGGCGGCGCGCCGTTGTCCTCGGTGAACGGCAGCGACAGGCGCTCCAGCTCGTCCACCAGCTCCGGCGCCAAGCCGTCCTCGAGCTCCTTGATGGAGGACTCGTGGATCTCCTTCAACCGCTTGCGGCTGGCCTCGTCGAGGGGGGCCGCGCGGACCTCCTCCAGAAGCTGCCGGATCATGCTGCCGATGCGCATCACCTTGGCGGGCTGCTCGACCAGGTTGGTGACCGAGCGATCCTCCTCGCCGTCATCGCCCTGACCTTGGAAGTCAGGGCCTACCACCACGATGTGGGGGGTGTTGTTGTCCTCAGCATTCATAACACTCACCGTACTAGCAGGATCTTGCCGACGTGTTCTCCGGAATCCAACATTCGGTGTGCTTCGGCGGCGTCCGCCATGGGCACCTCCGCGTGCACCACAGGACGCACGGCACCCGCCCCGACCAGCGGCCAGACGTTGTCGACGACGCTGCGGACGATGACGCCCTTGTCGTCGACCGGACGGGCGCGCAGCGTCGTGGCGTGCACGGCCGCCCGCTTGGCGAGCATGGCGCCGAGGTCGATCTCGGCCTTGCGGCCACCCTGCAGGCCGATGATGACGAGCCGGCCGCCGGTCTTCAGTGCCTTGACGTTGCCCGCCAGGTATTTGGCGCCCATGATGTCGAGGATGACGTCGGCGCGTACCTTGTCGGCGAAGTCCTCCTCGCGGTAGTTGATCACCTCGTCGGCGCCCAGCGCCCTGACTCGCTCTGCCTTCTCGGCCGAGCCGACGGTGGTGACGACGTGGGCGCCGAGCGCCTTGGCGAGCTGGACGGCGAACGTGCCGATGCCGCTGGCCCCGCCGTGCACGAGCAGCGTCTCGCCCTTGCGCAGCCGGCCGATCATGAAGACGTTGGACCACACCGTGCAGGCGACCTCGGGCAGGCCCGCGGCCTCGCGCAGCGGCACGTGCTCCGGCACCGGCATGACCTGCTGCCAGGGCACCGCTACGCGCTCGGCGTAACCGCCGCCGGCGAGCAGGGCGCACACCTCGTCACCCGGCTTGAACTGCTCGACGTCGGCCCCGACCTCGGCCACCACCCCCGAGACTTCCAGTCCCGGGTAGGGGGACGTACCGGGAGGGGGGTCGTAGAACCCCTGCCGTTGCAGGACGTCCGCGCGGTTGACCGCCGAGGCGGTCACCTCGATGAGGACGTCTCCTCGTTCGACGCGCGGCTCGGGCACCTCGCGCCACTTCAGCACCTCAGGTCCGCCGGGCTCGGCGATCTCAATGGCTCGCATGCGAACCACGGTAGCCGGGCAAAGAAGTGGTGAGTTGCCGGGCTGCACGGTAAGTGATGGCGTTACCCTGCAAGGTATTTGCTGCCCCTTTAGACCCACCCGAGGGGGAACACGGTGGCAAGACACGATCGAGAAGAATCTCTCGAGGAACAGCTGGCCTGGCTCGACGCGATCAAGGAGACGGAGGAGACGACGCCCGTCTCCGTCGGCGCCTCTTCCGCGTCGGTGGACGAGCCGGTGGCTTCGCCGTACCCCAAGGACCCTTGGCGGCTGGTGACCCCGCCGGAGACGCCGCCCCCGCCGCTGTTCCGGGCCGCGGCCGACTCCGTGCACGACACCGCACAGGACCCCGCGCACGAGACCGGGCAGGAGACCGGGCACGAGACGGTGCCCGCGACCGGGCGGGACACCGGGGACGACGTCGCCGAGGACGCCGACGAGACCCGCGCGGTCGCCAGGGAGGAGCTGCCGCCGCGGAGCTCCTCCGACGACGCGTTCCTCGCGCCGCTGAAGCCGCTGCCGCGGCCCGACGACACCGACACCTACCGGCTGTCGTTCACGCCGCCCAAGCCCGCCGCCGAGCAGCCGGAGGATGCCCCCGAGGCGCCGCCGTCGTGGTTCGGCGACGAGCCCGCGCGGGCGGATGAGGACCCGTCCGGGGACGACGGCGAAGGGTCCTCGCGGGATGAGATCCAGCCGCGCGTCCCGCAGTGGCCGGAGCAGCCGGAGCCCGAGCAGGAGCGGCCGGCCGAGCCGTCGCAGCCGCCGCAGTGGGCGGAGGCCTCCGAGACGTTGCCGCGTACCGACCTGCCGCACTGGCCGGGCGCCGCCGCGCCGGAGCCCGAGTCGCGCGAACGTTCCCCGTGGCCCGAGCCGCCACAGGAGCGCCCGCGGTGGTCGAGCCCGGAGGCGAGCCCCCAGTGGACGGGTCCGCAGGAGCGGCCCGAGTGGACAGGCTCGCAGGAGCGGCCGGACTGGACAGGCCCGCAGGGTGGGACGGACTGGACGGGCCCGCAGGAACGGCCCGAGCCGGTGGAGGCGCAGGAACGTCCGCGACCGGTCGAGTCTCTGGAGCCGACCGAGTCGTCCGAACGCCCGCCCGAGCGGCCGGGCGAGCGTCTGCCCGAGCGGCCGGGCGAGCGTCTGCACGAGCGGCCGGGCGAGCGTCTGCACGAGCGGCCGGGCGAGCGTCTGCACGAGCGGCCGGGCGAGCGTCCGCAGGCGAGCGAGCGGCCCGGGCCGGGTGAGCGTCCGCAGCCGAGCGAGCAGCCCGAGTGGCGGCCCGCCGACCGCGACATCCCGCCGACGCCGCCGCGCCACCGACCGGCCCCGGTCCACGTGTTCAACGCACCGCCGCGCCCCCCGGTCACCGGCCGGCCGACCGTCGACAGCCTCGACCCCGACACCCTCCTGCGCGGACGCCGCAACGCCCCCGCCAAGGGGTGGCGGCGCCTGGTGTACAAGGCGTCCGGCGGCTGGATCAAGCCGGGCGAGCCGCCGGAGGTGCGCCGCAGGCGCGAGCTGATCACCAGGGCCCGCACGCCCGTCACCACCGGCCACCACCGCGTCGCGGTGCTGAGCCTGAAGGGCGGCGTGGGCAAGACCACCACCACGGTCGGTCTGGGCGCCACGCTGGCGCAGGTGCGCGGCGACCGCGTGATCGCCGTCGACGCCAACCCCGACCGCGGCACGCTCTCCGACAAGCTGGCCCTTGAGACCTCGGCCACCGTGCGCGACCTGCTCAACGAGCGCGAGCAGGTCAAGAGGTACGTCGACATCAGGGCGTTCACCTCGCAGGCGCCCTCGCGGCTGGAGGTGCTGGCCTCAGATCGCGACCCGTCGGTCTCGGAGGCGTTCAGCGGCTCCGACTACCAGGCCGTCGCCGAGGTGCTGGAGAACTTCTACTCCATCTGCCTCACCGACTGCGGCACCGGCCTGCTGCATTCGGCCATGGGTGGCGTGCTCGGCATGGCCGACCAGATCGTGCTGGTCAGCTCGCCGTCGGTGGACGGCGCGCGGGCGGCCTCGGCGACCCTCGACTGGCTGGAGGCCCACCACTACGGCGACCTGGTGAAGAACGCCACCGTGGTGTTGTGCAGCGTCAGGCCCCGGTCGAAGTCCGCGGTCGACATCAAGAAGCTGGAGGCCCATTTCGCCGCGAGGTGCCGCGCGGTGGTGCGGGTGCCGTACGACCCGCATCTGGAGGAGGGCGCGGAGATCGACCTCGACCGCCTCCAGGAGGCGACGCGCGACGCCTACCTGCAGCTGGCCGCCAGCGTGGGGGACGGTTTCACCGCCCTGCGCGAGTGAGCGGAGGGTGTGGGATTCGAACCCACGAGGCCATCGCTGACCTGGCCGCTTTCAAGGCGGCTGCACTCGTCCACTATGCGAACCCTCCCGTGTGCGGAAACCACGATAGCGGCTGTGGTGGCGAGGAGGTACGGTCAGCCGAGCTTCGCCAGCAGCCACTTGGGGCCGGCGGTCTCGGCGCCCAGCTCGGCGACGCGTTCCTTCAGCGCCCTGTCGGCGGTGACGACCAGGACGCGCTCCCACGGCTTGGCCCGGCGTACGACGTCGACGATGGCGTCGTCGCCGCTGCCGGTGGCGGCGACGACCTGGATGCCGGGCACGTCGGGGGCGGTCCTGGCCGCGCCCTCCACGACAGCCACGATTCGCGGATACCACTGAGCCAGCACCGGGTGTTCCAGCCGTAGCCCGGCGACGTCGCGCAGCAGCCGGGTGGCGGCGCCCAGCCGGTCGCGCCACCAGCCGTGCTCGGCCCGCGCGCCGACGATGTTGGCCACGTCGAGCACGATGGTCTCCGGCTTGAGGGCGCCCTGGATGTGCTGCCAGCTGGCGGCGAAGCCCGGATGCAGGCGGCGCTCGGCGACCTCGGGCAGCGGCAGCCAGCGCATCTCGGTGCTCTCGCTGTTGGCGGGCGCGGCGGCGAGCAGCTCGTCCGACTCGGCGATCACCGTCTCGAACGCCCACCCTCCGTGGTCGTCGAGGTAGACGCCCCGCACCCGGAATCCGTCGCCGCCGAGCGTGGCCTCCTCGCGGGCCTCGCGCAGCGCGCCGGCTACGGCGTCCTCGTGGCTGTCGCGTGCTCCGCCGGGCAGCCCCCAGGTGCCGCCGTGGTGGCTCCACCAGGAGCGTTTCTGCATGAGCACGTACGGCATGCCGACCTCGTCATGGTGTACGAGCAGCAGCCCTGACGCACCGTGGATGCCCCAGTGCCGGTGGCCCTGGGCGCATTCGGTCCAGCCGTCGCCGTCCTGAACAGCCATGAGCGCGTTCCTCTCAGCCTCCGCCCTTGCTGAAGTGCTGGAAGTCCTTGGTGCCTGACCAGTAGCCGCCCCACTCCCAGCCGACCTGGGCGAAGGCCTTGACGACCTTGTCACCCGGGTTGATCACACCTTTACCCTTTGTTGGGCGCTTGGTGAACTTTCTGGCATTGTCGTGTGCGGTGTCGCCGTCCGCGGTGACATATGGGTTCTGCCGCGGATTGATGTCTATGGCCTCGCCGTACGCGTGGTTCGACCAGCTGGTCGAACCGGTCGCCTGGCGGCAGTTGAAGGCCGAGGTGTTGTTGGCGTCGATGGAGTCGAAGTCGTCCGCCTTGAAGGCGTCGACCAGCTTCATCTGATAGATCGGCCAGCGCCAGTCGTAGAGCTTCCTGAAGACGGTGACGATGTCGTCGGTGACGTTCTCGCGCACGACCAGTTCGCCGGTGTGCGGTTTGTCGTCGAAGCCCCAGTAGGTCAATGTGACCAGGCGCAGATCCCGGTGGTGGACCGGGCAGCCGGGCCGCCAGGAGTAGGGCAGCCGGTCGCGGGAGACCCGCGAGACCTTCGCGCTGAACTCGGGCGGAGCCGTCGGGCTCGGCGTCGCGGTGGCCGGCGAGCCGGTGGTCGGCTCGGGTGTCGGTGATTGCGGCGCCGCGGGCGCGGCCGTCGCGGGTGGTGCGGCGGCCGGACCCGCCGCGCCGCACGCAACGGACGCGATGACCGCGAACGCCAGGGCGGCTGTACGTTTCATCTAGCCACCATATGCGACGTCCGGCCAGGTCAAGGGACTATCAGCACCGTACGACGGGCCCGTTTGGCCAGGGTGGCGGCCACCGAGTGCCGCCACGGCGAACGCGAGCGCCCCACCACGATCGCGTCCGCCATGTACGTGCTCGCCAGCGTCTCCAGCTCGCGGGCCGCCTCACCGCGCATGCTCACGAACGCCCACGGGACCGCGGCGCCGCGTAGTTCCTCCCGCAGGTCGTCGCGCAGGTCGGTGGCCGAGTCGGGGATGACCGGCGACCCGGCGAAGAACCACAGTGTGGCGCTGTTGAGTGACTCCACGAAGGCGACGAGCAGCGCGGCGTCGTCCCGGCGGGCGAGCCCGGCCGCGTACGCGAGCGCGTTGCGGCTCGGGCCCGATCCGTCGAAGCCAACGACGAGCAGGCCGGCTCCGTCCTTGCCGATCTCGAACCGCCCGCTGGGGCGCCGGCCTGACACCGGTTCCCACCGGGGGTCCTCGCCGATGCCGAACACGGCACTTCCCGGGTCAGACGTCCGCGTGCTTGCCGCGGGAGGCCAGTTCGCGCAGCACGTCGGCCGCGTAGATCACCAGGGCCACGAACCCGAGCGCCGCGAGTGCGCCGCCGACCCACAGGTCGTTGACGGTCGCGTCGGCGTACTCGTCGCCGCGCGGCTGGTAGCCGACCGCGAACGGCGCGGCGACCAGCCAAAGGCCGCCGAGGAACAGCAGGACCAGGGCGGTGATGCCCACTTTGGCTCTCATCGGGTCTCCTCCACTCCGACCAGGGACCCCCTGCCGTTCTGGCGGTGCTCGCCGCCCGGGCGCGAGGGGGTGTTCAAGTCTTCACGCAGCGCCTCGACCAGCGGCGCGAGCAGGGTGGCCAGCTCGGCGGAGGACGCCTGCGGCTGCACGGGGACGGGCTCGGGCTCCGGCTCGGGCTCCGCCTTGGGCTTCGGCACCACCAGTCCGCGCACCACCAAGGTCTCGTGAATGGCCAGCACGAAAGCGATCACGCCCACGAGGCCGACGACGGCCACGCCGAGACCGGTGAAGAACTCGGTCTGGGTGGCGTTCGTCCAGTCGGCGTCCTCGGGCTGCGTACCGAGGGCGAAGGGCGCGATCATCAGCCACAGTCCGGCCAGCACGGCCAGGGCTGCGGCGACCGCGCCTACGAACTTGCGAATCATTACGAGATTCCTCCTGATACGAGGTCTTTTTCTGGTGGCGAAGCCTGCGCGATCAGCGCCCGTGATGTGGGCCGCAGGACGGTCTGCGCCACCGTCCAGGCCCGCTCGCGTTCGGGGCGATCGTCGGGCGGCGCCATCTTGGCGACCGCGGTGAGCAGGGCGGAGCGCTCGCCGTTCACCCGCTCGACGCGCTGGGCGATGAGTTCGAGCAGCAGACCGGCCAGGACCAGGTCGTCCTTGCTGAGCGGCTTCGGCGCGGGCGCGGTGGGCGTGCTCCCGCCGCGCAGCGGCAGCTCCTTCAGGAAGAGCGCGGCCAGAAAACCGAGCAGCGCGATGGGCACGCCCACGATGAACACGGTCTCCAGGCCCCGGGTGAACGACTCCAGCACGATGTTCTTGATCGGTCCGGGCAGGTGCTGGATGGCGTCGGGGCTGCCGAGCTTGACGTCCGAGCCGCCGCCGGGCACCGCGATGTGCGCGGCCTTGAGCATCTCGGCCATCTCGTCCTTGAGACGGTTGTTCAGGATGGCGCCGAACGCCGCCACGCCGACGGCGCCGCCGAGCGACCGGAAGAACGACACGCCCGACGTGGTGGCCGCCATGTCGCGCATCTCCGAGCCGTTCTGGGCGGCCAGGATGAGCATCTGCATCGACATGCCGAGCCCGACGCCGAGGACCGCCACGTCGAAGCCGATGACCCACTGGCTGGAGTCGACGTGCAGCCGGGACAGCAGGAAGAGCCCCAGGGCCACCAGCAACATGCCGACGACCGGGAAGATCTTCCACTTGCCGGTCTCGGTGACGATCTTGCCGGAGATCACGCCGGACAGGAAGAGCCCGAACACCATGGGCAGCGTCATCAGGCCCGAGTTGGTCGGGCTGAGGCCCTTGACGATCTGCAGGTATTGCGGCAGGTAGATCATCGCGCCGAACATCGCCATGCCGACGAACAGCGAGGCGGCACTGGTCAGCACGAACGTACGGTTGCGGAACAGCCGCGGCGGCAGGATCGGGTTACGCGCGGTCCGCTCCGACAACACCGCACCGGCGAGCATGAGCAGGCTGAAGGCCGACAGGGCGTACGTCCAGAACGAGTTCCATTCGAACTCGTTGCCGCCCAGGGTCAGCAGCAGCATGAGCCCGCTCGCGCTGGCGGTGATGGTCGTGGCACCCCAGATGTCGATCGAGGTGTTCCGCTTGACCGGGGGAAGTCGCAGAACCCTCTGGATCACCAGGAACGCCACCACGGCGAACGGCACCACCACGTAGAAGCACCATCGCCACCCCAGCCAGCTGGCGTCGACGATGAAGCCGCCGAGCAGCGGCCCCGCCACGGTGGAAATGCCGAACACGGCGCCCATGTAGCCGGAATAGCGGCCGCGTTCGCGCGGGGAGACGATGTCTCCCAGGATCACCTGCGACAGGGCCGACAAGCCACCAACACCCAGGCCCTGGACGGCACGGGCGGCGATCAGCTGTCCCATGTTCTGGGACAGGCCCGCCACCAGGGACGCCGCGACGAACAGACCGAGAGCGGTCTGGAAGAGCAGCTTGCGGCCGAACAGGTCGGACAGTTTGCCCCACAACGGCGTGGACACCGTCATCGTCAGCATGGTCGCGCTCGCGACCCATGAGTACTGGTCCTGACCGCCTAGTTCCCCCACGATCGTCGGCAGTGCCGTGCCCACCACCGAAGTCGAGATCATCGACGTGAGCATCGCGAGCATGAGCCCGGACATGACCTCGAGGATCTCGCGGTGGGTGTATTGCCGCTTCGCGGGGGATGCGGCCTGCGCTTGGGCTACCAAGACACCACATCCCCTTCTTGCAAATTTATCCGAGTTGAGTATACGCACGTTTACTAGCCGCACGGTAAGTCGGGGTTCGTTGAGTAGAGTGCGGGCATGAGTCCCCAGGTGACGGAGGCCAGGCCGCGCGACCGCGAGGCCACCCGGGAGCGGATTTTGCAGGCCGCCCGCGAGCTGTTCAGTGAGCAGGGCTACGAACAGGTGACCGTGCGCATGATCGCGGCGGCGGCGGACGCCAACATCGCGTTGGTCGGCCGTTACTTCGGCTCCAAAGCCGGTCTGTTCGCCGCCGTGCTGCAGGGTGAGCCGACCTTCGCCACCCTCTTCGAGGGTGACAGCGGCTGCCTGCCGCGCCGGCTGGCCGAATGGGCGGCCGAGCGCATGCAGCACCCGCCGGAGAGCCCGATCCTGCGCACGCTCGAACGCTTCGCCGGCCACCCGGAGGTCCAGGGAGCGGCCAGGGAGCGGATGATCACGGCGGTGCTCAACCCGCTGGAGGACAAACTCACCGGGCCCGACGCGCCCTCGCGGGCCCGCATGGCGGCCTCGGTCTTCCTGGGCATCGGCGCGATGCGCCGCCGCGTCGGGCCCCAGAAGCCCACCCCGTCCGACGTCGACCGCCTGACCGCCGTCTTCGAGGCGTGCCTGGCCGACAGCGTGAAATAAGGGCGTGTCCGCTGCTGTTGGCATATGCCAGGTCGAACCGGCTCTGCGAAAGGCGCGTACACATGGCTCTGCCGCTGTCCATCCTTGATCTGGCGTTCATCGGCGAGGGCGAGACGGCGGGTGACAGTTTCGCCGCGAGCGTGGCGCTGGCCCAGCGGGCGGAGGAGCTGGGCTACCTGCGGATCTGGTACGCCGAGCACCACAACATGGACAGCATCGCCTCGTCCGCGACCAGTGTGCTCATCGCCCACGTGGCCGCCCACACCCGGACGATCCGCCTCGGAGCGGGCGGCGTCATGCTGCCCAACCACTCGCCGCTGACCATCGCCGAGCAGTTCGGCACGCTGGAGACGCTCCACCCCGGGCGCATCGACCTCGGCCTCGGCCGGGCGCCCGGCAGCGACCAGAACACCATGCGGGCGCTGCGCCGCAGCCCGTCGTCGGCCGACTCCTTCCCGCAGGACGTGCTGGAGCTGCAGGGCTACCTCACGGGCGAGACGTTGATCCCCGGGGTGCACGCCACGCCGGGCAAGGGCACCGACGTGCCGCTGTACATCCTCGGGTCCTCGCTGTTCGGCGCGCAGCTCGCCGCCGCGCTCGGCCTGCCGTACGCGTTCGCCTCCCACTTCGCGCCCGGCGCGCTGGAGGAGGCCGTGGCGCTCTACCGGCGTGAGTTCAAGCCGTCGGCGCAGCTCGACGCGCCGTACGTCATCGCGGCGCTCAACGTGATCGCTGCCGACACCCGCGAGGAGGCGCAGGAGCAGTTCCTGGCCTCCAAGCGGCAGCGGGTGACGCGGTTCCTCGGCCGGGGGCGCACGTTCACGACCGAGGAGGCCGACATGATCCTCGAGTCGCCGGCCGGTCAGCAGATCGTCCAGATGGCGAAATACTCAGCCGTGGGCGACCCCGACGAGGTCAAGGCGTACATCGACTGGTTCGCCGGTCACGCCGGGGCGGACGAGCTGATCGTGGCCTTCTCCTCGCCCGACAGGAAGGCGGGGATTCGCTCCGCCGAGCTGCTGGCCCAGGCCCACGGGCTCGGCTGACCCCTCAGTCGGCGACCAGCCGGGAGCCGCCGCGTTCGTGCTCGCGCTGGCGCCGCACCACGTACGTGCCGGGGGCACAGCCCAGCGCGCCGTGCTCCGGGTGCAGCAGATAGACCTCCGCCGAGGCGGTGAAGACGCCGAGGTCCTGCCAGTCGGCCCGGTGCGGGGTCCATCGGCACGTGCCCGGCTCGGCGACGAGCATGTGCGTGTTGCCGCCGGCGCCGCCGCGCAGCAGTTCGACGCCCTCCGGGGGCACACGGACCCAGCGGGCGCCGGGCGGGTCGATCGGGCCGGGGACCGGGATGACGATGAGGTCGCCCTGGGCCTGCAGGCCCTCCAGGACGGGGATGCGCAACGACTGCTCGACCTGGTCGAGCACGGACATGTCAGTCATGTGATCACCTTCAGGTTCTGCGTAGGAGCCGGGAGTACTGATCGGCCGACAACCCGTAGGTCCAGCCGGCGGCGGCGACCGGGTCGCCGAAGTACGGGGGCACGGTGAGGCCGTACTGCCTGCGGCTCCCGTCACGTTCGAGTGAACCGTTGACGGCCAGGAGCACCCTGCTGCTCCCGCCCGTGTCGTAGAGCCGCAGCTCGAAGCCCGGATTGCCGGGGTCGGGCGCGGAGGCGACCAGCCGCAGCCCGGCCCGCTCGACGTACGCGCTCCAGCCGAGGCGCTCGATCGCGCTCCGCCTGACCTCGACGTTGGGCTCGTCGGCGATGCGTTCGGGCGTCGGATCGGTGAGCACCCAGTCGGGCACCCGGGTGCCGTGCAGGGCGTGGATCCGCCAGCCGTCGGCGTACCGGAGGGCGGGGCCGTCCGGGTTGTGCAGGCGGGCGCCGCCCTCCTCCGTGTGCAGGGCGACGGGCCGTTCCGAGACGACGCAGACGTGCTGCCTGGGCCACCACCAGTGGCACGCCGCCGCCGCGCGGGCCCACAGTGCCAACACGCGGAGCTGCGCGGCGGTGAACGACACCCCCGCGACACGGCGCAGGGCGTCGTAATGGGCGATCCAGGAGACGGACTGGGTCTCGTACCAGCGGCCGGTCCTCGGGTTGAGTGCCGGCAGGAGGCAGGCGTCGATCGACCGGCCGAGCGGGAGCCACAGCAGCCGGTGGAGCTCCTGGACGACCGGCTGCCGTTCGCGTTCGATCCGCAGGTCGACGCCCGCGCACAGCTCCGCCCTGAGCGCGCGCAGCCGGGTCGGCACCGGCCAGGCGTCAAGGCGTTGGACGGTTTCGGAGTGGGCCGCCCCCGGTGGCATCGTTTCCAGGGCGGCCGCGGGTGAGGCGACCCAGTGGAAACGCGGCGGGGACAGGCCGATCAGGCGGTAGAGCCCGGAGATGGCCGCCTCGGCGGCCGGTCGGTCGGTGGGGCGCGTCGAGAGCGCGCGGCCCAGCCATTGTTCGCGGATAGCGGCGGCTTCGTGCCGCACCATGGCGCTCACCAGAGAGAGGCGGCGCCGCCTCCAAACGTGATCATGTCTCGAATGGTGACAGAACGTCGCGGCGCTGTCTAGATGCTGCGGTGCGTGCTGACGGCGGCGCGCAGCTCGCCCAGCCTGGAGCCGATGGAGGCGTCGAGGGCCAGCGGGTCGCGGGCGTTGAGCTCCTCCATCTTGCGGCGCTCCGGCGTCTGGGTGTTGATGTCGATCTGGCGGCGTTCGAGCCCTTGCATGATCTCGGCCGCCACGGCGTCAACGGGGCGCAGGTCGTAGCCGAGGTCCGCGCCGGCCTGGGTGGTCGCCATCATGGGCGTGTCGACCGGGCCAGGGTAGACGGTGGCGACGTGCACGCCGCTGCCGTACAGCTCGCGCCGGACCGCCTCGTCGAACCGGGTGAGCCCGGCCTTGGTGGCCGCGTACGGCGCGTAGAACGGCGTGCCGACCAGGCCGGAGGCCGAGGCGATGCCGACCAGGGCGGCGTTCCCGTGCCGCGCGCCGGCCTCCCGCAGGTACGGCAGCGCCGCCCGGGTGGCCAGGATCGGGGCGAGCAGGTTGAGCCGGATCATGGCCTCGATGTCGGCCACGTCGATGTCCTCCAGCGCCGCCGCCCGGACGTTCCCGGCGTTGTTGACCAGCACGTCGAGGCCGCCGAGTGCGGCGGCGGCCTCGCGGACCACGCGCTCGGGCTCGCCCTCGGCGGTGAGGTCGGCGGTGATCGTGTGCGCGGTGCCGCCGCGTTCGGTGACCAGGGCGGCGGTCTCGGCGAGCGGGCCGGGGCGGCGGCCGGCCAGCACCACGTGGCCGTGGCGGGCGGCCAGTTCGAGCGCGAGCGCGCGACCGATGCCGCTGCCCGCCCCGGTGACCAGGGTGCGGCGGCCTTGCAGATCAAGATGGGAAGAGCTCATGGGAGGCTCCTGAAAAGGGCGAATGGCCAGGTGACAGGGCATCTTTGACACCCCTGACACACTTGTCAGGCTTACATACTTTGACGAGTGTGTCAAACAAGTCATAGGCTCGATGACATGGTCGGACAGCGGCAATTCGACGAACGGCGCACCCTCGAGCGCGCCCGCGAGGTCTTCTGGCTCAAGGGCTACGGCGCGACCTCGATGCAGGACATCGCGACGGCCTCCGGGGTGCTGCGCGGCTCGCTCTACAACGCCTACCGCGACAAGGAGACGCTGTTCCTGCGCGTCTTCGAGGGCTACGCCGAGGAGTTCCTGGGAGAGGTGGCCCGCACGCTCGCCCATCCCGACGTCGACCAGGCGTTGCGCGACTTCTTCGACTTCACCATCACGTCCATGACCACGGGCGTGCCCACCCGCGGCTGCCTGTCGACCAAGACCGCGATCGACACCAAGGCCGAGGGCGAGCGCATCCGCGTCGCGCTGCGCGAGCTGATCGACGGCATGGAGCGGCTGCTGCGCGAGCGGATCTCGACCGAGGAGGCCCGCTCCCGGCTCACGATCCCGCCGGAGGAGGCGGCGCGCGTACTGATCACCATGACGCGCGGCATCGTCGTGATGGAACGCGTCTACCAGGACCCCGAGCGGCTGCGGGCCACCGCCGCCTCGCTCGTCGAAGCGCTCCTTCCGTGAGCAGGGAGCCGCAGATCCTGGCCTGCTCAGGGGTGCTGTATCCGCCGGAGGGCTTCCGGCACGTCGGCGTGCAGATCTGGCAGGCCATGCGGCTGGCCGAGGTGCACCGGCTCGACGAGATCCTGCGCGAGTGCTGGGCGACGAGCTCGACGCGCTGGACGACGCGCTGGGGTTCCTGCCGTTCAGCAACGGCGTCCACGACGACCTGGGCGAGCAGCCCCGGCGGTCGAGCTTCCGCCGGTTCGTCCGCGAAGGGAAGCTCCCGGCCGGCTACGCCACGGAAGACGGCGTCGCCCTCCACTACGTGGGCACCCGGCTGCACGACGTCGTGAGCGTCCTTCCCGACCGCAACGCCTGGTTCGTGGAGGCCGGGGAGGAGACGGCGCTTCCCGCCCGCCCCTGGGTTCCGTGACGGAGGTCATGGGCTCTACAAGGTAGAAATGCGCGGATATTTCGCCCACCTTTGCGCTCTACTGCCTCCCGCAAGTCGCACGATCTTGAGGGGGAAGCGCAAGTGACGACAACGAGCCGTGTCCGGCGAGGGCGGCTGCGCAGGCTGGCCGCGAGCCTGGCGCTGGCAGGGGCCGCCGTGGCACTGCCGGGGACCGCCGAAGCGGCCGCCGGCGGGGTTCCCGTGGTGGCGGACTGGACGTCCGCCGGGCAGAACGTCAGGAACACCCACTACGCGGCGACGGAGACCGCGATCGGGCCGGGCAACGTGGGGACGTTGCGCAACCGGTGGACGTTCACGGCGAAGGGAAGTGTCTCGGCCACTCCGGCCGTGGTCAACGGCGTGGTCTACGCGCCGGACTGGGGCGGGAACCTGAGCGCGGTCAATGCGGCCACCGGCCGCGCGTTGTGGACCAGACCGGTCAGCGACTACACGGGCGTCAAGGGGGACGTGTCGCGGTCGGGCCCGGCGTACTGGAACGGCCTGCTGGTGCTGGGGGACGGCGGGCTGCAGAGCCCCACCCTGTCGGGCGCGCGCATCTTCGGCGTGGACGCGCTCACCGGCGAGCGGCGCTGGAGCACCGTCGTCGACAACACCCCCGCAGCGATGATCACCGGCTCTCCGGTGGTGTCGGACGGCGTCGTGTACGTGGGCGTCTCCTCCAAGTCGGAGGCGCTGCCCGAGGAGCCGACCTTCCGGGGCAGCGTGGTGGCCCTGGACGCGGCCACCGGCAAGCTGCTGTGGAAGACGTACACCGTGCCGGAGGGCTACACCGGAGGCGCGGTCTGGGGCAGCACCCCGGCGGTCGACCAGAGGACCGGGCTCGTCTACGCCGCCACCGGCAACAACTACACGGCCCCGGAGGGCGTGTGCACCAAGCCGGACGAGACAGGCTGTGAGCAGCCGTCGCCCGACAATCACATCGACGCCGTCATCGCCTTCGACGGGAAGACCGGCGCGATCAGGTGGGCGACGCACACCCTGACGGCCGACACGTGGACAGGCGACCAGCAGTTCGGCCCTGACTTCGACTTCGGGTCGGCGCCCAACCTGTTCACCACGGTGATCGACGGCAAGTCGAGGGACCTGCTCGGCATCGGCCAGAAGAGCGGCATCTACTGGGCGCTCGACCCGGCGACCGGCGAGATCGTCTGGCGGACGGTGGTCGGCCCCGGCGGCCTGGCCGGCGGTCTGGAGTGGGGCTCCGCGACCGACGGCAGCCGCATCTACGCCGCCGTCACCAACTCCGACGGCATCGAGACCACGATCACCTCGGCCACCGGCGTGAAGACGACGACGAAGGCGGGTTTCTGGGCGGCCATCGACGCCGCCACCGGCAAGATCCTCTGGCAGACGGCCGACCCGCAGGGCGGGCTCGTCTTCAGCTTCGTCTCCGCCGCCAACGGCATCCTGTACGGAGGCACCTTCGGCCCTGAGGGCGACAACATGTACGCGCTCGACGGCGCCACCGGCACCGTCGAGTGGGCCTTCCCCAGCGGCGGCTCCGTGGTCGGCGGCCCGGCGATCGTCGACGGCTCGCTCTACTGGGGCTCCGGCTACCAGACCCTCGCCATGGGCTTCCCGTTCGACGGCTCGAACGACAAGCTGTACGCCTTCTCCCTCCCACAGGCGCCTCCCGCTCCGCGGACGGTGTACGTGTCGCAGACGGGCACCGACACGGGGGCGAACACCTCCTGCGGCACCGCGAAGTTCCGGTCGATCGACCCGGCCGTCCGCGCGGTCGCCTCGGGCGGCCGGGTCGTCGTCTGCGGCGGCACCTACAAGGAGGGCGTCGCCGTGACCAAGCCGCTCTCGCTGGAGGTGAACGGCAACGTCGTCATCGACGCCACCGGCCGGCCCAACGGCATCGAGATCGGCGCCCCCGGCGTCACAGTGGCCGGTTTCACCGTGCAGAACGCCGCCGGCGACGGGATCCTCGTCAGGGGCGTGGACAACGTCTCCGTCGTCGGGAACGTGGTGCTGAACAACCGGGGCGGCATCCACCTCATGGGCAGCTCCCACTCGAAGGTGGTGAACAACACCAGCCGCGGCAACGCCGCCGGAATCGTCATCAGCGACGAGGCGGGGCCGGCCGCGGACAACGTGGTCACCGGCAACTCCGTGCAGGACAACCCGCTCGGCGACGGCATCCTCCTCGCCGGCCGCGGCAAGGCCGGGGTGTACGGCACCACGGTCGAGACGAACACCGTCACCGGCAACGGGGGCGGTGGGGTGACCCTGACGTCGTCGGTGGCCGGCGGCGCCGTGCACGGGAACATCGTGCGCGGCAACATCGTCAGCGGCAACGCCGGCGCCGGGGTGAGCGTGCGCAGCCTGGCCGCCGGCCAGGACTTCACCGGCAACGTCATCGGCGGCGCCAACACCATCGGCACGAACAACACCAAGGGGGATCGGACCACCGGTGTGCTCGTCACGTCCGTGGAACCGCTGACGATCAAGGTCAGCGGGAACACGATCGGCAACGACCACTTCGGCATCCGGACCGACGGCCCGGTCACCGTGGCGGACGCGTCCGCCAACACCTTCAGCGGCGTCGAGGTCCCGCTGTCAGCGAACTGAGCCGCCGCACGGCTCCGCGGGCCGGCTCGCGTCAGCCGCGCGACCGGCTCGTGGGCGGCTTGACGCGTACCCGCTCCCCGGGGCGGCTGTCGATGTCGCCGAGCTGCTCCAGGACGGTCTTCCGCAGGTCGTCGTAGGTGAGGAAGCGGTGGTCGTTGCCTCCCGTACGGGCGGTGGGCATCCGGAGCTTCTCCGCCTTCACCGGCGAAGAGGAGTACCTCCTGGCCCCCGGCACCCAGCCCAAGGTCGTCGACGTGAAGGCCGAACGCGGCGGCCTGTGCACGGTGCGGCTGACCGAACTCCCCGAGCAGCCGCTGGGGCCTGATCAGAGGGTGGGCACCCCGTGGACGGGCGCCGGGGCCTCCCCAGTGACCTGCTGGTTGCCGATGACCGACAACAGCCGGAGCTTCTCGTAGCTCTCGCTTCCCGGGGTGGCGGTGAAGACCAGCAGCGTCTGCTGCTGGTCGGAGTCGTTCAGAATCTGGCAGTGCAGTTCGAGCGCGCCGACGACGGGGTGCCGGAACCGCTTCACGTTGGTGTGCGTGACGCCGACCTCGTGGTCCTCCCACAGACGGCGGAACTCCTCGCTGGTGCTCAGCAGCGTGCGCACCAGCGCTCCGGCCCGTGAGGCCGGGCCGTCCACGGCGTGCACGGAACGCAGTATGGAGGCGAGAGTGCGGCTGTGCAGGTCCCACGCGGACGGGTGATACCTGGCCCTGTCGTCGTCGCCCGCGAACCACCGGTAGATCGCGCTGCGTTCCTGACCGGTGTGGCGGCTGTGGTCGCCGTCGAAGGCCACATGGGCGCGCGTCTGCATGAGCGTCTCGGTGAGCCGGTTCATCACCATGGCCGGAGTGTCCTCCAGCCGGTCGAGGATGCGCAGCAGCCCGGGATTGATGTGGTCCGTACGCGTGGACCGCGCCGGTATGCCGTGGCCGGCGAGCAGGAAGAGGTAGTCGCGTTCCTCCAGGGTCAGATGGAGTGCCCGCGCGATGGCGGTCAGCATGGGCTCCGACGGCTGCGGCCCCCGGCCGCCCTCCAGCCGGCTGTAGTAGTCGGGGGACATGACCGCGAGCGCGGCGACCTCCTCGCGGCGCAGCCCTGGAGTGCGCCGGCGTCGCCCGCGGGGCAGGCCGACGTCCTCCGGCTGCAGCGCCTCACGTCGCTTCCGCAGAAAGTCGGACAACTCTTTGTGATCCATGTCGCCCCTCCTTACGTCACTACCAGGAAACCCCCATGGCCGCCGGTTAGCCACGGTTCGTCAAGCCCAGCCACCGGCCTTGACAGGGCGGTTCGTGGTGTGGCAGGCGCCTCGTACCCACGCTCTGGCAGAGCCTGGTTCCCGTCCGGCCGGCGGCTGACGATGGATGCGCCGGGGGCAACAGCCGCCCGACTTCATACCGACCACCATGGGGGATCCATGTCCATCACTGTCAACCGGCAGATGCGGCTCGCCGCGCCCGGAGCCGACTTCACCCTGGTCGAGCAGCCCGTACGCGAGCCGGGCGTCAACCAGGTCCGCGTCACCGTCGAGGCGTGCAGCATCTGCACGCACTCGGACATGCTGGTCGGCTCCGGCCACTTCCCGGGTGCCTCCTTTCCTCTCACCCTCGGCCACGAGATCGCCGGCCGTGTCGACGCCGTCGGGCCGGGTGTGACCGGTTGGTCCGTCGGCGACCGCGTGGCCGTCGGCTGGTACGGCGGAAGCTGCGGCCACTGCCACGCCTGCCGTACCGGTGAGGGCATCTACTGCGAGGAGCTGCAGATCCCGAGCGTCAGCTACCCTGGCGGCTTCGCCGACTCCGTCGTCGTCCCGGCGATGGCCCTGGCCGCCGTCCCGGACGAGCTGACGGCCGCCGAGGCGGCCCCGCTCGCGTGCGCCGGCGTGACCGCGTACAACGCGCTGCGCCGCAGCGCCGCCCGTCCGGGCGACACCGTGGCCGTTCTCGGCCTCGGCGGTCTGGGCCACCTCGGTGTGCAGTTCGCGGCGAAGATGGGCTTCGAGACGGTCTCCATCGCGCGCGGCGACAAGGCCGAGCTCGCCCGGCAGCTCGGAGCGAGCCACTACATCGACAACAGCACCGCCGACGTCGCCAAGGAGCTGCAGGCGCTCGGCGGGGCCAAGGTCGTGCTCTCCACCGTCTCCTCGGCCGCGGCCGCGTCGGCGACCATCGACGGGCTGGGGCTGCACGGCGAGCTCGTGCTCGCCGGGCTCAGCATGGAGAAGGTCGAAGCGTCGCTCTTCCAGCTCGGTCACGGAGGCAAGCGCGTCTACGGCCACTTCTCCGGCACCTCGATCGACACGCAGGACACCCTCCGGTTCGCCGCGCAGACCGGCGTGCGGGCGTGGATCGAGCAGGCGCGGCTGGAAGAGGCCGGCGCCGCCTTCACCAGGGCCGTCAGCGGCGACGTCCGTTTCCGCATGGTGCTGACCACCGGCAACTGAACGCCTGGCGGGCCGCCGCGCGCCACGGCGGTGGCCCGCCCTCGAACCAAGGAGCAGAACATGTCCTCAGTCGTCCTCATCACCGGCGCCTCCAGCGGGATCGGCAACCTCACCGCCCGGGCGCTGGCCACCGCCGGCCACACCGTCCACGCGAGCATGCGCGACCCCGGCGGACGCAACGCCGCCCATGCGCGCGAGCTGCTCGACTTCGCCCGGCGCGACGGGCTCGACCTGCGGAATTCGACGTGAACCTCATCGGCGCGCAGCGCGTCAACCGCGCGGTGCTGCCGCACATGCGGGCCCGCCGCTCCGGCACACTCCTCTACGTCGGCAGCACCTCCTCCGTCATGGTGCCGCCGTTTTTTGGCCCGTACGTGGCCTCGAAGGCGGCTTCGACATCCTGGCGCAGGTCACCGGGTACGAGGTCGGCCGGTTCGGCATCGAGACGACCATCGTGATGCCGGGCCCGTTCACCAAGGGCACCTCGCACTTCCCCAACGCCGACCACGCCGGCGACACCCGGGTCGCGCGGGACTACGCCGCCGTTCTGGGGGACATGGTGGACAGGAACGAAGAGGCCACCGAGACCCTCTTCCAGGGAGCCGACGCCGAGCCGGTCGCCGTCGCCGAGGAGATCACGCGCATCCTCGCCCTGCCCTCGGGCACCCGGCCCTTCCGCAGCGTGGTCGACTTCACCGAGGCCGGCGTCGAGGAGCTCAACCACGCGCTGCTCGATGCCCAGGAGAAGTTCCTGGACCGCATGGGCTTCGGCGAGCTGTTCCCGGGTGTCACCCCGTACCGCTCCGTTGCTTGATCCGCCCCAGCACATACGCTGGCCAGGCGGTGTCCGGTCGCGTCGAACGACGGGGCCGGTAATGACAGCAGAGCGGAGTTCATCGATATGAAAGCGGTCGTTCTGGATAAGTTCGGTTCGGCGGACGATCTCCATCTCGTCGACCTTCCCGAGCCCAAGGTCGCGCCCGGCGAGGTGCTGATCCGGGTCAAGGCCGCGGGCGTGAATCCCGTGGACTGGAAGCTCGCCGCCGGCTATCTCGACCCCATCATGGAGACCGGTTTCCCCCTGATCC
Source organism: Nonomuraea terrae (assembly GCF_004348995.1). GTDB lineage: Bacteria > Actinomycetota > Actinomycetes > Streptosporangiales > Streptosporangiaceae > Nonomuraea > Nonomuraea terrae. The sequence goes on from NZ_SMKQ01000024.1 coordinate 29,496, forward strand.
CCGGCTGGGACGTGGCCGGCGTCGTCGAACGCGTCGGGCTCGACTCCCCGGAGTTCGCGGTCGGCGACGAGGTCTACGGCTACGCGCGCAAGGACTGGGCGAAGAACGGCACCTACGCCGAGCTCGTCTCGGCGAACGTGCGGATGCTCGCCAGGAAGCCGTCCTCCGCGACCTGGGAGCAGGCGGCGGGGGTGCCGCTGGCCGGGCTGACCGCATACCAGGCGATCAAGCGCGCCGGGGTGACAGAGGGCGACACCGTACTGGTCCACGCGGCGGCCGGCGGTGTGGGATCGCTCGGCGTGCAGATCGCGGCGGCGCTCGGCGCCCGCGTCATCGGCACCGCCAGCGAGCGCAACCACGACTTCCTGCGCTCACTGGGCGCCGAACCGGTCGCCTACGGGGAGGGCCTGGCCGACCGGGTACGCGCACTGGCGCCCGAAGGCGTCGACGCCGCCCTCGACTTCGTCGGAAGTGACGAGGCGATCGACGTGTCGTTCGCGCTGGCCCGGCGCGCCGATCGTGTGGTGTCCATCGCCGGGGGACGGGTCCAGGAGCACGGCGGCCACATCATCTGGGTCCGCCCCGACGCGGCCGACCTGGCGACCCTGGCCGAGCTCATCGACGCGGGCAAGATGACGATTCACGTGGACAAGACACTGCCGCTCGCCGAGGCGGCCGAGGCGTGGCGCCTGAGCGCGACAGGCCGGACCCGCGGCAAGATCGTCCTCACCATCTGACCCCGGCCCCGTGCCGGTCTGACGCCGTCTCGGCGGACGCCGGGGGATGCCCACGCATCCCACGGCTGTCAGACCCCTGCCCTACCCTTCCCAAGGTGGCCGGCGAACCGGTGTGTACGACAGGATGCCGACTTCCGCCGTAGGCTGCATCCGCAGGTAACGGACAGGAGGCTGAGGTGGCCGAGACAACGGTGGCCGAGGTGATGGCCGAGCTCACCGAGCTTGAGGACCCGCGGATACGCGAGGTGAACGAGAAACACGGTGACGATCACGGTGTGAACCTCAGCAAGCTGCGCGCGCTCGCGAAGCGGCTGAAGACGCAGCAGGAACTCGCGTGCCGGCTCTGGGAGACGGATGACACCGCGGCGAGACTGCTGGCGCTCCTGATCTGCCGCCCGAAGGCGTTCGAGCGTGACCAGTTGGACGTCATGGTGCGCGAGGCACGCACACCCAAGGTGCACGACTGGCTCGTGAACTACGTGGTGAAGAAGAACCCGCACGCCGAAGAGCTGCGCCTGGTCTGGTTCGCCGATCCGGATCCGGTGGTCGCGAGCGCCGGCTGGGCGCTGACCGCCGAACGCGTGACGAAGAAGCCCGAGGGCCTCGACCTCGCGGGGCTGCTCGACGTCATCGAGGCGGAGATGAAAGACGCCCCGGATCGCCTGCAGTGGGCGATGAACAACTGCCTGGCTCAGATCGGGATCGAGCACGCCGAGCACCGCGCCCGTGCTCTCGACATCGGTGAGCGCCTGCAGGTGCTCAAGGACTACCCGACTTCCCCGGGCTGCACGTCTCCGTTCGCGCCCATCTGGATCACCGAGATGGTGCGCCGGCAGCACGATTAGTCGCGGCTGGTTTCGTCACCTCATCGAGAAGGCTGTTCAGGAGTGTGACCCGGCGTTCGGTGTGGTCGTTCATTGTGATGAGAGCCACGCTCAGGCCCAGGTCGGGTATTCGGGCATGTTGGGCACGCAGGCCTGTCCAGCCTCCTCCGTGACGGAAGACCCGGTGTCCGGCATGTGATCGGACGCCGATGCCCCAGGCGTAGTCGATCGGCGTTCCGTCATCGAGGCGTCCCGGAGTCTCCATGAGAGTGGAGATGCCGAGCTCGTCGGCGTTGAGCGCCTGGCCCCATCGCAGCAGATCGCCGAGGGTGCTCCATACCCCTCCGTCGCCAAGGGACAGTGGGGCCGGATGCGGGCAGACGAGCGGCACAGCCCCTGGGGGCGTGGGTTCGGGCCCGCGCCAGTAACGGGTGCCGGTCATCGCCAGTGGAGCGAAGAGGCGATGCTGCGCCAGATCGGGCAGCGGCTGGTCGGCCACTCGCTCCACGACGGCGGCCAGGCATACGTATCCGGCGTTGGAATAGACGTGCTGAGTTCCGGGCTGATGGTCGAGGCTCGGGAACTGGGTGAGTGCTTCGATGACGCCTGCGCCGGTCCGGTCCGTACCGCTCCCGATGATGGCGTCGATCTGGGCATCAGCGGGGAGAGCCGCCGTGTGATGGACGAGGTGCCGCAGACGGATGGTCTCGGCCCATGCCGGTAGCTCGGGCAGCCACCGTGACAAAGGCGACTGCATGTCCAGAGCACCATCATGGGCGAGCAGCGCCGCGCAGGCCGCGGTCATCTGCTTCGACAGCGACGCGACGTAGGTGGGCGTCGTGACAGTCAGCCCTTGGGCCAGCTGGATGACAGACCCGTGCTTCTGCATTCCGACCACGATCGGTTCGTCAGTGCGATACCCAGCTTCAGCGACAAGGGCGGTCATTCGCTGTTGCATCTGAGACGTCTCGGCTTCTCCGTGATGGCGGGGTCGCGGCCGGCGGTTCGGCTGAGGTCGCGAGGGCGTCAGCGCTGGGAGAGGAAACGCAGGATCACATGCTGGTGATCGCGACCTTCTTGCCGATGAAGGACTTGTCCTGGATGATCACACGGCGGTCGGCGAGTCCCAGAAATGCCGTTCCCGCGCCGATGGCGTCATAGACGGCGATGATTTGCTCGTTCTGCATGAGGCCGCTCTGGATCTGCTGCAGTTGTTCCTGCTTGTCGTACGGGACGGACTGGTTCACAGAAACTCCCTACCGCATGTCCGGTCGGCGATAACGCCACACTACGACTGAACAGCGGCTCGTGGATCTTGAACGACCGGCTGGTTTCCGGGCCTGGCCAGTCGCTGTGCGATGCGGCCGACGTGCGGTTCCCGGGCGAGGGGCGATGTCGCGGATGCTCCCTTCACAGCTCCAGTGGGCCGAGGTCGCGGACCATGCGGGCGGCCTTCCGTCGCGTGTCAGCTGGGGCGTCAGGACGGTGACGGCCCGGTATCAGCGCGGTCGGCGATGGTGGAGCACATGAACGGCTCGCCGCGGCCAAAGAGGTCAAGCCGGGACGGGTTTCGCAGATCGAACACTTAAGGGCAAGGAGCTTCATGATGGGGCAAAACAACAGCGGCTTCTCCGAAGCAGGGCTGCGCAGACTGCGCGAGGTGCTGGCACGGCATGTCGAGTCCAAGCGGATTCCCGGGCTGGTCGCCCTGGTCAGCCGGGGCGGTGAGACGCACGTCGAAGCGATCGGGACGATGCGCCATGACGGTGGCGCGCCGATGCGCCGGGACACGATCTTCCGGATGGCCTCCACGTCCAAGCCGCTGTCGATCGCGGCGGCGATGGTGCTGCTGGACGAGTGCCGGCTGCGGCTGGACGACGTGGTGGATGCGTTGCTGCCGGAACTGGCCGACCGGCAGGTGCTGACGCGGCCCGACGCCCCGCTGGACGACACCGTTCCGGCGCGCCGGCCGATCACCGTGCGGGACGTGCTGACCTCCACCTTCGGGCTCGGCATGGACTTCACCTCGCTGGGCACCCCGATCATGAACGCGATCTTCGAGCAGAACCTCACGCCCTCGGGACCGGAGCCGCAGCCCGGGCCGGACGAGTGGATGCGCCGCCTGGGCGCGCTGCCGCTGCAGTACCAGCCCGGCGAGCGCTGGCAGTACCACATCAGCAACGACCTGGTAGGCGTGCTGGTGGCCCGGGTCACCGGCCAGTCGTTCGAGGAGTTCCTGCGCGAGCGCATCTTCGAGCCTCTCGGCATGACCGACACCGGCTTCCACGTGCCCGCCGAGAAGATCGACCGGCTGCCCACCCTGTACGCCCCCGACCCGCAGACGGGTGAGTTCCTGGCGTGGGACGAGCCCGAGGGTGGCCGCTGGAGCAAGCCGCCGGCGTTCCAGGGCGGCGGTGGCGGTTTGGTCTCGACCGCCGACGACTACCACGCCTACTTCCGGATGCTGCTCAACGGCGGGGTGCACAACGGCCGGCGCATCCTGTCCCGCCCGGCCGTGGAGCTGATGACCACCAACCGCCTCACCCCCGAACAGAACGCCCCCCGCACCGCCATGGCGGTCAACAACGTGCACATCTCCTTCGGTCAGGGCCAGCAGGGCGGCTGGGGCATCGGCATGGCGGTGCGCACGTACCGCGGCGACTACGCGCCGATCGGCCAGTTCGGCTGGGACGGGGGCAGCGGCACCTCGGCCTACGCCGACCCGGTCAACCAGCTCACCGGAATCCTGCTCTGCCAGCTCGGCTACTCCGTTCCGAGTCCGGCGCACCTGATGAACGACTTCTGGACCACGCTCTACCAGGCGATCGACGACTGATGAAAGGAGCTCAACGACCGATGCCAGGAGTGAGTGTCATGCGTGTCTGGTTCATTACGGGTGCGTCCAGGGGTCTGGGCAGAGCCTTCACGGAGGCGGCGCTGAGCAGGGGAGATTGTGGCCGCGGCCCGCGACGTGGCGCCACTGGCGGGCCTGCAGGCCCGCCACCCCGACACCCTGGCGTGCGTCCCGCTCGACGTCTCCGACCGCGCCGCGGTGCACGAGGGCGTGGAACGGGCGGTGACCGCGTTCGGCAGGCTCGACATCGTCGTCAACAACGCCGGCGCGATGTTGTACGGCATGGTCGAAGAGGCCACGGAGGCCCAGGTCCGAGCCCACTTCGACGTCAACGTCCTGGGCCAGATCTGGCTCACCCAGGCCGTGCTGCCCCACCTGCGGGCCCAGGGCTCGGGCCACATCCTCCTGGTGACGACGATGGGCACGGGCGGCGGGGTGGCTCGGCCGGTCTGTACGCGGCGGGCAAGTCCGCCATCGACTCCCTCGGCCAGGCGCTGGCCACGGAGGTCGAACCCTTCGGCGTCAAGGTCACCATCGTCCAGCCGGGTGGCTACGACACCGGCCTGTTCACCACCGGCACGACGGCCACCACGCCCGACCCGGCCTATGACCCGCTGCGAGCGAAGCCGGCCGAGATGTGGGGCGACGAGGCGGGGCCCGACCCGAGCACGGCCGCACCGGTCCTCATGAAGCTCGTGGACCTGCCCGACCCGCCCCTGCGGCTGATCGTCGGCAGCCAGTCCTTCGACCTGGTCCACCAGATGAACCAGGCCAGGACCGAGGCGTACCGCGCCTGGGAACACCTCAGCCGTCAAGCTCCGGGCTGACAACCGCGTTCCGGTCCGGCTACGTGACATACGCATCGCGCATCACAACGCGACAAACGACACGATCGAAAGGTCATGGATGATGAAGCATCACGATGCCACCCGACCCACGGAAGAAGACTTGCGAGGAGAGCGGCCGGCGGGAGACACCGACGTGATCATCGTGGGGGCCGGCCCGACCGGTCTCATGCTGGCTGCCGAACTACGCTTGGCCGGGGTGCGGCCGCTGGTGCTGGAACGGCAGCCGCGGCCCCGGAACACCCCCAAGGCGGGCGGCCTGGGCGGGCAGATCTTGGAATTGCTGCGCTACCGGGGCTTGCTGGAACGTTTCGAAGCGGCCTGCACCGGCCCTGTGCCGGCTCCCCGGTTCCCCTTCGGCGGGGTGCATCTGGACTTCACCCGGCTGCCTGATCCCCCGATGCACGCCCTGCCGCTCCCGCAGCAACTGCTTGAGCGGCTGCTCGACGAACGCGCAGGCGAACTCGGCGTCGATGTCCGCCGCGGACACGAGGTGATCGGGGTGAGCCAGGACGACGACGCGGTGACCGTGGACGTGCGGGGCCCGGACGGGCCGTACCGGACGAGCAGCCGGTACCTCGTCGGATGTGACGGCGCGCGCAGCCGCATCCGTGACTGGGCCGGCGTGCCGTTCCCCGGCACCGTCTATCCGGAGGTCAACCGGCTGGCCCAGGTCACCTTGCCCGACACGGTGAACGTGCGCGGCAATGGCGATGTGGACGTGCCCGGCTTCGGTACCATCCGCGCCGGTTTCACCCGCACGGACCACGGTCTGCTCGGCCTCGGCTCCTCACCCGACTCCGCGATCGTCTCGATCTACACCATCGAAGAGGAGAACACCGACTACGACGACGACATCCCGATGACCGTCACCGAACTGCAGGACAGCGTGCGCCGCGTGCTCGGCGCCGACCTGCCGGTGGCCGAGGCGGCCCGGCTGTCGCGCTTCACCTTTAAGGCCCGCCAGGCCGAACGCTACCGCGAGGGGCGGATCCTGCTGGCCGGTGACGCGGCGCACCTGTTCCCGGCCACCGGAGTGGCGCTCAATGCCGGCATGCTGGACGCGGTCAACCTGGCCTGGAAGCTGGCCGCCGACCTCCACGGCACGGCTCCGGCCGGCCTGCTGGACACCTACCACGCCGAACGCCACCTGGCCGGCGCTCGCACCCTGCTGCACACCCGAGCACAGGTGGCCCTGCGGCGCGGGCACGATGCAGCCGCCGAAGCGCTGCGGGAGGTCTTCCAGGAACTGCTCGCCGACGAGCAGCCGCTGCGCCGCATGGGAGCCCTGGTCGCGGGCACCGACATCCGCTACCCGATGCCCGGCACCGGCCATCATCCGCTGGCCGGCGCCTTCGCCCCCGACCTCACCCTGCACACCGGCCAGGGCATCACCAGCGTCGCCAAGCTCATGCACCCCGCCCGGCCCGTCCTGCTCGACCTGGCCGACCGCCCAGAGCTCCGCCAGACCGCCCGGGACTGGCGTCATCTCCTCGACGTCCACACCGCCAAGACCGACGATCGACCGGCCGACGCCCTGCTGATCCGCCCGGACGGCCACGTCGCCTGGGCCGCCGGCCTCGACGAGTCCACGGACAGCGCCACGCCCACGCTGCGTGAGGCACTCTCCGCATGGTTCGGAACGCCTTGAAAGGCCAAGGCGGCCGAGACCCAGACCGCCCTCAAAGACGCCGCGCGCCGGTTGTTCATGGAGCGCGGCTACCTGAACACCAAGATCACCGACATCACCGCCGCGGCCGGCCGTGCCACCGGGTCGTTCTACGACCACTTCGCCGGTAAGGAGGAGCTGCTTCAGGCTCTGATGGCCGACCTGGAGCAGCAGGCCGACGCCGAGGTCGCGGCCTGGGAGCACCCGCGCGACCATGACCTGTCCGATCGCGATCAACTGCGCCGGCACCTGGCCGTCGCCTGGCGCGCCCACGGCGAGCATCTCCCGGTGATTGTGGCCCGCCTCCAATCGGTCATGGCCGACATTCGGCTACGCCGTACTCACTGCCGGACGGGGCGCTCCGAATGCCTCCGACGGCGAGATCATCGACACCCTGACCAACCTGCTCCTGCACGGCCTTGCCGGCGCCGGAGCCCCTGACCTCACAGACCCCGTCACCTGAACAGCCGGTCCACACCCGCGCGATCATGCTCGATCCAGCTCAGAGCGAGTGTTTCTCGGGCGGTCACGATGTGTGACGCCACGTCGCTATTCCCGCCACACTTTCGTCGTGTCGGGGTTCCCAGGTCTCCTGAGCCATAAGCCTTCGACGTAGCCGGCGGCGATGTCGTCGGGCGGGTTGATGTACACGCAGGTAGCGGGTCCTTGGCGTGGCCGAGGCGGCGCTCCAGTTCGGCGCGGTTGTGGCCGGAGGCCTGCGACAGCGCGCAGGCGAAGGTGTGGCGGTCGCCGCAGCGTCGCCGCCGTCTCCATACCAGCGCATAGGTCGTCGACTGCTCCTCCCACGATCGCCTCCTGGACGGACGGTCGCCACTACCTTCGCAATACACCTGACATCGGAAGTGCTGACCTCACTCACGTCAATCTTGAGCTGGCACGTCCAGACGTACAGTGACGGTTCTGGTCGCGGCGGGTTCGTGTTGGCCGGGTCGGTGGAGCTGGGCGGCAGCCTGAGGTGCGCTTCGTCCGGGATGTGGCGGTTGACGGAACCGGCCGGCCGATGAGTTCCGGGTCGTGCGGAGGTCACAACCTGCAGGACCACCGGCAGACTGACGCGCTCGTACCCCGAGGAGACGCATGGCAAAGCTCATATACTCGATGATCACCTCGCTCGACGGCTACGCCGAGGCGGCGGAGGGCGACCTCGGCACCGGGGCCGACGACCAGGAGGTGCACACCTTCATCAACGACCTCTTCCGCCCCGTCGGCACGTATCTCTACGGCCGACGGATGTACGAGACGATGGTCTACTGGGAGACCGCGCACACCGAACCCGACCAGCCGCCGCACATCCTGCAGTACGCCCGCGACTGGCAGGCCGCGGAGAAGATCGTGTACTCCACGACGCTGGAGTCGGTGTCCAGCGCGAAGACCAGGATCGAGCGGACCTTCGACCCGGACGCGGTGCGCAAGCTCAAGGCCGAGGCTGATCACGACCTCACCGTCGACGGCCCGAACCTCGCGGCGCAGGCGATCGCGGCCGGTCTGGTGGACGAGTTCCACCTGTTCATCACCACGAGCGTGGTCGGCGGCGGCAAGCGGTTCTTCCCCGACGGCGTGCGCCTCGATCTCGAGCTGGTCGAGGAGCGCGCCTTCGACAGCGGACTCATCTACGCGCGCTACCGGACCCGCTGAGCCGCACCGGTCGGTGACGCTGCCGGCGGCCGAGCCGGGGCAGATGAGACTGGTCGCGTGGACAGTGGCAGAGCGATCTCCTTCGTCACCCCTGGGGCTTGGGGGGTGGGATTACCGGTCGAACCCAGGCCCCGGGACGGCCGCAGCGGCGCGAACCGACGGACGTCTTGTCAGAGCGCCACTGCCACGCTGCAGAAACTCACTGGATCAGGTCGGCGTGCGGATGATCCGGCGATGCCGGGCAGGCGTGGAGCTGCAGATCGTAGCCTCCGGCGACCTCGACCTCGACCATGGTCGGAGCGCCTTTGGTCCATCTACGGCGAGGCGTACGGCTGGCCTACGGCCGACATGACGTACGAGCAGGACCTGAAGCACCTGGAGCGGCACGACCTGTCCTGGAAGGAATGGCTCCTCCTCCCCAAACTGACCTGAACGCGCCTGGCACTTTTCCCAGGGGCTGTAGCTTCGGCGAGCTAACGCCGGGGCAGCCGTTGAATGACTGGTCGGCACTGATCGCCGAGGTCTCCGGTCCTACGACGCTGACCGGCGGCGACTTCGGCCTGGAGGCGTCGATCGGTGCCGAGGTGCCGGTGCCGTGGCCGACGTTAGGCTTGCCCGATGTTCGCGAGCGTCACCCGTTCTGTTCGCTCCTGGCCGGATTCGTGGCGCGCTCGCCCCAGGTACGCCAAGGACGGTGTGCTCGCGGCGACGCTCACGCTGCTGGCGTTCGTACCGACGCTGTCCGCCATCTCGGCGGAGCTCGGCGACCTGCCCCAGCGCCCGCCCGACGCCCTGGCCGTGGCGCTGGCCCTGGGTCAGTCCGCACCGCTGGCCATGCGCAGCCGATGGCCGGCGGCCTGTCTGGCGGTCATCGGCACGGCCTTCGCGATCCATCAGGCGCTGGCCTATCCGTCGACGTTCGGCAGCATCGGGCTCTATCTGGCGGTGTACGCGGCCGGAGCCCACCAGGTCGGGTTCCGTCGCCGCCTCGCGGCGGTGTCGACCGCGGGATATGCCGTGCTGGCGGTCGTGCTGGTCGGCCTGGGGTCGCCCAATCGAGTCCCGGACTTCCTCGCGTTCTATCTGGTGCTGGTGGTGATGTGGATGGCTGGTGTGGGGATGCGCAAGTGGCGGGCGGACGAGGCGGAGCGCCGGCGGCTCGGCGCGGATGTGGCCAGGGCCGCCGAGCGGGCACGCATCGCCCGCGAGTTGCATGACGTGGTCACGCATCATGTGACCGCGATGGTGGTCCAGGCGGACGCGGCACAGTACGTGATCGGCGCGGCGCCGGATCGCGCCGGGGCCGGGCTCGCCGCCATCAGCGACACCGGACGGCGGGCGCTGACGGAGCTGCGGCACCTGCTCGGCGTGCTGGAGGCGACCGGCGAGTCTGGCCCCGTGGACCGCACGCCGACGCTGGGCAGGATCGGCCACCTCGTCGAGCAGGCCCGGCTGTCCGGCCAGCCCGTCGAGCTGGCCGAGCACGGCGAGCCGCGTCCACAGGCCGTGGACGTGGAGCTGGCCGCCTACCGGGTGGTGCAGGAGGCGCTCACCAACGCGATGAAGTACGCGACAGGACGGCGCACCACGGTCACGGTGCACCACCACCCCGATCGCATCGCCATCGAGGTGACCAGCGACGGGTCCACCGACTCCGCCCCCGTGGTGCCGTCGGGCGGGCGGGGTCTGGACGGGCTGCGCCGGCGGCTGCGCATGCTCGACGGCGAACTGGTCGCCGCAGGCCGCCCCGACGGCGGGTTCAGCGTCCGCGCCCTCATCCCCGCAAGGAGCCAGGCATGACGGAGACCCCGATCAAGGTGCTCATCTGCGAGGACCAGGAACTGGTGCGGGCCGGCTACATCACCATCTTCTCCGCCCAGCCCGACATGGAAGTGGTCGGGGAGGCCGCGGACGGCCGCGCGGCGGTCGAGGCGGCGCGGCGGCTGTGCCCGGACGTCATCGTGATGGACATCCGGATGCCCATCCTGGACGGCATCGAGGCCACCCGGCAACTGGCCGGTCCCGGCACCGCAGCTCCCGCGAAGGTGCTGGTCGTCACCACCTTCAACGTCGACGAGTACGTCTACGAGGCGCTCAAGGCCGGGGCCGGCGGCTTCCTGCTCAAAGACGCGCCACCGGCGGAGCTGGTCAACGGCGTGCGCACCATCGCCCGCGGCGACTCCCTGCTGGCCCCCGCCGTCACCCGCACCCTCATCGGCCACTTCGCCGACCGCCTCCGCCCCGCCGACACCCCCAGGCCGGCCAGGGACGCGGTCGTACGGGCGCTGACCCCCCGCGAGCTCGAGGTGCTCGAACAGATCGCCGCCGGCCTGTCGAACGCGGAGATCGCCGCGAAGCTGTTCATCACCGCCGAGACCGTGAAGACCTACGTGTCGCGGATCCTGGCGAAACTCCAGCTGCGCGACCGTGTGCAGGTGGTCGTTCTCGCCTACCGGGTAGGCCTCGTCTCCGGCGCGGACTGACCATGACCCGGTTGCGAAAGCTTGCGGGTCCATGCGATGCCGGAAAGCACGATCGCTCCCATCACTGTCGCGATCACCGTGGGACCGGCCCAGTCCGAGATGGGTGCGGGCTCGTGGTTCGCTCGGGCCGGCAGTCCGGGAGCGCGGGCAGGCGTTCCCAGAGCAGCGATCAACTCGCGGGTGAGCGGCTCGACGCCCTGGGTTCGGTCGGAGAGCCGCAACGGCCGGTCGCCGGCTGGAAGAAGCCTGTTGCCCGAGCACAAGGTGGTGCTCAGCCCCGAGCTCTGAGCGCCGGCGAACACCAGGTAGCGAGCGCCTTTCACGAACTCATATCCGCAGGCCGCCCCCTGGGCCTTGGTGAACACCTCGAACTCGGCCTTGCGCTCGCCTTTGTAGACGTGGTCGGTGCGGAGCCTGGCGGTGAGGCTGCCGCCGTTCAGCATCGGTTCGTCCACGCGAACGTCCGTGACGGTAGCGGAGAAAACGGCCGCTGCGTCCTTGACGCGCTGCTGTGGCGTACGCGTCGCACATGAGCAGTTCGAGCAGGCCTCCGCTACACCCACAGAACCCACCAAGAAGGCTGCAACCAGGAAACCCGTCGCAAGCATCCGCGTCATCATGTCTACCAAGACGGGTCGCGGGCGCGATCGGTTCGCTGCCGACCGGGTCGGTGCGGTGCCCGCCGGGGCTACGCGCAGGTTCGGTGGTCAGACCGAGACGCAACGCAAGGTCCTGATGTTGGCCTCGACCCGAGCTCGGTACGCGGGTGCGGCCCGTCGATGGCCTGCCTCACGCCGAGGCAGCCGCCGCGCCGGCCCGCGCCTGCAGCGCGTCCAGCACCGCCACCTGCTCCGGCGGCACCGTCACCTCCAGGGTCAGGGTGCCCTCGGCGACGGTGAGGGTGAAGGTGAAGAACGAGCAACAGCCGTTCTCCCGCGCCGCCAGTTCCGCGGCGCGGGCGGCGTTGTCCGGTGTGAAGACGAGTGCCAACCGCAGCCGCTCGCGCTCGGGACGCTGCACCGCCAGCACCACCTCGGCGAACAACGCGTCGAACTCGGCCACCCGCAGTGGCCGCTCGGCGGTGGGCAGCGTGCAGGCCGACGGCACCCACTCAGGGCCGAAGGCAAGGTCGTGTGCCATACCTCGACGGTAAGCCTGTGCCTGGCACCGATCGCAAGCTCCGCGCCAAGTTCACGTCGGCGCAGAAGGCTCAACGCGCGGCCTGGCGGGCAGCGAGAAACGGGTTTGCGTCCCCCTCATATCGGGAACGGCTGGAGCAAATCGGGATCAGATATCGCCAGGCGATACTCCGGGGACGGTTCGTACTACGGGCCAAGGTGAAGCGGTTCGCGGCACTGCCGCCGACTTTCTGACGCGGTCGACCGGAACACCGGCCTCACGCTGCCCCTCACCCCCTCGCAGTGAGCGGAAGCTGCATATGAGGAGGCCCATATGGCTTATCGCATACCGTTGCGGCGCAGGGCCGCACGCGTAGCGGCTGGTGCCGCAGCCATCGCCGTGACAGTGACCATGACCACCGGCGCCGCGGCCGGACAGGCCCGTGCCATCGACTGGAACGCCGTGGGCCGCGCGATCGGCCAGCCGCTCACCACCGAGGCGGGAGGCGTGCACACGGCCGAGTGGCTGCGTACCGACCTGCACGTGGTGAACGCCGGAGTCACCGAGAATCCCGGCATGGAGCTGAACGCCGAGGCGTCGTTCCACCAGACCACCCCCGGCAAGGCGCTCTTGATCGGTGAGGTCACTCTCACCGGCGCCGAAGTGGGCAAGGTGGCCGATCGCCTGGAGCGCGGCGGCGTGCAGATCACCGCACTGCACAAGCACATCCAGGACGAGACCCCGCGGCTGTGGTGGATGCACTACTGGGCGCAGGGCGACCCCGTCGTGATCGCCCGCACCGTGCACGCCGCCCTGGCGCAGACCGGCATTCCGCTCAACCAGCGGGAAGGAAAGGAACATCCCGTCGACCTGAACACCGCACAGCTGGACCGCATCATCGGCACCAGGGGCGAGAACGAGAACGGCGTGCAGGTGTATCACATCCCGGTCGCCCAGAAAGTCGTCGACACCCGTGCTCACATCACCCTGCCGTACCTGATGGAGGCGTCCACCATGCTGGCGTTCCAACCGCTGGGCGGCGGACGTGCGGCGATCAACGGCGACTTCACCATGACGGCCGACGAGGTCAACCCGGTGATCAAAGCCCTGCGCGCACATGGCGTGACCATCATCGAGCTGCACAATCACATGCTGTACGAGCAGCCTCGCCTGTTCTATATGCACTTCTGGAAGACCGGAGACGCCGCGACCCTCGCCCGTGACCTGCGCGCCGGACTGGATCAGGTTCACGCGCCACGACGCTGAGGGGAACGGCCTCCGGTCACACCACTAGACGGTCGTGTCGCCCACCAGACGGCAGATCTTCTTGGAGACGAGAGTGGCGCCGATGCGCCGGTAGAACCGCTGCGCCGCCACGTTGGCCTCAGCGACCTCCCATCTGATCACCCGGCGCCGGGCCACCTCGGAGATGGCACGCATCAGGTGCTCGCCGACCTTCGCGCCGCGCTCTTCGGAGCACACGTACAGGTCGTCCAGCGCGAGATAGTCCTGGCCGCTCCAGAAGCTGACCCGCTGGAGCCAGGACACGTAGCCGATCGCCTTGCCGTCCCGCTCGGCGATCAGGTATCCGACGTCGGGGCGGGTGAGCAGGTCTGCGAGGCGATCGACGCTCACCGCCACCTGCGCCGCGTGGCCCTGGTTCTCGGCCAGTTCACGCATCAGTGCGCGCAGGGTCGGTGCGTCGTCGGCCGTCGCGCGGCGGATGGTCGTCATGGATCACCTTTCGTCGTCGTGAAGTTCAGCGCGATCATGCTGCGGGCTGCTCGGCCGTGGTCGCCGGCTGCCCGGTCGGAGGGACGTGCCGGAGCCTGACCGCCGCCAGGATCGCGGCGACGGCGGCGATCGCGGCGGAGATGACGGCGGCGACATTGAGCCCGCTGGTGAAGGCCTCGCGGGCTGGGACGAGCAGTGCGGCGCCCAGGTCGGCCGGGAGCCCCTGGGCCGCGGAGACTGCTCCGCCGAGGCTGTCGCGGCCGGCCGAAGCGGCCTCGGGCGGCAGGTTCGCGGGCAGTGTGCCATCGGTTTGGGCGCGGTACACGGCGACTCCCAGGCTGCCGATGAGCGCGATACCGAGCGAGATGCCCAGGTCGCTGCAGGTGGTGGCCAGCCCGGAGGCTGCTCCCGCCTTTTGCGGTGGTACGGAGCCGACGACCATGTTGGTGGTCAACGCCATGGACGGGGCGACGGCGGGGTAGAGCACCATGAAGCCCGCGACCAGCAGCGGCAGGCCGCCGACGGCGCCGACCTGGGTGAGCATCAGATAGCCGATCACCTGGACGACCAGTCCGGCGGCGATCAGGTGGCCAGGACGGACGCGGCGTACCAGGACCGGCGAGAGGGTGGAGACGACCACCAGCAGGGCCGCGCCGGGCAGCACCCACAGCCCTGCCCGCAGGGGCGACAGGCCCTCGACGAGTTGCAGATACTGCGTGAAGAGCAGGTAGATGCCGCCGAGCGCGGTCGCGGAGAGCAGGAACACCCCCAGCGCGCCGCTGACCGTGCGGTTGGCGAACAGTCGCACGTCGAGCAGTGGCTCGGGCAGGCGCAGTTGGCGAACGACGAACCAGGCACCGAAGGCCAGCCCGAGCCCGATGCTCACCACCGCCGCTGCGAGCCCGCCGTCCTTGGCCAGCTCCTTGACGCCGTAGACGATCGGCAGCAGGGTCGCCAGCGACAGCGCCACGCTGAACAGGTCGGGCCTGCCCGCGGCCGGGTTGCGGTGATCGGGCAGCAGCAGCGGGGCGCCGATCGCCACGATCACCATGACGGGCACGCCGACCAGGAAGGCCGCGCGCCAGGAGAACGTCTCCAGCAGGGCCCCGCCGATCACCGGGCCGAGGCCGGTACCGACGGAGATGGCGCCTGACCAGACGCCCACGGCGATGCCGCGCTGCCGGGCGTCGGTGAAGGTGGCGAAGATCAGACCGAGAGTGGCCGGCATCTGGGTGGCCGCGGCGATGCCGAGCACGGCCCGCCAGACGATCATCAGGCCGGGGTCGGAGGTGTTGGCGGCGATCACCGAGACGACGGCGAAGACGGCCGCGCCCGCGACCAGCAGCCGCCGATGACCGATCCTGTCGCCCAGAGTGCCCATGGTGACCAGCAGCCCGGCCATCAGGAAGCCGTAGATGTCGACGATCCATAAGGTCTGGGTGCTGCTCGGCTTCAGGTCCGCGGCCAGCTGGGGGATGGCCAGGAACAAGATCGTGAGCATCATGAACAGCAGCAGGGCGGGCATGACCAGCACGGCCAGCCCGAGCCAGGTCCTGACACCGGCACGTCCGCCGGGGTCGATCTGTGTGGATGACTGCAAAGGGAGTCCCTTCGGATGATTGCCGGACCGCTCGTCGTCAGGGCTTGGCGCGGGCTCCCGGACAGGTGCTCGGCAAGGTATACGGTACGGAGGCAGGGTATATCAAGGTGGGCGGCATACCCCATTCGGGTTTCTGATCCAGCCGCGCTCGGCATGTTGTCCGCGGGCGGGGACGAAGGCGTTGCAGTTGCACTTGCCCCACCCTGGTTCGACCGTACAACCATCTAGTTGCAGAACACAACTAGATTCCAGTCTGGCATTTTCCGCTATATACCCCGTATCCGTATGATGGCTGCATGGACCATAGCGATCACCATCCGCCAGAACCCACCCGGCTGCCCGAGCAGGACCATTCGGGTGCGCACCACCCGGCCGGCTCCACTGTGGCGACCTGGGGAATGGCCGCGCAGGCGACGCTGCACTGTCTGATCGGCTGTGCCATCGGTGAAGTGCTGGGCATGGTCATCGGCACCGCCACGGGGATGTCCGACCTCGCCACGGTGGCGCTCGCGGTCGCCTTGGCGTTCGTGTTCGGCTACGCGCTGACGATGCGCGGAGTGCTCCGTACCGGAGTGGACTTCCGCACCGCGTTGAAGGTCGCGCTGGCCGCGGACACCCTCTCCATCGCGGTCATGGAGATCGTGGACAACGCGGTGATGCTGACCGTGCCCGGCGCCATGGACGCCGGACTGACTACGTGGCTGTTCTGGCTGGCGCTGGCCGGAGCCTTCGCGGTGGCCTTCATCGTGACGACTCCGGTGAACAAGTGGCTGATCTCCCGGGGCAAGGGCCATGCGGTGATGCACCAGTACCACCACTGATCACCTCGGTCGTACGGATGTGGCCGAAGGCGGGGATCGCCTTCGGCCACATGGACGAGGGCTCCTATCTGAAGCGGCGCAGCCTGAGGCTGTTGCTGACCACGAACACGCTGGAGAACGCCATCGCCGCCCCCGCGATCATCGGGTTGAGCAGGCCCAGCGCGGCCAGCGGCAGCGCGGCCACGTTGTAGGCAAACGCCCAGAACAGGTTGCCCTTGATGACCTTGAGCGTCCGGCGCGCGAGCCTGATCGCGTCGGGCGCCACCTTCAGGTCACCCCGCACGAGCGTGAGGTCGGAGGCCTCGATCGCCGCGTCGGTGCCGGTGCCCATCGCGAGGCCCAGGTCGGCCTGGGCCAGCGCGGCGGCGTCGTTGACGCCATCACCCACCATGGCCACGACCTTGCCCTCGGACTGCAGCCGCTTGACCACGTCGACCTTGTCGGCGGGCAGCACCTCGGCGATCACCTCGTCGATGCCCACCTCGGCCGCCACGCTCCTGGCCACGGCCTCGTTGTCACCGGTGAGCAGCACCGGGGACAGACCCAGCGCCTTGAGCTGCTCGATCGCCTCCTTGCTGGTCGGCTTGACCACGTCGGCCACGACCAGCACCGCGCGGGCCCGGCCGTCCCAGCCGACCGCGACCGCCGTACGGCCCTCGGCCTGCTCGTCGGCGAGCTCGCGTTCCAGGTCGGCGGGCAGGTGCTGGGACCACTCCGCCAGCAGCCTGGGCCGGCCGACCAGGACCGCGTGGCCGTCCACGACGCCCTGCACGCCGAGGCCCTCGACGTTGGCGAAGTCCTCGACGGTGGCGTCCGACTGAGCCGCCCGGGCGATGGCCTGGGCGATGGGGTGCTCCGAGGCGTGCTCCAGCGCGCCGGCCAGCCGCAGCACCTCCTCGCGGCTCTCGCCCTCGGCCAGGTGGACGGCGGTGAGGGTCATCCTGCCCTCGGTGACCGTTCCGGTCTTGTCGAGCACGATGGTGTCGATGCGACGGGTGGACTCCAGCACCTCGGGGCCCTTGATCAGGATGCCCATCTGCGCGCCCCGGCCGGTGCCGACCAGCAGCGCCGTCGGGGTGGCCAGGCCGAGCGCGCACGGGCAGGCGATGATCAGCACCGCCACCGCCGCGGTGAACGCCGCCGCGACGCCGTTGCCGGTGCCGAGCCAGAAGCCCAGCGTGCCGACCGCCAGCACGATCACGATCGGGACGAAGATGCCGGAGATGCGATCGGCGAGGCGCTGTACGGCGGCCTTGCCGGTCTGCGCTTCCTCGACCAGCTTGGCCATCTGGGCGAGCTGCGTGTCGGCGCCGACGCGGGTCGCCTTGACGATCAGGCGGCCGCCCGCGTTCACCGTCGCCCCGGTCACCCCGTCGCCCGGCCCGACCTCGACCGGAACGGATTCGCCGGTCAGCATCGAGGCGTCCACCGCGGAGGAGCCATCGACGATCACTCCGTCGGTGGCGATCTTCTCGCCGGGCCGTACCACGAAGGTGTCGCCGACCTTCAGCTGCTCGGTGGGGATGCGGCGGCCGTCGGCGAGCTCGACGTCCTTGGCGCCCAGCTCCAGCAGGGCCCGCAGCGCCGCGCCGGCCCGCCGCTTGGAGCGGGCCTCGAAGTAGCGCCCGGCCAGGATGAACGCCGTCACCCCGGCCGCGGCCTCCAGGTAGATGTTGCCGGAGCCGTCACTGCGCGCGATGGTGAACTCGAAGGGATGCGTCATCCCGGGCGTGCCGGCCGTGCCGAAGAACAGCGCCCACAACGACCAGCCGAGCGCCGCCAGCGTACCCATCGAGATGAGTGTGTCCATCGTCGCGGCGCCGTGCCGCAGGTTGGTCCACGCCGCCTTGTGGAACGGCCACCCGGCGTACACCACCACCGGCGCGGCCAGTACCAGCGACAGCCACTGCCAGTTGGTGAACTGCAACGGCGGGATCATCGCCATCGCGACCACGGGAACGCCCAGCACGACCGACGTGATCAGCCGCTGACGCAACGGCCGCAGCTCGTCCTCCGGCTCGTGCGCCGGCTCGGCCTTGGGCGGGGCGGGCAGCGCGGCGGTGTAGCCGACCTTCTCCACTTCCGCGATCAGCTGCTGCGGGTCGACGCCGTCGGGAAAGGTGACCTTCGCCTTCTCCGTCGCGTAGTTGACCGTCGCTGTCACACCGTCGAGCTTGTTCAGCTTGCGCTCGATGCGGTTGGCGCAGGACGCGCAGGTCATGCCGCCGATCGTGAGTTCGACAGCCCTGCCTTCGGTTACGGAAGACATTCCACCTCTCCTTCCTCTGCGTCCTGCGATCAGTGCGTGTGGTCGTCGTCGTGGGAGGCGCCGGCGCTCGGCTCCGCCGTGGGCCTGGGCTGTCCGGCCCCGGCCCGGGCGGTGAAGTCCGCGGTACGGACCTTGCCCTCGTGCTGGAAGTCCAGGAACAGCCGGTAGTCGCCGGCGCTCGGCACCTCGGCGTAGAACACGATCTCCGGGCCCGCCGCCGTCTTGCCGTCGCCGGGCGTGCCGTCCGGATGAACGTGCAGGTAGGCAAGGTCACCGGCCCGCAGAGCCACCAGATGTCCGTACGCCTCAAGGTACGGCTGCAGGTCGGTCACCGGCTTGCCGTCCTTGCTGACGCTCAGCGTGAGCTTGCTCGATCGGCCCGGCACCAGGTCGCCGTCCAGAGAGACCGTGTACCCGTCGACCTCCGCGGTCCGGCTGACCTCGGTCAAGGGCTTGGGCTCGTAGTCACCGGCGACGAGCAGGTCCGTGCCGAGGGTCAGGCCGCTCCCGCCCGCGGGGACGAAGTCCGCGAACGCCCGGTACGCGCCCGGCTCGTCCAGCGTCAGCTTCGTCGTCCACACGCCATCGGCGGCCCGGGTCGGGTGCAGGTGCTGGAACGTCGCCAGATCCCGCGAGACCACGATGAAGTGCAGTTCCTTCTCGTGCTCGACCTCGTAGCCGGTCACCGGCTTGCCGTCGACGCCCGTCACGGTGAAACGGAAATCGGTGGGTTCGCCGGCCTTGACGGTGGTCAGGGGGTTGAGGGTGTAGCCCTTGTCGGACACTTGGAGCCCTCCGGGGGTATCGCCGGCGGCCTGTTGCGTGGTGCCGCCATGGTCGTCACCGTGGCCTTCCGCCGCTTCCTCGGCGGGGGCCATGGCGCTGTGGTCCTCCGCCGGTAACGGGGTGCCGGCCGGGCCGATCGCTCGCCCCGCGCCCAGGGCGCCACCGAAGACGACGGCCAGCCCCAGGGCGTAGACGCCAAGTCTGGTCGCGGTGTTCATGCCGGATTCACCACCTCGTAGCCGGCTTCCTCGACGGCCGCGATGATCTTCGCCGAGTCGATCGGGCTGTCGCTGCCGACGGTCAGCAGGCCGCCGGCGAGGTCGACCTCCACGGAGGTGACCCCCGCGACCTCGCCGACCTCCTCCTTGACCGAGCTCACGCAGTGTCCGCAGGTCATGCCCTTGACGGTGTAGGTGGCGGTAGCCATGTCAATCAACCCTTTCTATGTCTTCGTCAGGAACGAACGAGCCGCGCAATGGCCTCGGAAGCCTCTTTGATCTTGGCTTCCGCCTCGGGGCCGCCCTTGACGGTGGCTTCGGCGACGCAGTGCGCCAGGTGGTCCTCTAGCAGGGAGATGGCGACGGACTGCAGGGCGCTCGTGGCCGCCGACACCTGGGTGAGGACGTCGATGCAGTACTTGTCGTCCTCGACCATCCGCTGCAGCCCGCGCACCTGACCCTCGATCCGGCGCAACCGGCGCAGCTGGCCCTGCTTGTTGTGGCTGTACCCGACCATGGCCGCCTCCTTCGTTCTTCTTGAAATTACCATACCCCCCTATCGTATGCGCGCGTCAAGGCTGGACAGCGTGCTCCCTGGAATCACGTGGCGGCAGCTCGGTGGCCGCCGGGCGTCATCGAAGCCGTTCGAGCATCTTCCGCATCTGGTCCACCTGGTCCTGCTGGCCGGTCACCATCGTGCCGGCCAGCTGCTTGGCCTGCGGGTTCTCGCCTTGCCGCTGTTCAGTGCGAGCCATGGCGATCGCGCCTTCGTGATGCCTGATCATCAGGCGGAGGAATTCCTTGTCGAACGTGGTTCCCTCGGCCGCTGCCAGCCTGTTCATGTCGGCTTCGGACATCGCTCCGGGCATCTCGTGCCCCATCCCGGCGGTGGGCGCCGGCTTCCCCCACTCCTTCAGCCACTGCCGCATGGTCGCGATCTCCGGCTGCTGAGTGGCCTTGATCTCCGCCGCCAAGTCCTTGACCTGCGTGCTGGACGCCCGCGTCCCGGCCATCTCGGCCATCTCGACCGCCTGTCGATGGTGCACGCTCATCATCTGCGCGAACATCACGTCGGCATCGTTGAAGTCGGCAGTGGGCCTCGTCGTCACGGTCGTGGTGGCATTCGGCAGGACAGACACGTTCTGAGCCGCCGGGACGCCGCCACAGGCGACGAGGGCCAGCGCTCCCGCCACCAATGACGTTCCACGCGTGGCCGCTGATTTGCGGAACATTGCCGTCGAACCCCCGATATCGGCATCTCCACTTGCTCTGACCAGCGCATACCTTCCCCAGCACGACCGGCATTACCGTGCCGGCATCCGCCCCGAAGCCGTTCGAGGACGCCTCTGCTCCACCTCAGCGGCGATCGCGGCGGGTCTTGGCGTCTGAGGGGCGCCGCGCTTGACAGATACCCCCCAGGTGTATGTATGTTCCCGGAACATACCCCCTATGGGTATAGCGATAACCCTCGTACGGTGTCTGGAGAGCTCATGTCCGAACCATCCCCCCGGCGTTGGACCGCACTGGCCCTGATCGCCACCGCCCAGTTCATCGTCATCATGGACACGTCGATCATCGGCGTAGCCCTCCCCCGCATACAGGAAGACCTCGGCTTCTCCCAGGAGAACCTGTCCTGGGTCTTCAACGCCTACGTCGTCGCCTTCGGCGGGCTGCTGCTCCTCGGCGGTCGACTGTCCGACCTGTTCGGCGCCCGCAGGTTGTTCGGCGCCGGCTGGCTCATCCTGCTCATCGGGTCCCTGGTGGCCGGTGTCGCTCCCGAAGTGTGGGTCGAGCTCACCGGCCGTGCCGTGCAGGGCGTCGGTGCCGCCCTGATCGCGCCGTCCGCCCTCACCCTGCTCATGACGCTGTTCGGTCACGACCCCAAGGAGCTCACCAAGGCCCTGGCCCTGTACGGTGCGGCGGCCCCGGCAGGTGGCACCGCGGGTGTCTTCCTCGGCGGCGTCATCACCGAGTACCTGAGCTGGCCGTGGGTCTTCTACATCAACATCCCCATCGCGCTCGTCGCCCTGCTCGCCACCGGGCCGCTGATGCCCGCGGCCCAGGCCCGGCGCGGCTCCGTCGACGTGCTCGGCGCGCTCACCGTCACGCTCGGCCTCGGCGCGACCGTCTACGCCATCGTCCGTGCGCCGGAGACCGGCTGGGGGTCCGCGCAGACCTGGATCGTGATGGCCGGCGCCGTGGCGCTGCTCGCCGCCTTCGTCGCGATCCAGGCCCGCCGCCGCGAACCGCTCATGCGCCTGTCCATCTTCCGCACCCCCGGCCTCGCCGCCGCGAACCTCACCCAGCTGCTGCTCGGCGGGGCATGGATCCCGATGTGGTTCTTCCTCAACCTCTACCTGCAGCAGGTCCTCGGCTACAGCGCCTTTCCCAGCGGTGCCGCGCTGCTGCCGATGACCGTCCTCATCATGGTCGGCATGGTTGTCCTGGCGCCCAGGACCATCGGCCGGTTCGGCCCCAAGGCCGTGACGGTCACCGGGCTGGCCCTGCTCGCGGCGGGGATGGCTTGGCTGTCGCTCATCAGCCCGCAGGGCGGCTTCGTCGTCGACGTCCTGCCGGCCAGCCTCGTCGCCGCGCTCGGCATGTCGCTGGCCTTCATCCCGTCCCTGGGTACCGCCATCTCCTCCGCCCGTCCCGAGGAGGGCGGCCTGGCCTCCGGCATCGTCAACACGAGCTACCAGGTCGGCTCCGCGCTCGGCCTCGCGGCGATGACCGCCGTAGCCGCCGCCAACGGTTCCGGACAACTCGGCAACCTGACGGCCCTGACCAGCGGCTTCTCCGCGGCGTTCATCGGAGCGGCCGGCATCGCCCTCGCCGGCGCGCTCCTCGCCGCCGCCACCCTGCGCACGCGCGGGCCCGGACGCGACGAGCCCGCCGAGGAGGCCACCTCCGTACGCGGCTGACACCGCCTGTACCCGCCGGCCGGCGGGCAGCCGCGCCCGGCTCCCCACGCTGTGGGAGCCGGGCGCACCCGTATGCCCCCCACACGAGCCGGCACGTCCCTGGTGCGCGTCGGCCGAACGCGCGTTCGGCCGACGCGGGATGGACTACGCGCGGGAACGCGCCGACCTCTTCGTGACCGCGGCAACCGGCGAGGCTCCCCGGAGCGGATGACACTCCGTGGCGGACGTCACGGCCTGTCGTCCGTCCAGCCGGCTCCCAGCAGCACGGTGGAGCTCCAGACGGTGCCCGGCTCGAACCCCTCCTGCATGTCGCCCGGCTCCACGACCACGTACTCGTGGGCCAGGGCCTTGCCGGTCACCTCATCGAAGATCAGCCGGTTCTCGGAGACCCCGCCCCGCTCGTAGCGCTCCTCGACCGAGACGGCCGTGCCCCGCCGCCCCTCGGCGTCGGTCACGTGCTGCGCGACCTTCACGTCGTCGAGGTCGGCCAGCATGCGGAACGCCGCGCCCCGCACCTCGGGCGTCACCGGCATATCCATGATCAGACCCACGCTGACCTGGAACAACCACGCGTCCCCGGACATCTTCTCGCTCGTCGACTCGGTGCCGTGCCCCTCGTAGGAGGCCATCAGCCACTTCTTGAGCTTGCCGGGCTCGCCAGGGAGGTCGCGCAGCTCCTTCATCGTGACGTTCCGCCCAAGCCAGAACACCTTGTCGCCGTCCACGAGCGGGCTGCGGTCGGCCCTGACCTTCCCCGGGGACATGGACAGCGGGATCAGACCGTACTTGCCCTCGCCGCCCTTCCCCGGCACCTTGACCCGGACCTCGGACGGCGACCCGGCCTGCTCCCAGGACGTCCGGTCCGCCTCGGTGGCGGGCCGGGCGCCCAGCGACCGGCTGATGGACACCTGCTCGCCCCCGGTCGCGCTCGGCGTCCATCCCTCGTTGCGATCCTGGGCCATGACCTGGTAGCCGCCCTGCTCGGCGACGTACAGGCTCCGCCCCACGGTCACGGTGTGCCAGTAGTCGCCGCTCCCCTCGGCCTGGCGGCCGGCCTTCTCCGCCGCGGCCAGCAGCACGTCCCTGGCCGACAACCGTACGGCGGGCGCCTCGGTGGCCGGCCGGCCGGTCACCACGTGCTGCGCCTCGTACGGTTCCGGGACCGTGCCGGTGCCCGACATCACCACCGCCGCCGCGGTCACGGCCGCCGCCGCTGCCCCGGTCAGCCCCAGCCCCCACACCGGACGTACGGCACGCCGCCGCCGCTCAGCCGGTCGCCGAGGCTCCGACATGGCCCTGGCCAGCTCCGCCGCCCTGGTGCGCTCGTCCACCGGCCGGTCGCCGAGATGCGCGGGCTTGGCGGCCCGAAGTTCCTCGATGGGGTTCATGACCACTCCTCGCTGAGGTTCCGCACGTGGGACATGGACGGGAGGACCGGCGCGTTCCCGGTTCTCCTCGGAGACGTGGACGGCTCGCCCCCCGCCTCCATGGCTTCCCTGAGCCGCTTGCGCGCCCGGTGCAACCGCACCCGGTACGCCGCCGCCGAGCAGCCGACCACCCGCGCGGCCTCCGTGGGCGACAACCCGTGCCAGGCGACGAGGATGAGGATCTCCCGATCGTCCTCGCTCAACGTGGCCAGCGCCCGCAGCACGCCCATGCGCTCGGTCACCTCGTCGGCCACGTCCCCGTCGGTCCAGGCCCGAAGCTCGGCGGCCAGCGCCTCCCTGTGGATCTCCGCGCGCAAGTTGTCACGCAGCACGTTCCGCGCGACGCCGAGCAACCACGGCAACGCCGGCTCGGGCACGTCCTCCAGCCGCCTCCAGGCGATCGCGAACGTCTCGCTCACGACCTCGTCCGCGACCTGCCGCCCGGCGCGACTGACCACGTAGGCCCACACACGTTGCCGGCATTCGTCGTACATGCCGGTGAACCGGTGCGCATCATCCGCCACCGCCCAGCCCCTTCGTTCGGGATGCGTTCTTCTGACACCGGGAAGTGGTCCGAACCCTCCCGTTGTTACCCGCGTCCCGCATCTTTGTCGGCCCTCCGAACACGCGCCCACGCCCTGTGCGGTGAACGCGCCGCCGATGAGCGGATCCAGGTGATGGCCGCCGCCCTGAACCGCCGGCGATCCTCGCTCGGGTGGTCGAAGCGGCCGAGCAAGCTCACCACGAACCGCCGCCGCCGTCCTCGGACCGGCCGACGGAAACCGGCTCATCGCAGAAGAGGGCGTAGTCGGGGTCCGTCGGTTTTCGAGGTCGCCCGCACGGATTTTCACGCTCGGCTGCACTCCTATCCGAGCCCGACGAGACGTGCGCCGGGGAACGGGCTATGCACCGTCGTTGCCATCGCGCAGGGAATGGATCATGCTCCGCAGGATCCGGAACGCGTCTGACTGCTCGGTTTCGGTCATGCCGGCCGAACTGATGGACCTGCCGTCGGCCTAGCGCGCGCTGCGGAAGGAGGAGCGTGCGCGGGTCACGCGGACGGGCGTGGGTTGGTTCTGGTCCAGCGGCGGCTCCAGCCGCGGTGGGAGCGGCGGCCTGAGGCGGCGACGCATCTGCGGCACACCTCGCCGACCTCCTCGGCCGCGCCGCCCGACTCCGGGAACACCTCCGGCCAGGGCACGTGGTGGAACCGGAGCAGGCCGGCGCGGCTGAGCGCCAGGCCGCACAGGGTCTGGTTCGTGCCCGGGTACCAGGCGTGGGCCTCGCCGGCGGGCATCCGCACGCCATGCTCGTCGCGCCATTGGCCGGAGGCCGCGACGGAGGGCTCGGCTCGTGCCGGCATGGGCGTCCTCCTATCGTGCGGGAGCGCCCATGCGCAGGGACGCCAGGGCGGCCATCTGGCCGACGCCGCCGCATCCCCACACGGCCACCACGTCGCCCGGCCCGACCTGGCCGAGGTCGGCGCCTATCCAGCCGGTGGGTACGGCGTCGGAGGCGAACACGGCGCCGGCGTCGGGGACGTTCTCCGGCACGGGGAAGGCGTTGAAGTCGGCGTACGGGATCCGGATGTATTCGGCGTGGCTGCCGGCGAAGCCGCCCATGGCGTGTGAGTAGCCGAAGATCCCGGCGGAGGCGTGGCCGTTCAGTTTCTCCTGGAAGCCGGGGTTGGGATT
This sequence comes from Nonomuraea terrae, assembly GCF_004348995.1. Taxonomy (GTDB): domain Bacteria; phylum Actinomycetota; class Actinomycetes; order Streptosporangiales; family Streptosporangiaceae; genus Nonomuraea; species Nonomuraea terrae. The sequence continues at coordinate 55,153 of NZ_SMKQ01000024.1, forward strand.
GGTGTTGTCGCACAACGACCACAGGCCCTGCCGGCAGTAGTGGCAGCGGCCGCATCCGATGATCGAGCACACCGTGACGCGTTCGCCGACCCGCCGTTCGCGTACGTCCGGGCCGACCTCGACGACCTCGCCGACGAACTCGTGACCGAGCACGTCGCCGGCCAGCATCGCGGGCACGTAGCCGTCCAGCAGGTGCAGGTCGGAGCCGCAGACCGAGCTGGCGGTGACCTCGACCAGGGCGTCCTGGCGGTTGAGCAGCCGCGGCTCGGGGACGTCCTCGACCGAGACCTCGTTCACGCCGGTCCAGCACAGCGCTCTCATCGCGGCCCTCTCCTGGTCAGCTGCCGGAACATCGGCCGGGCCACGCCGCCGAGGGCCGTACGGCGTCCTTCCGGCTGTCCTTCCACCACGAGCACCTCGCCGGTCTCCAGCAGTTGCTTGAGCGCCCGTACCTCTTCCCTGGTGCGGCCGTCGGCGGCGCGGACCGCGATCTCGCTGCCCCGCCCGCCCGGAGCCCGGATGACGCGTACCTCGTGCCGTTCGGCCAGGCGCGCCAGCGCGTCCGGCCGGGACGGCCCTGACAGCTCCGACGGGTCCGCTTGGACGGTGACGGCGAACCAGGTGGTCCGCGCGGGCCGCGCCGCACGCATCAGCCGGGCCGCCACGGCGGCCGCTCCCGTCGCGGCGGCCGCCAGCAGGAGCAGGCGCGGGCGTGGACGCAACCTCGTCGATGCGGCTCTCATGCCCCGCGGCTGCCCCTCATCGCCGGAAGCAAACTGCGGGCGCGCATCCGTCGGTGACCTGTGGGTACGGGGAGCGGACCCGGGATGACGAAGGGGGCGGCGCTCATGATGAGGGGTGTGCTGCGGGAAGGGATGATCGCCGGTACGGCGGGGGCGGTCGCGATGACGCTGGCGGAGAAGGCCGAGCAACGGCTGACCGGCCGGCCGGACTCGTACGTCCCGGCGCGGGTGCTGGAGCGGCTGACCGGCATGAAGGAGCATCACGGGGTGGCGTCGCAGGTGGTGAACCTCGGCATGCATCTCGGACAGGGCGCCCTGGTGGGGGTGCTGCGGTCGGTCATGGCGCACGCGGGGCTGCGGGGTGGATGGTCGTCGCTGATGTTCACCGTGGTGCGGCTGACGAACGACCAGATCGTGGAGAACGCCACCGGCGTCGGTGCTCCGCCCCAGACCTGGCCGAGGCGGGAGCTGGCGGTGGACGTGCTGCACAAGGCCGTCTACGGCCTGGTGACCGGCGCCGTCGCGGACATCCTCGCCTCGCGCGGCGGGCCCGGACCCGGTCAGCGGCACGCGGCGAAGGAGCCCGGCCGCCGTTCCGGCGTCGGCCCGGTGCCTCGGGAGAAGGCGTTCAGTCGTTGACGGGTCACCAGGCCCACATCCCGACGCGGACCGGCACCCCCGGAGAGGCGTGGACCACGGCGCGGCCGTCGGGCGCGGGGAGGCCTGCGGCCTGGACGAGGTCCTGCTCCAGGGTGATCAGGCGGGCGTGGTGCAGCGGCCAGTCGGGGTGTTCGACCTGCGCGGAGGCCGGCCGGCCCGCCACGAGGGTGAACAGGCGGTAGCGGGCCGTCAGGAAATGCGCGAGCTCGTCGCGCTCGCTTTCCGCCAGCGGTTCGCCCCTTTCGACGTCCGCGTCGCATCGGGCGCCGCCGGGGCCCGGCAGGCGTCGGCGGCAGCGGTATCGGAGGTTTCCGTCTCCGGCCTCCACCGACATGTCCGACCAGAAGTAGGGCAGCCGGTAGCCGGTCCGGCCGCCGACCGCGGCGGGCAGGAGTCCCGCGTCCAAGGAGAAGAACCAGATCCCGCCGCGGCCGCGCTCGTCTCGTACGTACGTCCGCAGGTTGGTCTCCGGGAATCTCGACAACCACGGCAGCGCCGGGAGGCCCGGGGGTCGTACCCCCTCCATGAGGAAGGGGGTGAGGCCGACCCATGCCGTCCCGTCGAAGGTCTCGACGGTGAGCCCGTCCGGAACCAGGGCCTGTACGCGCGCGGCCGGGTAGCGCCAGTGGATGAAGGTGATGTCCGACCAGTGGTGGTGCATCACCGGCAGGCTGACGCGGGGCGATGGTGGAGCGCGCACGGTGTAGCACTGCCCCTGAGCCGTACCGGCATTCGCGACGTGCGATGCGGCTCGCCTGGGGTATGGGGTTCGGCCGGACGCCGGAAGGAGCCGGAAGGCATGAACCGTAACGAGGATGACGGACGTGTCGCGGGGCGCGAGCCCGGGTCGCCGGAGGGGATGAGCGCGCAGGAGGTGGACCGCCGCAGCGACCTGGCGCGGTGGATCAGCGGGGTGCACGCCTTCCCGGCTGATCGCACGACGCTGCTGGAACGCGCGCGATCCCAGTCGGCCCCGGACGGCGTGCTGTCCGCGCTTCGGTCGTTGCCGGACCGGACCTTCGACAACCTCGAAGACATCGCGAACGAACTGGGCATCGGCGGCGGTCAGCAACACGACTGATCCGCCGCCCGTCTGGATCACGCCGGAGCCGGGTTCTCCGCCCTGAACGCACGTCCCTGAATCCCCAGCCCGGCGGACCGTGCCAAAAGGGTCAGGTGGTGTAGCCCCAGGCCTTGGCGTACTTGGCCAAGGACGGGGAGACGGTCGCGAAGGTGCGGGCGGCCTGGATACGGCCGGACTTGATGTTGTCGCTGCGGTCGCCCAGGTTCGGGACGAAGTCGCCGTGGTAGTACTTGCCGTACTCGAGCATTCCCGGCTCCCACTCCACGTCCAGGTACGCGCAGATCTCGCGGGTGATGCGCTCGGGCTCGGCGGTCAGCTCCTCGTAGCGCACGGTCAGGCCGCCGAGGGTGCGGCGGGCCTTCTCCAGGGGCTTGAAGTACTTCAGCGCGTTCGCCTCCAGGGCCTCCCGGGTGGAGGTGTTGCCCTTGCGGTTCTCCAGCGAGGAGACGACGCCCTCGGGGTGGCGCAGCAGGATGAGGAACTTCGCCTTCGGCCAGGCGTACGTGAGACGTTCCCAGGTGAAGACGTTGCCCGGGGTCTTGTCGACGATGACGTCCTTGCCGCTGCGCTCCAGCTCCAGGTGGAGGATGCGGTCCCACAGCACGTGTTCGAGCTCGATCTGGTCGAGCCCCAGCTCCTGCATGGACTGCTCGGAGAAGCCGGGGGTCAGCTGGACGCCGATGGTGCGCAGGTGGAGCTCGTGCGGGGCGCGGATGCGGGAGTGGCTGTTGAGCAGCATGCGCAGGAGCGTGGAGCCCGAGCGTACGGAGGCGATCACGAAGACCGGTGACTCGACCTGCCGCGGCATGGTCGGAACGTTGTAGTCGACGACCTGCGTGCGCTTGGGCGGTCGCGGGGTGGCCTTCGCCTCCTTGAGGTCCCTGACCTCCTTGGGCTCCGCCATCGTCAACTGCCGCGGGGGACGCAGCGCCTCACCAAGAAGGCGAGCCCTTCGCTTGAAGCCCGTGTTCACGACGCCCATGCGTGACCTGGTGACCTTTCGCTCGCGGCGGCTCTTCCACCGGCGTGCGCAGCCGGAACTGCTGCGATCAACCGGCCCCCAACAGTCGGACAAAGGTAACGTAAAGGTTAGGTGACGGCAATGTCAGTGTCGGGTCAGACGGGCGAGTTCGACGGCCGCATGAGCGACGCAGAGCCTGAAAGCGCCAGGCGTAGCGGGGCAACCCCGGTCATAGAGACAGCCCCTGCCCTGGTTGCGCGAGGTCGGAAAGATCTACCATGGTGCTCTGCGTCGCGGGCGGTGTGGGCGTGTGGCTCGTGCCGGACGCGGGGGTCGCGGTGATCGCGGTGACCGTCGTCGCCCTCCTGGCGTTCGTGGTCGCGGGCGGGGTGAAGGGCTCCCGGGCCGCGAACGCCGTGAACGACCAGGAGCCCGGCTGATCAGAGGAGCTGCTCCGCGCGCCGGTAGTGGGCCGCGGCGCCGGGCCGGCCGAGGGCGGTGGCCAGGTGGCCGAGGAAGCGGGCGACCGGGCCCAGGGTGACCAGGCCGCTGCCGGCCCCGGCCAGCTCCGCTTCCGCCGGGAGCAGCAGCTCGTAGAGGCGTTCCATCGCCGGGCGGTCGCCCGCCTCGATCGCCACCATGGCGTGCAGGCAGGACCGCGCCTCGAAGAACAGGTCACGCGGCGACTCGGGGATCGCGCGCGCCACGGCCTCGTCCCGGCGCCCCCTGCGCAGCAGCACCACGGGAAGGGCCCACTTCTCGTACGGCCCCCACCCGGCGTCCGGCTCGACATCGTCGCCCAGGCAGAGCAGAGCCAGCGGCAGCAGCCCGTCCTCTACCCCGGGCATGCCGGTTCCGGAGAGCCGGGCGGCGGCCGTACGGTATGCGGCTCGCGCCTCCTCCACCCGCCCGGTCACGGCGTGGCGGAGGGCGGCGTACCAGGTGGTGAAGACCCCCACCAGCGGCAGGTCGTAGCGCTCGGCGAGCCGGTCGGCCGCGGCGGCGTGCCGGTCGGCGGCGGCCAGGTCGGCCAGCGCGGCCCCGGCCTGCATCAGGATCAGGTGGCCGAGCACCTCGAACGCCGGCAGCCCGGCGGCCAGGTCGAGGAGTTCGGCGCCGATGGCGGCCCGCTGCGGGGCGAGCCCGGCGCGGTGGAAGCTCTGCATGAAGCGGCCGTTGAGCGCGTACGCGAGCAGCGTCCGGTCGTCGAGGCGGCGGGCGATGGCCTCGGCCTCGCGGGCCGCCTCGTCACCTCGCGGTCCGGCGTCGGCGCGGCGTTCCATGGCGATGGTGATCAGCAGGCGGGCGCGTTCGGCGTCGTGCCCCGCGGGCAGGGCGGGCAGGGTGCGCTCGGCGGCCGCCACGAGCCGGGCCGACAGGTCGGGGTCGTCGTTGGCCGTCCAGATCGCGGGCACCTCGAACGCCCCGATCACCCTGGCGGTCCGCACGGGATCGCCGAGAGCCTCGGCCGCGCGGGCCGCCTCGGCGCGGTGGCGCCGCGACTCCGGCAGGCGGCCGGTCACCGCCAGGGCCCTCGCCAGGCCCATGACGGCCTCCAGCCGGGCGAGCGGGTCGGCCTCGGGCATGCGGTCGAGGGCCGCTACCGTCTCCCGCCACAACCGGGCGGCGTCGTGCGGGGCGGACCTGCGCTCCGCACGCTCGGCGGCGGCGCGGGCGGAGCGCGCCGTACGGCACGGGTCCGCGGTGCCCTCCGCGCGCAGGCAGTGGTGGGCGACGGTCTCCACGTCGCCCGGCCGGACGCGTTCGGCGATCTCGGCGGCCCTGGCGTGCCAGCGGGCGCGGCGTGGGCGCGGGACGTCCTGGTAGAGGGTCTCGTGGACCAGCGCGTGGGCGAAGCGGAGACGGCCCACGTCCACCAGGAAGCCCGCGAGCAGGGCGGACTCGACGGAGTCGAGGACACTCTCCTCGTCGCCGGCCAGCGGGACGAGGACGTCGAGGTCCACCTCCTGTCCGACGACCGCGGCCTGGCGCAGGTGGGTGCGGGCGGTCTCGGGGAGCGCGGCCAGACGCTGGCGGATGACGTCGCGCACCCCGGCGGGGACACCGCGCAGGGCCGCGCCGCCGCCGCTCTCCCACACCCGCACGAGCTCCCTGACGAAGAAGGGGTTGCCGCCCGTGCGGGCGTGGATCGTGCGCACGTCGCCGGGCGGCACGGAACGGCCGGTGAGCGCCTGGGCCAGCTCTCCCACCTGGGGCTCGGCGAGGCCGCCCAGGTAGACCCGGCCCGGCTCGTGGCGTGCGGCCCGGCCCAGCGCCTCGGCCAGCGCGGCGGAGATCTCCGTCGACCGGTAGGTGGCCACGACGAGGACCGGCGCCGGCCCGAGCTCGCCGGCCAGGGTGGTCACCAGGGCCAGCGTCTCCTCGTCAGCCCAGTGCAGGTCGTCGAACACGAGCAGCACCGGCCCGCGCACGGCCAGGTCGCGCAGGTAGGCGCAGATCCGCCGATGCCGACCGAACCGCTCCCCCTCCTCGTCGGCGGGCGGGCGCCCGGCCAGCTGCTCGCGGATCTGGCTCCACGGCCAGGCGGCGGGTGCCCCCGGCAGCTCGGGACTGGCACCCCAGGCGACGGTCCAGCCGCCGGCCGCCAGCCGCCGCCGCAGCGCGTCCGCCAGCGCGGTCTTGCCCGCGCCCGCCTCTCCGGACAGCAGCACCAGCCGCGACCGCCCCGCATGGGCGACGTCCGCCGCCACGCCCTCCAGCTCCCCGAGCTCCGCCGCCCGCCCCACGAACGGCTGCGCCGGCGAGCCGGCCCGCTCCGGCGCGAGGTGAGGGGCGTGGGCGAGGATGTCGGATTCGAGCCGGCGCAGGCCCGCCCCCGGATCCACCCCCACTTCGGTACGCAACGTCTCCCGCGCCCGCCGCAGCGTGGCCAGCGCGTCGCTCTGGCGGCCGGTCCGGTAGAGGGCCAGGGCCAGCAGCCGCCATCCGTCCTCGCGCAGCGGGTGGGCGGCGACGTGCGCCTCCAGGTCGGGCACCGCCTCGGCGGCGAGCCCGCAGGCCAGCGCCGCCTCCGCCCGGCGCTCGACGGCCAGCCGGCGCAGCTCGTCGAGCCGGACGGCCTCACCGCGCGCCCAGTCCAGCTCGGCGAACTCCGCGTACGCCGGCCCCCGCCACAGCCCCAGCGCCTCGTCGAGCAGGGCGAGCGCCTCCCCGGCGGCCCCGCCGTCCAGCAGCCGCGCCGACTCGGCGACCGCCGCCTCGAACCGCCAGGCGTCCACCGACTCCGGCGCGGCGCGCAGGGCGTAGCCGGGCGGCGCGGTGACGAGCAGCCGTGACGGCGTGCGCGGCGGACGTGACGGCTCCAGCGCCTTGCGCAGCGCGCCGACGAACGTCTGCACCGCCCCGACCGCGCCTTCCGGCGGATCGTCCCAGAGGTCGGCGACCAGCCACGACACGGGCACGACGCGGGTGCGGGCGACGAGCAGCCGGGCCAGCACGGCACGGTGTCTGGGCCCCTTGAGGGGAACCGGGCCGCGCTCGTCCTCGGCCGTCAGCGGCCCCAGCACCCCGAACGACAGCATCCCCCTCAACTTATCGCCCAGGTGAATGCTGACCGCGTGCTGATCGGGCCGCGGCAGGGTGGGCACGCCGTCCGCCCGGGCGGCGCGAACACTGCAGGAAAGGCCGACATGACCATCGAGATCAGCGGATTCACCCGGCAGCGGGTCACCGTCGCGGACGGGGTCGCGCTCAACGTCGCCGTGGGCGGGACGGGCAGCCCCGTCGTGCTGCTGCACGGCTTCCCGCAGACCCACCTCATGTGGCGGCACGTCGCCCCCGACCTGGCGGCCGACCACACGGTGATCTGCCCCGACCTGCGCGGCTACGGCGCCAGCGACAAGCCGGAGGACACCGACGGGCACGCCTACTCCAAGCGGACCATGGCCGCCGACATCGTGGCGCTGGCCCGGGCGCTCGGGCACGAGCGGTTCGCGCTGGCCGGGCACGACCGCGGCGCGCTGGTGGCGATCCGGGCCGGGCTCGACCACCCGCACGCCGTCACCCACCTGGCCTCGCTGGACGTCCTGCCGACCCTCGACACCTGGGACGTCCTGCACGGCCGCTCGGCGGCGCCCGGTTTCCACCTCTACCTGATGGCTCAGCCGCCCGGCCTGCCGGAGACGCTGATCGGCGCCGCGCCGGACGCGTTCTTCGGCCACTTCCTCGACCTGTGGAGCGCCGACGCGATCCCCGCCGACGTGCGGGCCGCGTACCTGGAGGCGTCGCGGGGGGCCGTCCGGTCGATCGTGGCCGACTACCGGGCCACGGCGACGGTGGACGTCGAGCACGACGAGGCCGACCGGCGGGCCGGGAACCGGCTGCGGATGCCGGTGACGGCGCTGCAGCAGGACTGGGGCGCGGTGCTGGGGTACGACGCGGCGGCCCGCTGGCGCGCCTGGGCGGACGACCTCGACCACCGCACCGTCTCGTGCGGCCACTTCATGGCCGAGGAATCCCCCGCGGAGATCGTCAAGGCCCTGCGGGACCTGCTCGCCCGGTGACGGTCACCACGGGACGGGCGTGCCGTCCCAGGAGAAGAACCCGCCGGAAGGGGCGTCGTCCGGAAGCAGGGCCAGCCGGACGGCGCCCGCCGCCGCCTCGGCCGGGTCGCCTCCGCTCGCGGCGGCGGTGGCGTTGAGCTCGGTACGGCGCAGTCCTGGCGCCAGGGCGTTGACCTTGACGCCGTCGCCGGCCAGGGCATGGGCGTAGAAGACGGTCAGGGCGTTGAGCGCCGCCTTGGACGAGCGGTAGGCGGCGTGGGCGCCGCTGTGCGGGAACTCCGGCCCCGTGGCCCAGGTGAGCGAGCCGGTGCCGCTGGAGACGTTGACGATCCTGGGGTGCGCGGACCGCCGTAGCGCCGGCAGGAACGCGTTGGTCACGGCGACGACGCCGAAGACGTTCGTCTCGTAGACGCGGCGAAAGGTGTCGACGTCCTCCTGGTCGGGGGTCTGGGGGTCGTCGGAGACGCCGGCGTTGTTGACCAGGATGTCGAGTGTGCCGATCTGACGGGCGGCGGCGGCGATGCTCGCGGCGGCGGTCACGTCGAGCACGAGCGGCCGGGCGTCGCCGCCGATCTCCTCGGCGGCGACTTGTCCGCGTGCGGCGTCGCGCGAGCCGACGTAGACCGTGAGCCCCGCCTCCGCGATCTGGCGAGCCATCTCTTTGCCGATGCCCTTGTTGGCTCCGGTGACGAGTGCGATCGAGTGGTCCATGCCGTCGAGGGTGCCCGCCCGCCCGAGGGCCCATCCAGGGACAATCGATACCAGGGAGGGACTCGATGGCAAAAAACGAACTCGCCCGCTTCCTGCGCGATCGCCGGGAGAGGCTCCGTCCCGGTGACGTCGGGCTGCCCGCCGGGGACCGCCGCCGTACGCCGGGGTTGCGCCGCGAGGAGGTCGCCGACGTGGCCGGCATGTCGGTCGACTACTACGTGCGGCTGGAGCAGGCGCGCGGGCCGCGCCCGTCGCCACGGATCCTGGAGTCGCTGGCGGGTGCGCTCAGGCTCGTGCCGGCCGAGCGGGCCCACCTGTTCCGGCTGGCCGGCGTGGCCCCGGTGCCGCCCGCCGCCCCGTCGCGCGAGGTCCGGCCGTACGTGGCGGCGCTGCTGCACCGGTTGCCGGAGACCGCGGTCGTCGTCACCGCGGCCACGTACGACGTGATCGCCTGGAACCCGCTCGCCGAGGCACTGCTCGGCGACCTGCGCGCGCAGCCCAACCTGGCCCGGCGGCGCTTCCTGGCCCGGGAGGAGGTGTTCACCACCGGGCACGAGGACTTCGGCGCGTACGCGGTGGCCCGGCTGCGTGCCGCCGCCGACCGATACCCGCGCGACGCCGGTCTGGCGGCCCTGCTGGCGGAGCTGCGGGCGGGCAGCGCGGAGTTCGGCGAGATCTGGGCCACCAACCCGGTACGCGCCCCCGGCCACCGGACGAAGACCATGACGCACCCCGACCTCGGCCCGCTCCACCTCAACTGCGACATCCTGACCGTGCCGGACGACGACCAGCAGGTCGTCTTCATGACCGCCGACCCCGGCACGGCGACCGCCCGCACCCTCCACCGGCTGAGTGCGGGCTGACCGGGCTCAGCCCTTGCGCCACTTCTGGTTGGAGGTGCCGCCGCAGGACCACAGTTGCAGGCGGGCGCCGTCGCCGGTGGCCTTGTCCTTGACGTCCCCGCACTTGTCGGCGGCCTGGTTGACCAGGTCGTGGGCGTTGTTCAGGACGAAGCGCCGGGCGGAGCCGCCGTTGCAGGTGGCGCGCTGGATGGAGGCGCCAACCAGAAACGGAGCGCACCGGCCTGACCGGCTTCATCTGTGAGGTTCGTCCGCATACTGTGGAAAATCGACATGCCCGATCGCGGATCCCCGGGAGGCCCGCGTGCCCGTGCTGGAGGCGTTGGAGCCGTACGACCCGCGCAAGGTGGGGCCGTACCGGATCGAGGCGCGGCTGGGTGCCGGCGGGATGGGGCAGGTCTTCCTCGGGCGGTCGCGCAGCGGGCGGGCGGTGGCGGTCAAGGTCGTCCATCCGGAGCTGGCGGCCGACGCGGACTTCCGGCGCAGGTTCGCCCGGGAGATCGCGCTGGCGCGTACGGTGAGCGGGTTCTTCACCGCCGGCGTGGTGGACGCCGATCCTGAGGGCAGGCCGCCGTGGCTGGCGACCGCGTACGTGCCCGGCCTGTCGCTGGAGGAGGCGGTCGCCGAGCACGGCCCCTGGCATGAGCGGGACGTGCTCGTGCTGGGGGCGGGGCTGGCGGAGGCGCTGGAGTCGATCCACGCCGTCGGGGTGGTGCATCGGGACCTCAAGCCGTCGAACGTGCTGCTGGCGGCCGACGGGCCGCGCGTGATCGACTTCGGGGTCTCCGTGGCTGTCGAGGGCGTCCGCCTCACCAGGACCGGGATGGCGGTGGGCACGCCGGGGTTCATCTCCCCCGAGCAGTTGACGGGGGCCGTGGTCGGGCCGGCCAGTGACGTGTTCTGCCTGGGCGCGGTGCTGGCCTTCACGGCCACGGGCACGGGCCCGTTCGGCGGCGGGTCGTGGCAGGGGCTGTGGTACCGCACCGTGCACGAGGAGCCCGAGCTCGCGGCGCTGCCGCCCCGGCTGCGTGACCTGGTGGGACGGTGTCTCGACAAGCGCCCCGAGGCGCGGCCGACCGCGACGGCGTTGCTGGACGAGCTGGCCGGGAACGTCACGGACGGCGGCACGCTCGCCGACCTCTACATCGACTCGCGGTGGTTGCCCGCCCCGGTCGCCCAGGTCGTCCGCACCCTGCTCATCACCCCCGTCC
>NZ_SMKQ01000250.1 GCF_004348995.1 Nonomuraea terrae
GCCCGGGAGGGGGTGGGCGGTTCGCCGGGGAGGCGGATCGCCCTCAGCTCGGGCCCCGGGTCAGCGGACCCAGTCGACGCCGGTGGCGGTGAAGCCGGAGCGGCAGCGCCCAGACGCTCGGTCTTACGGCGCACGCCGCGCCCGTGCGGGCAGTCGCGCCGCGTTTCTGCGGTTTCACCGCATCAGCGGCAGCTTGCCCACGATCTTGTCGACGCGGTTGCGGGGCCCGACGATGCTGACGGCGTAGTACTCCACGTCCTCGGCGGCGGTCTCTTTCACGGTGTCGAGATATTCGGCGTAGACGCGCGTGTGCTGGGCGGCGGCCGGCATGTCGGCGACGAAGCAGTTGCCGGCGGAGGCGGCCTTGGCGCGGATCGCGCGCAACGTGGCGGCGTCGGCGGTCAGGATGGAGCACCCCGCCCAGGGCAGGCCCGGGTGGGCGTGACCGTCCGCGTCGATCGCGTCGTCGCCGAAGATGCCGGTCACCGCATCCGAGGTCGCGGCCGCCACACAGACGGCCGCGTTGACGGCGCGGCCGGCGGGCAGGTCGTCGTTGATCACGACCACCCACTTGAGGCGTGCCGCTCGGGTCGGGGCGGTGGGGTCGATCTCCTCGGGCGCGAAACCGACGCCTCCCGGGATGGTGCTCGGGTCGGACATCCTGACTTCCTCTACTCATCCATACGGAACTAGTTCGATAGGCTAGGCGTTCATTCACCAGATGAACAAGCAATCCGTATTTAATTCGGATGGAGTGAGGTCGAAGCGGGTATGGACGAACTTGATACGGCGATCCTGGCGGAACTGCAGTCAGATGCACGGAAGACCAACCGCGACGTCGCCGAGGCGGTCGGCGTCTCCCCGACCACCGCGCTCGACCGCACCCGCGCCCTGCGCCGGCGGGGCGTCATCCGCGGGGCGATCCTCGACGTCGACCTGCCCTCCATCGGCCGCCCCGTCCAGGCCCTCATCGCCATCCGCGTACGCCCCCCGTCGCGGCGCAACATCGAGGGCTTTCGCAACTGGGTCAGCGCCCTGCCGGACACGCTCGGCGTCTATGTGACCACCGGGACCGAGGATTTCATCGTGCACGTCGCGGTGCCCGACAACGCCAGCCTGTACGCGTTCGTCATCGACAAGCTCACCGAGCGCCCCGAGGTCGCCGACGTCCGCACCTCGATCGTCTACGAGCACCTCCGCAACGACCGCATCGCCCCTGTCCTGCCGTGAACCGGCGAGCTTGCTGCCCTCCGGTGACGTGCCCGTTCATGTCGCGGAAGGGCGCGCGGTTCTGACGAGCGATGGTTCGGGCACCTTCGTCACCGACGACGAGAGCATGTCGGCGTTCATCCCCGCCGGGATCCCATGGACCGACCCCAGTGGCGGTTCTCACATGGGCGGCCGCCCGGACTGCCTCCCGGACGGGCAGAATGAGGGTGCGACCCAGGCCCGGGTGAAGGCCGGATACGGGCAGCTGGAGATGCCCGATGGCGACGGCCACACGTGCGTCGCCTGGATCGGATGCCTGTAGGCCACGCCACATGAATTGGGGCTATGGGATACAGCATTCTGTATGTACGATCGCAGCGAAGTGGAGGGGAGTACTCCTTCGCGGCCGCGTCGTCATCACGGACCCGCCTCGGGGCCCGGCGCGGTCGGTCCGCGACGGCGCGGGCGGAGAAGACCTCCGACAGACGTGTCAACGCCTAAGTCGGAGGAGCACTTATGCCCCCACCCATGTCCGTGCCCGCGTGGCTCTGGGCCGCCACCATCGCCGCCCTGCTCGGGCTCATCCTCGTTGACCTCGTCATCGTCAACAGGAAACCCCACAAGGTCACGATCGCCGAGTCCGCGCGGTGGATCTCCTTCTACATCGGCTGTGCCATCGCGTTCGGCGCCGGCGTGTGGGTCTTCGGCGGTGACGACCAAGCGGCCGCGTACTTCACCGGCTACATCACCGAGTACTCGCTGAGCGTCGACAACCTGTTCATCTTCATGCTGATCATGGCGAACTTCGCCGTGCCCGTGATCCACCAGCACCGCGTGCTGCTCATCGGCATCCTGATGGCGCTGGTCATGCGCGGGATCTTCATCGGCGTGGGCGCACAGGCCGTACAGCGCTTCAGCTGGGTCTTCTGGCTCTTCGGCGGCATCCTCATCTACACCGCGTGGAAGCTGGCGTTCAACAACAAGGACGACGACGAGTACGACCCCAACGGCGGCGTCGTACGGCTGGTGCGCAAGCTGTTCCCGGTCACCGACGAGTACCACGGCTCCAAGCTGACCATCAAACGGGACGGCCGCCGCTGGCTGACCCCGATGTTCATCGTCATGATCGCCATCGGCGGCGCGGACCTGGTCTTCGCGGTCGACTCGATCCCCGCCATCTTCGGCATCACCCAGGACGCGTACCTGGTCTTCGCGGCCAACGCGTTCGCGCTGATGGGGCTGAGACAGCTGTACTTCCTGCTCGGCGGACTGGTGGAGAAACTCGTCTACCTGTCCTACGGTCTGGCGGTCATCCTCGGCTTCATCGGCGTGAAACTCGTGCTGCACGCCCTGCACGAGAACGAGCTGCCGTTCATCAACGGCGGCGAGCACGTCACCTGGGTCCCTGAGATCAACAACTGGGTCTCGCTGGGCGTCATCGTCACCGTGCTGGCCGTCACGACGGTGCTCAGCGTGCTCAAGTCCAAGCGCGACGCCCGCCGGAGCCCCGCGCCGCCCGTCTCGGAACCCGAGCCCGCCGAGTAGCAGCAGCAAGGCTCGCCGCCGTGGCCCGCGCCCGGCGGCGAGCTCCTGCCATGCGCCTTCGCGCAGGACGCGTCGCGGGTCAGGATTCTTACATGAACGCGAATCCCGGGCGTCCGCGTCTGTTACGTGCTACGACATGCCCGCATGGTGCGGGAACGTGATCGAAGCCCTCCGCCGGAAGCTGCGGCTGCCCGTGACGATCGACAGACCCGTGGTGCGTGGCGCCGCCCTGGTCCCGGTCGAACAGGCGCGTGAGCGCGTGTTCTTCGGTGATCTGTGACGCCGGGCCTGCGGCAGGCTCAGAGGCCGGCCGTGGCGGAGCCTGCGGGGTTCACCTCAGTTCGGTGTCCAGCAGGCCCATCATGAGGTAGTCGTAGCGCTTGCCCGCTCTGCGGAACGCCTCCCGCCGCCGGCCTTCCTCGACGAAACCCACCTTCTTGTAGGCCTGCACGGCCCCGGTGTTCTCCGCGACGACCCACAACATCACCCGGTGCAGGCCCATCTCCTCGAACGCGTACCGGCAGATCACCCGGACGGCGTCGCTTCCGTGGCCGCCGTTCCAATGGTCGCGTTCGCCGATGGCGACGCTCTGCAGCGTGGCTTCGCCGTGCACGAAGTCGGTGTCGCCGAGGGCGACGTATCCGATCAGCTTCCGGCTGTCGAGCGTCTCGATGCCGAGCAGCATCTGTTCGAACGTGTTGCGCGGCCTGTTCTGCCCTTTCTCGATGTTCTGAGCAAGCGAGATGGGCGGATCGCCGCCCATCCACCGGCCCACCTCCGGGTCGTGGTACCAGCGCCACATCGCCTCGCTGTCGGCCGGCTCAAGGGCTCGCAGTCGAACACGTTCTCCGGTCAGCATGGGAACCTCCTCATCGTCGGACGCCCAAGCCTGCCAAGGCCCCCGTGGCGCCATCACCTCCGGGTGGTGAGGCGTTGCAGGGAGTCGGTGAGGAGGGCGCGGAACGTCTCGTTCTCGCGAAGGTCGGGGGTGAAGATCTCGTCGATGGACAACAGGCGGTTCACGGTCGCCGCGGCCGAAGAGGGTCCGTTGCCGCGCAGGCGGTCGGCGAGGGGGTCGTCGAGGTCGGGGGCCGTGGTGACGTGGCGCATCCAGCCGGCCACCGCCAGCGCGATCCAGCGGGGCTCGTGCCCGGCGGCCAGCCGGTCGCGGGCCGGGTCGAGCAGGCGTTGCGGCAGTTTCTGCGAGCCGTCCACCGCGATCTGCGCGACGCGGTGCCGCAGGCCGGGGTTGGCGAACCTGGCCAGCAACGACTCCTTGTATCCCGCCAGGTCGAACCCGTCGAGCCCGCCCAGGGTGGGGGAGAGGTCCTCGTCCATCAGCCGGCGGAGGAACCCGGCGAACGCCGGATCGCGGACGGCCTCCGACACGTACGTCGCGCCCGACAGGTAGGCGATGGCGGAGTGGCTGCCGTTGAGCAGGCGGAGCTTCATGCGTTCGTACGGCCGGACGTCGGCCACCAGGAGCGCGCCCGCCTTGTCCCACGCCGGTCGGTCACCGGCGAAGGAGTCCTCGATCACCCACTGCGTGAACGGCTCGGTGACCACCGCGCCGAGGTCGGTCACGCCGAGCCTGGCGGCCATGTCGTCCAGGTCGGCCTGCGTGGTCGCGGGCACGATCCGGTCCACCATGGACGCGGGGAACGTGACGTTCCGCTCGACCCAGTCCAGCAGCGGCGGCTCGCACAGGTCCGCCACCAGCCCCGCCAGCGTCGCTCCGTTCCCGGGGAGGTTGTCGCAGGAGATGACGGTGAGCGGGCCCGCGTCCGCGGCGGCGCGGGCGCGCAGCCCGCTGACGAGCCTCCCGATCGCGCCGGGGCGCGATGTGCGGCGGTACGCCCGCTCCGTGATGGTCAGCGTGACGACCGCCGTCTCCGGCGCGGCCAGCCGTACGGCGAGGTCGTCATCGGGGGCGAGCACCTCGCGCACCGACCCGACGACGCGGGTCTCCTCGCCGGCGCGCACGCCGTACAGGCAGTCCTGGGGGCGCAGCCGGTCGGCCACGTCGGTGCTGCGCTGGCTGGCCCCGCAGATGCCCCAGCGGTCGTCACCGGTCGCGGCCATGGCGCGCTCGGTGTAGACGGCCTGGTGGGCCCGGTGGAAGGCGCCGATGCCGAGGTGCACGACGCCGGTGACGCGCGGCTCCGCCAGCGGGCGCGCCTCGGGCGCGACCCTGGCCAGGGTCGCGCGGCTGAGTCTCACCAATGGTGCATGCTCCCGTCCATCAGGCGGTTGACCGGCAGGTAGGCCGGCTCGTACGGGTAGCGGGCGGCGAGCTTCTCGTCGATGTCGACGCCGAGGCCCGGCTCCTCGCTCGGGTGGAGGTAGCCGTCGGCGTAGTGGTAGCCGTGCGGGAAGACCTCGTCGGTGGCCTCGGTGTGCCGCATGTACTCCTGGATGCCGAAGTTGGGGACGGCGATGTCCAGGTGGAGCGCGGCCGACATGCACACGGGGGACAGGTCGGTGGCGCCGTGGGAGCCGGTGCGCACGTGGTGGAGCGCGGCCAGGTCGAAGATCCGCCGCAGGTGGGTGATCCCGCCCGCGTGGACGACCGTGGCCCGGATGTAGTCGATGAGCTGCTCGCGGATCAGCTGCTCGCAGTCCCAGATCGAGTTGAACACCTCGCCGACCGCGATCGGCGCCTTGGTGTGCTGCCTGATGAGCCGGAACCCCTCCTGCAGCTCGGCCGGCACCGGGTCCTCCAGCCAGAACGGCGCGTACTCCTCCAGCGTCGAGCCGAGCCGACCGGCCTCGATCGGGGTGAGGCGGTGGTGGATGTCGTGCAGGACGTGCAGGTCGTAGCCGAACCGGTCGCGTACGGCGGCGAACAGCTCGGGCACGACGCGCAGGTAGCGTTCGGTGGACCAGGTGGCCTCGCTCGGCCGGCTCGTCTCGGCGGGCTCGTAGAACATCTTGTCCTTGCCGACGCCGTAGGTCGCGTCGAGACCAGGGACGCCGCACTGAACGCGGACGGCGCGGTAGCCGAGATCGACGTAGCGCGCCACCTCGTCGAGCACCTCGGGGATCGTCTCGCCGTTGGCGTGGCCGTACACCGTGACGCCCTCGCGGGAGCGCCCGCCGAGCAGCTGGTAGACCGGCAGGCCGGCGACCTTGCCCTTGATGTCCCACAGGGCGGTGTCGACGGCCGCGATCGCGGTCATCGTGACGGGGCCGCGCCGCCAGTACGCGCCGCGGTAGAGGTACTGCCAGGTGTCCTCGATGCGCGCCGGGTCGCGGCCGATGAGCAGCGGGCAGACGTGGTCGCGCAGGTAGGACGCGACCGCGAGCTCCCTGCCGTTGAGCGTGGCGTCGCCGATGCCGGTGACGCCGTCCGAGGTGGTGATCTTCAGGGTGACGAAGTTCCTGCCCGGGCTGGTGACGATGACCTTGGCGTCGGTGATCTTCACTGGTAGGCCTCCAGGTCGGCGAAGAGGGTGCAGTCCGGGTGGGTGCGCAGGACCGAGGCGGGGCAGCTCTCGGCGATCGGCCCGTCGAGCGCGGCGGCGAGCGCGGCCTTCTTGTTCGGGCCGGGCACGGTGGCGACGAGCGTGCGCCCGGCCATCAGGGTGGGCACGGTCAGCGTGACCGCCCGCTCGGGCACGTTCGCGAGCGTGGCGAAGCACCCGTCGCTGACCTGCTGCCGCCGGCAGGCGTCGTCCAATTCCACGACCTTGACCGCGAGGGGGTCGGCGAAGTCGGCCACCGGCGGATCGTTGAACGCCAGGTGGCCGTTGTCGCCGATGCCCAGGCAGACCAGGTCGATCGGCCCGCGGCCGAGCAGCTCGGCGTAACGCGCGCTCTCCGCCTCCGGGTCGTCGCCCGGGTCGATCACGTGGACGGCGCCGGGGCGCACCGCGTCCCACAGCTCGTCGTGCAGGAAGCGGCCGAACCGCTGGGGCGCGTCCGCGGGCAGGCCGATGTACTCGTCCATGTGGAACGCGACGATTCTGGACCAGTCGACGCCCTCGGCCGCGCGCAGCCCGGCCAGCATCTCCCGCTGGGAGGGCGCGGCAGCGAAGACCACTCTGGCCTCGCCGCGGGCGGCGAGCGCCGCGCGCAACGCGGCGGCCGCGGCCCGCGCCGCGGCGGCGCCTGACGCCGCCCTGTCGGTATGGATCCGGACGTCGAGGCGTCCGGCGACCCGGGTGATCACAGGGCCGGTGTTCATCGGTGGTCTCCGAGCGCGACGATCTGCATGAGGTTCCTGGAGATGTGGTACGGGTCCTTCACCGGCAGGGCGACCACCTCGTCCAGCGGGGCCCCGGTCCGGTCCCTGATCTGGATCCACTCCTCGCCGTCCGCCCCGCCGGGGAACGTCCGCAGCGTGTACGCCCAGATCCGGTCGAACCAGCCGGCCGCCTCCGCGTCGCCGTAGCGCACGGCGGCCAGCCGGGTGGCGTAGGCGGCCTCCGAGTGCACCCACCACAGCTTGGTCGACCAGGTCCGCCTGACCAGGTCCTCGTACGGCCCGCCGTACGGCCGGCCGGACACGCCGGTGTAGCGGAACAGCCCGCCGTGCTCGTCGTCCCACCCGGCCGCGCACAGGGCGGACACCCCGGCGACCAGGTCAGCGTGGTCGCCGGTCTCGCCGAGCAGGTCGCCCGCCTCCAGCGCCATCCAGGTCCCCTCCAGCGCGTGGCCGGGGGTGCGGTGGCGGGCCAGGATCGTGTCACGCATGCTGGGATCGGCGACGAACGTCTCGGTGAACAGGCCGCCGTCCTCCCGGTGCGCGAGCATGGCCGCGCGGGCGGCGCGCAGCTCGTCCAGGGAGGGCTTCCGCCCGGACACCGCCTGGTGCGCGCGTACCTGGTCGAGCCGGGCGTTGAGCACGATCATGCGGGCGCCGAACCCCGAGCAGCCGGCCGGCAGCGGGTACGGCGGGGTCGGGGGATCGCCCGCCGCCACGTCGTCCGCGATCCGCTGGACGATCAGGTCGATCGTGGCCAGGTGGTCGGGCGCGCCGGTGTGCACGGTCAGCTCGGCCAGCCCCATGGCCACGAAGGCGTCGGCGAAGACGCTGCGCTCCCCGGCCAGCGGCTCGCCCTTCTCGTCCAGGACGTACGCGCACCGGCCGTCAGGCCCGACGGCATGCTCCAGCAGGAAGGACGCGCCGCGTTCCGCGTGCCGGACGAGCGCGGCCGGGTCCAGCGCGAGCAGGCCGCGCTCGGCGAGGCGGGCGGCGCGGGCGAGCAGCCAGACGAACCGGCCCTGCGACCAGGTGAACTTGTCCGTCGACAGCCGCCGCCGGCCGCGGTTGTCGAAGCAGGTGAAGAACCCGCCGTGCTCGGTGTCGATCCCGTTCTCGAGCCAGAAGGGGAGGATGACGTCTTCCAGTTGCCTGCGGGCGATCTGCTCGGGCTGCTCGGGACCCATGCCGTCCTTCCGTCGGGGAATGAAAGCGATTGCATGGATTCTGGCTTCGCTAGAGTGCTGGGGTCAAGCCGGGAGAGCACAATGCCGAGGAGCGCGGTGTGAGCAAGCCGACGATCTACTCCATCGCCCAGCGGTGCGGCGTCTCCGCGGCGACCGTCTCGCGTGCCTTCAACCGCCCCGAGCTGGTGAGCGAGCCGGTCAGGAAGCAGATCATGGCCGCCGCCCGGGAGCTCGGCTACCAGCCCAGCTCGGCCGCGCGCGGCCTCGTCACGGGCCGGGCCGAGACGATCGGGCTGATCGTCTCCGACATCACCAACCCGTTCTTCCCGCTGCTCGTCCGGGCGGTGCAGCGCACGGCCGAGCGCATGGGGAGCGCGCTCATGCTGGTCGACGCCGAGGAGAGCGCGGCGGCGGAGGTGGCCCACGTCGCCCGGCTGCGCAGCAGGGTGGACGGCGTGATCGTGGCCTCGCCGCGCTCGTCGTCGGCCGCCCTGCGCGAGGCCGCGAGGGGCCTGCCGTGCGTGCTGCTCAACCGCCCGCTGCGCGACCTGTCCTCGGTGATCTGCGACAACACCAGCGCGCTGTTCGACGCGGGCGAGCACCTCTACAAGCACGGTCACCGCTCCTTCGCGCTGCTGGCCGGGCCGAGCGCGTCGTGGGCCGCGGCCCGGCGCTCGCAGGCGATCCGCAGGTGGGCGCGGGGCCGCGGGGTCGAGCTCACCGAGCTCGGGCCGTTCCGGGCGACGTTCAAGGGCGGCAGGCAGGCCGGCGCCGCGCTGCTCGAGACCGCCGCCACCGGCGCCTTCGCCTTCGACGACCTCACCGCGTGCGGGGTGCTCGCCGAGCTGGCCGGTCGTGGCGTCGCCGTGCCGGGGGAGCGCAGCGTCGTCGGCTGCGACGACGTGCTGCTCGCGAAGACCGTGACGCCGAGCCTGACCACGGTGACGGCGCCGATGGACGACCTCGGCGAGACCGCGGTGCAGGTGCTGACCAGGCAGATCGAGGCGCCGGGCGGCGCGCCGGAGCACGTCAGGTTGCCCGGCGTCTTCGTCGCGCGCGACTCCACCGGGCCGCGGTCCGGCTCTTGACCGATATGCGGCCATGGTCTTGAATGCCTGCAATCGCTTTCATCGGTCACGAGGAGCCTGCAGGTGCAGAACGGACCGCACACGTCCCTCATGCGGACGTACGCCGAGCAGGTCGTGAGCCTGATCGGCCGGATCGAAACCGAGGAGGCCGACGCCGTCGGGGCGGCGGCCACGCTCATCGCCGACCACATCGCCCGGCACGGGACCGACCGGCTGATCTACGTCTACGGCCCCGGCGGGCACTCGAACCTCGCCGCGCAGGAGGTGTTCTTCCGCGCCGGCGGCCTGGTCAACGTCAGCGCGATCCTCGACGAGGGCACGCTGCTGTCCGGCGGCGCGCTGCGTTCGATGGCCATCGAACGCACCCCCGGCTACGGCCGCGTCGTCATCGAGGACAACCGGCTCGGCGACGGCGACCTGCTCATCCTGGTCAACGCCTACGGCATCAACGCCGCGCTCATCGACGCCGCGCTGACCGCCCGCGAACGCGGCGTCACCGTGATCGGCGTCTCCTCCAGGGAACACGCCGACCGGACGGCGCCCGGCCACCCGGCCCGACACCCCACCAAGCTGAACCTGCACGACCTCGTCGACCTGCACATCGACACGAAGGTGCCGATCGGCGACGCCGTGATCGAGATCGAGGGCGTTCCCGAGCGGGTCGGCGCGATCTCGACGTTCGCCAACGCGTACACGCTCAACTGCGTGATGGCCGCGGCGATCGCCGAGCTGGCGGCGCGCGGCACGGTCCCCGAGATCTGGCGCAGCGGGAACGCGCCGGGCGGCGACGAGCGCAACGGGCTGTTCCTCGACCGTTTCCGCGGGCGGGTCCGATGGTTGTGAACGGGCTGCTCGCCGGGGCCGCGGCCGCCGACATCACGCCGCCGGTCGGCGGCTCCCTCGCCGGTTACGCCGCCCGCACCTCCGCCTCCACCGCGGTGCACGACCCGCTGCGGGCCACCGCCGTGGCGGTCTCCGACGGCACGGCCACGTCCGTCGTGATCTGCGCCGACCTCATCGCGCTCGACCCGGACACCACCCGGCGGATCGCCCGCGACCTGCGCGAACGCACCGGCATCCCGGAGGAGGCGGTGGCGGTGGCGGTCACCCACACGCACGCCGGGCCCGCGGTGACCGGGGGCGGCATCGGCGGCGTCGCCGACCCCCGCTACGTCGAGGACGCCTGCTCCCGCCTCGCCGGCGCCGGCGAGGCGGCGATCGCCGCGCTGGCCCCCGCCGTGCTGCGCCGCGGCTGCGGCACCCTCCACGGCGTCGCCCACAACCGGCGCGGCGGGACCCTCACCGATCCCGCGGTCCCCGTCATCCGGCTGGAACGCCCGGACGGCGAGCCGATCGCCACCGTGTTCTCGCACGCCTGCCACCCGGTGACGCTCGGCCCCGACAACCTGCGGATCACCGCCGACTGGCCCGGCTACGCGCGGCGGCACCTGGAGTCGAGGATCGGCGGCGTGGCCCTGTTCCTGCAGGGCTGCTGCGGCCAGCTCAACACCGGCCACACCGCGCTCGACAGCCTGCGTGGCGCCGAGCCGCGGCCGGGCAGGACGTTCGAGGCCGCGCGGCGCTTCGGGACCCTGGTGGGCGAGACCGCGCTCGCCACCGCCACGGAACCGGCCGCGGGCCCGGTGTCGGTGGCCGCCACCCGCGTCGAGCTGCCGCTCGGCGACCCGCTCACGCCCGCCGAGCTGCGCGCGCTCGCCGGCGAACCCGACGGGTTGTGGACGCAGTGGGCGCTCGCGCAGCTGGCCGACCCAGGCCCGGCGGCGGTCGAGGTGCAGGTCGCCGTGCACCGGTGGGGCGGCGTGCCGCTCGTCTTCCTGCCCTGCGAGCCGTTCGTCGAGTTCGCCGTGGAGCTGCGGGCCGCGCTCGGCGATCCCGCGCTGCTCGTGGCCGGATACACCGGCGGGGTGCCCGGCTACCTGCCCTACCCGGAGACGCACTACGCCGACGGCGGGTACGAGATCTGCGAGGCCCATCGTGCCTACGGGCTGCGGGCCGCGTTCACGCCCGACGCCGGCCGGCTGGTGATGGCCGCCGCCCGGGCGCTCGCGGGGGAGGCGGGATGACGATCGAGGGCAGGCTCGCGGACGGACGTCCCGTACGCGTCGAGCTGGACGGCCCGCGGATCGCCGCGGTCACCGAGGTCCGTGACGCACCCGACGCGCTCGTCCTCCCCGGCCTGGTGGACCTCCAGGTCAACGGGTACGGCGGGCGCGACTTCAACGCCGACGACCTCTCGACCGGCGACGTGGCCGAGCTCGTACGGGAGCTGTGGAAGCGCGGCACCACGACGTTGTGCCCCACGATCATCACGGCGCCCGAGGACAAGATCGTGCGGAACCTGCGCGTGATCGCGGCGG
The DNA here is from genome assembly GCF_004348995.1 of Nonomuraea terrae. Classification (GTDB taxonomy): domain Bacteria; phylum Actinomycetota; class Actinomycetes; order Streptosporangiales; family Streptosporangiaceae; genus Nonomuraea; species Nonomuraea terrae. The sequence goes on from NZ_SMKQ01000250.1 coordinate 11,612, forward strand.
CGCGGGAAGCCGATCCGCTGGTCCGGCACGCCATCCCCGGCGTGCACGTGGAGGGACCCTACCTGGCGGCCGACGACGGGCCGCGGGGCGCGCACGACGCCGAGCACCTGCGCGATCCCGACGTCGCCGAGTTCGGGCGCTGGCAGGAGGCGAGCGGTGGCCTGGTGAAGATCGTCACCCTGGCCCCCGAACGGGCCGGCGCCGCCGGCTACATCGCCGAGCTCTCCCGGCACGGCGTCGTCGCGGCCATCGGGCACACCGCCGCCTCGCCCGCCGACATCGAGGCGGCCGTACGGGCGGGCGCGCGGCTCTCCACCCACCTGGGCAACGGCGCGCACGCGGTGATCCGCAGGCATCCCAACTACATCTGGACGCAGCTCGCCGAGGACCGGCTCGCCGCGACGTTCATCGCGGACGGGCACCACCTGCCCGCCGACACGTTCACCGTGATGCTCCGCGCCAAGGGGGCCGGGCGCGCGCTGCTGGTCAGCGACTCCGTGGCGCTGGCCGGGTGCGCGCCGGGCGACTACACGACGCCGGTCGGCGGGCGGATCACGGTGCGCGAGGACGGCCGGGTGACGCTGCCCGGCGGTGAGCTGCTCGCCGGGTCGGGCAGCTCGCTGATCGAGTGCCTGGCCTGGGCGGTCACGCGCACCGAGGTCGGGCTCGGCACGGCGGTGGGCCTGGCCGCCGCGAACCCGGCGCGGCTGCTCGGGATCGATCGCGGCCGCATCGCGCCCGGCGCGCCCGGCGACCTGATCGTCACCACTCCCGGCCTGTCGCTCCTGCGCACCTTCGTGAACGGCACCCCCGTCCACACCACCTGACCGCACCGCTCCCGACCCTGAACCTCCTCGTCCCGTACCGGCAGCCCTCCGACCCCCCGACC
>NZ_SMKQ01000251.1 GCF_004348995.1 Nonomuraea terrae
GGCCTTCTCCGTGCTCAGCCGGATGCGCGTGCGCACGAGCATCGCGTGCGCGTACGGCGCCGCCCGCAGCGGCCAGGAGGGCACCGTGTACGGCTCCGGCGCGCCCGCCGCCCGGGCCAGAGCCCGCACGTAAGCGCCGAACGACACGGCCTCGTCCCCCGCGATGTTGTACGCCCCCTGCCCCCGCTCCAGCGCGGCCACGGCCGCGGAGGCGGCGTCGTGCACGTGGACCGGTGTGATCACGCCCGACGGGCGGAAGACCGGCAGCAGGCGCCGCCGGGCCAGGTGCATCAGCCGCCGGGTGGCCGGCTCCGGGCCGTAGAACATGCCGTAGCGCAACGCCACGCCCTCGATGCCCGGCGTTTCGAGGGCCAGCCGCTCGTTGCGGCGCATCGCCCGCATGTGGACCTCGAAGGGGCCGGTGACGGGTCGGGCGAAGGGGTGGTCCTCGGTGACGGGGTCGGGGCCGTGGTCGTGGTAGCCGTACCCGAGGAAGAACGACTGCGTCACGAAGCGGCGCGCGCCGATGCGGCGGGCGGCCTCGACGAGGGTGGCGGTGCCGTGTTCGCGCAGGGCGTCGGTCGCGTACAGGTGGCGGTGGAACAGCGGGACACCCGAGATCGCCGTCGCCTGGTGCACCACCGCGTCGGCCTCGTGCCCCTCGACCGCGGCCAGCACCGCGTCGCGGTCCGTCAGGTCGGCGACCACCGGCGTCGCGCCCGCGAGTCTGCCGGGCGACCGCGTCAGGGCGAGCACCTCGTGGCCGGCCGCGAGCAGCCGCGCGACCAGCTCCGTGCCGACCACGCCGGTGGCGCCGGCCAGGAGCACCCTCATGGCCGCAGCGCCCGCAGCCGCACGACCAGCGCCGCCGCGGCGAGCACCGACAGCAGGCCCAGCTGCCACCAGTCGGAGTCGCGGCCGCCGAGGTGGCGATCCAGCAGGTGGTTGACCGCGTGGAACGTGTTGGTGAACACGAACCCGGCCAGCACGACCGCGATCACGTCCCGCCACCGGAGCGCGCACACCATCATCAGGCCGATGCCGATCTGGAAGACACCGGCGTCATGCAGGAAGTGGACGTGAAGGGGCCAGCCCGCCCACGCCGCGAAGCCGGCCGGGTCGACGCGCATCCACACACCGGCCACCAGCATCGTGGCCGCGGCCACCACCACCGTGATCTTGACGAACATTCGTCGCTCTCCTTTCCCTCAGAGCAACGGACGTTCCAGACCCCGCGAACGTGACGTCAGTCTTTCGTACGCGCCGGGCGCAGGAGGGCCTCCGCCAGGGCCAGCATCGTCTCCTCCAGCGCGCCCAGCCGCTTGGTCAGATCGTCGGTGGCGGGCTGGACGACGCCCGTGACCGTCTCGGCGAGCTCGTCGCGGTCGGGACGCGATCTGACCAGCTCGCCGAGCGCGTCGGCGGCGGCGGTCAGCCGCTCGGCCTGCTCGCCGGAGTGGGACCGGATCAGCTCGGGCAGCGTGGCGGGCAGCTCGCCGACGGACCGGCTGACGGCCTGGAGCCGGTCGTCGACCGCCTCCAGGTGTTCGCTGGCCTGCTCGGCGCGGGTGGCCAGGCCGTTCACGTGGGTGTCGAGGCCGTTGAAGCGGCTGTCGATCGTGTCGAAGCGGCTGGCGAGGTGCTCTTCGGCCTCGGTCAGCCGCTCGTCGATGGCGTCCATGTGGCTGTCGAGCTTGTTGAAGCGGCCCTCGTTGCGCGTGGCGCCGTCGCCGAGGCGCTGGTCGGTGGCGGTGAGGCGCTCGTCGAGCATGCCGAAGCGGGTGTCGATGCGGACGTCGAGCGCGTCGAAGCGGTCGTCGTGGCGGCCCAGGTGGCCGTCGAGGGTGCCGAGCCGCCGGTCGACCCCGCCGAGACGTTCGTCCATGGACGTGAGCCGCTTGTCGACCCCGCCCAGCCGGGTGTCGATCTCGGCCAGGCACTCGTCGGCGGACTCAAGCCTGCCGTCGAACCCGGTGAGCCGGCCCTCGGCCCGCTCGAGCCGGGCGTCCACGCTGCTGAGCCGGGCCGTCAGCCGCTGCTCGCTCTCCCCGAGCTGGACGGCGAGGTGGCGGTCGGTCTCGTCGAGCCGGGCCGTCAGGCGCTCCTCGGTGCTCGCCACGCGGCCGGCGAACTGCTCGTCGGCCTCCTTGAGCCGGCAGACGAGCCGCTCGTCGGCCTCGACCAGGGCCGTGGCGAGCCGCTGGTCGGTCTCGTCGAGGCGGGCGGTGACGCGCCGGTCGCTCTCGTCGAGGCGGGCGGTCAGCCGCTGGTCGGCCTCCTCCAGGCGGGCGGTGAAGCGCTGCTCGGCGGCCCCGACCGTGCCGGCGACCGCGTCGGCCACCCGCTCGCCGATGCCCTGCGACAGCTCGGTGACGACGCCTTCCACCCGGTCGGTACGGGAGGCCAGCTCGGCCACCGACTTGTCGAGCCGGGTGAAGCGGCCGGCGGCGGCCTCCATGCTGGAGCCGAGCACGGACAGCTTGGCCGCGAAGTCGGCGGTGGTGTCGAGCACCGACTGCAGGCGTTTGAGCGCCTCCTCCACGCTCTCGCCCACTGCGCCCAGATCGGCCCGCACGCCCGGCAGCTCGCCGACCGGGGCCACCCGGGCGTCGACCTCGCCCACCTTGTCGCCCACGGCGTCCACGTGGTCGCGTACGGCCTCGACGTGCTGGGCCAGCCCCTCGGCCCACATCGGCGGCTTGACGGAGATCTCGTCGAGCCGCCCGCTGACCGACTCGAGGGTGCCGCTGAGCCCGCCCAGCTCCCGCTCGCGCACCTCGCGCAACAGCCATTCCATGCCTTCGAGCCGCTGGCGGATCTCGTCGAGGACGGCCCCCTGTGTGCGCTGCTCGTACACATGGTCTTGCGCGGCGCGCGCGAGCAGGTCTCGCATTCTCTCGGAGATGGCGGAATGTCCGCCTGCCTGGAGAAGGGCGGTGTGGTTGGAATGGTCCACCGAAAGCTCCTTCGCTCGCCGACGGTCTGCCGCGCAGCGGTGGGGTAGGTCCGGTTTGCAGATGAAAGAGCGAGAACGCGAGTAACCGCATTAGGGGGAGAACTCCCGCCCGCCCACCTTAGCCGCTGGATCAAGGTCCGGCGGACGCGAATCGAGAGATCGCGGTTAACGCGTTGATTGCCCGTTTCCGCTGGTTCGGGCAGGTGAGAGCGGGCGGCAGATCAGCACCGAAGGTTTGTCGGCGATCCTGGTCAGGATGACCACCGCCGAATTGTCGCCGTCAAGTCGCAGATCAGTGCGCAGGCGTTCGATGTCGACGGCGGAGCCGCGCTTTTTGATGGTGACATTGCCGATGTGCCGCTCACGGAGTGCGGCGCGGAGTTTTTTCAGAGAAAACGGAAGAACGTCTTCTACTTCATATCTTGTCGCCCATGGGGTCTCCGCCGGGTCGTCCGCGGTGATGTAGGCGATCATGGGGTCGAGCAGGCGTCCGCCCACCAGCTCGGCGACCTCGCCGATCAGGTGGGCGCGGACGGCCGCGCCGTCGGGCTCGTACACGTAGCGTCCCGGCGGGCCGGCCGGGGCCTCGGCGCCCGTGGCGGTCAGGGTGTGCCCGCCGGGCAGCAGCGTGGCCCGCCGACCGCCGCTGTCCCCGCTCCACAGGGTGGCCTCCTTGACCTCGCCCTTGTACGACACCCACTCGGCCTGCGCGCCCTCCGGGATGTAGGAGTACGGGATGCCGGGGGCGACCTTCAGGCACGCCAGGCGGGCCCTGGCGACCAGGTCGAGCACCACCGGCCACGGCGGCGAGTAGGCCATGGGGTCGAACGTGCGCCCCTTGCCCGTGCGCCGGGCGGGGTCGGCGAACAGCGCGTCGTAGTCCTCGGGCCGCACCCCGGCCGCGTCTGCGACCGTCACCGTCACCCGGTCGCCCAGCCCGAACGCCTCGGCGTTGGCCCGCGCCACGGCGACCGTCAGCGGGTCGGTGTCGACGGCGTCCACCGCGCAGCCGGCGCGGGCGATCGCGAGCAGGTCGCCGCCGATGCCGCAGCAGGCGTCCACGACGCGCGGAGGGGCCCCGTCATGGTGCAGGTCGAGCAGGCGGCGGGCGCGGTGGGCGGCGACCTCCGCCCGCGTGGACTGCTCCAGGCCGTGCGGCGTGAAGTACATCAGCGCGGCCTCGGCGCCGAACTTGGCTTTGGCCCGCTCTCTGAGCCCGGCCTGCGTGAGCGCGGCGGAGGTGAGCGCGGCGTCGTACGACCTGCGCAGGGTCGTGGCGGCGGCGACCGGGTCGGCGCCGGCGAGCTCCCCGGCCTCCGCGAGCGCCCGCTGCCCGCGCGGAGTCAGCAACTCGGTGAAGGCGTCGAGGTCCACGCCACCCGACGTTAGCGCCACCCGCCGCCCGCTCGGGCCCCGGCCTCCTCCCGTACGTCGTGTCGCTCCTTCCGGCTCCGGAAACCCGGGCATCGTCGCTGATCCGGGCGCGGATCCCCACCCTGATCGCTCTGAGCAGACGCGTTCGTGTTGACTGTCAAGCCCCTCTTGCATATGTTTCGTGTTGGCACTCTCACCATGAGAGTGCCAACGTGCGACGAGGCAGGTCTGACACCCGCGACGGCAGGCCCAGCTGGTCGCCTCTTCTGATCATTCAAATCTGAAGGGGAGGTCCGATCGTGACGACCGCCACCAAGGTTCCCGTTAAGCCGCTCGGCGACCGCATTGTGGTCCAGCCGCTTGAGGCCGAGCAGACCACCGCTTCCGGCCTTGTCATCCCGGACACCGCCAAGGAGAAGCCGCAGGAGGGCAAGGTCCTCGCGGTGGGCCCCGGCAACTGGGACGAGGACGGCGACAAGCGGATTCCGCTCGACGTCTCGGAGGGCGACATCGTCCTCTACAGCAAGTACGGCGGCACCGAGGTCAAGTACGGCGGCGAGGAGTACCTCGTGCTCTCCGCCCGTGACGTTCTCGCGATCATCGAGAAGTAGGCCGGATGTGTCGAGCCCCGGGCGCTCTTGAGGGCGGCCGGGGCTTTCGACGCTAGGAGAGGACTTTCAGCAATGGCGAAGATCCTGGAGTTCGACGAGGACGCCCGCCGCGCGCTCGAGCGCGGTGTGAACGCCCTCGCGGACGCCGTGAAGGTAACCCTGGGCCCGCGTGGCCGCAACGTCGTCATCGACAAGAAGTTCGGTGCTCCGACGATCACCAACGACGGCGTCACCATCGCCCGTGAGGTCGAGCTGGAAGAGCGCTACGAGAACCTCGGCGCCCAGCTCGCCAAGGAAGTGGCGACCAAGACCAACGACATCGCGGGCGACGGCACCACCACCGCGACCGTCCTGGCCCAGGCCATGGTCCGCGAGGGCCTGCGCAACGTGGCGGCCGGCGCCTCGCCGCTGTCGCTCAAGCGCGGCATCGACAAGGCCGCCAAGGAGGTCAGCGAGCGCCTTCTGTCGAGCGCCCGTGAGGTCGACGACAAGAAGGAGATCGCCAACGTCGCCACGATCTCCGCTCAGGACGCGCAGATCGGCGGCCTGATCGCCGAGGCGTTCGACAAGGTGGGCAAGGACGGTGTCCTCACCGTCGAAGAGTCCAACGCCATGGGCATGGAGCTCGAGTTCACCGAGGGCATGCAGTTCGACAAGGGATACCTGTCGGCCTACATGGTGACCGACCCCGAGCGGATGGAGTCCGTCCTCGAGGACGCCTACATCCTGCTCACCCAGGGCAAGATCTCCTCCATCGCGGACTTCCTGCCGCTGCTGGAGCAGATCGCCCAGACGAAGAAGCCGCTGCTCGTGGTCGCCGAGGACGTCGAGGGCGAGGCCCTGGCCGTCCTGGTCACCAACAAGATCCGCGGCACCTTCACCTCCGTGGCCGTCAAGGCTCCGGGCTTCGGCGACCGCCGCAAGGCGATGCTGCAGGACATGGCCATCCTCACCGGCGGCCAGGTCGTCAGCGAGGAGGTCGGCCTCAAGCTGGAGCACGTCGGCCTCGAGGTGCTCGGCACGGCCCGCCGCGTCGTGGTCACCAAGGACGCCACGACCATCGTCGACGGCGCCGGCGACGCCACGGCCATCGAGGACCGCGTCAAGGAGATCAAGATTGCCATCGAGCAGTCCGACTCCGACTGGGACCGCGAGAAGCTGCAGGAGCGCCTGGCCAAGCTCGCCGGCGGTGTGTGCGTGCTGCGTGTCGGCGCCGCCACCGAGGTGGAGCTGAAGGAGAAGAAGCACCGCCTCGAGGACGCGATCTCCGCGACGCGCGCCGCGATCGAGGAGGGCATCGTCTCCGGCGGTGGCTCCGCGCTCATCCACGTCTCCAAGGAGCTCGACGACCTCGGCCTGACGGGCGACGAGGCCACCGGTGTCGGCATCGTGCGCCGCTCCCTGGTCGAGCCGGCCCGCTGGATCGCCGAGAACGCCGGTCTCGAGGGCTACGTGGTGACCCACAAGATCGCCGAGCTGTCCGCGGGTCACGGCCTCAACGCCGCGACCGGCGAGTACGGCGACCTGATCGCCCAGGGCGTCATCGACCCGGTGAAGGTCACCCGCTCGGCCGTGCAGAACGCGGCGTCGATCGCGGGCATGCTGCTCACCACCGAGGTGCTCGTGGTGGACAAGCCCGAGGAGGAGGCCCCGGCCAACGGCCAGGGCCACGGTCACGGCCACGGCCACTGACCCGTCCTTCACAACCGCGACGGCCCGCACCCCCTAGGGTGCGGGCCGTCCGGCGTTCCCAGGGGCTTCCAGAACGGATCGCGCCGGCGCCGACACACGGACGACCTGCGTCCGCGCCGCCCGGGACGTGCGCGTAGGCGTGCCAGGTGACGCATGTGAGGGTGCTCGCCCGGCGGGGTTCGGGATCGGGTCGTACGCTGGGCGCTGGTCGTGGGCGGGAGGTGGGCGATGCGGTATCGGCGGGCGGTGCAGCGGCTGCGGGTGCTGGCCCGGGCGTGTGAGCAGACCCGGCGTGTGCCGGTGGACGAGCCGTTCCTGCGCGAGGCGTACGTCTTCGGGGGTCTGGTGGAGGGGGCCGATCCGGTCGAGCAGGTCGAGGTCGTCTTCGTGCTGAACCTGCCGCCGGAGGAGGTTCCCTGGGGGACGCAGCCGCCCGGCACCGCGTGGCTGGTCGACTTCCTGGAGCTGGACAAGGGCGGGGTGGCCTACCGGTGGCGGTCCCGTCATGATGCGGTGGCGAACCACCGAATCTCTGAGCCGGTGCGGTTCTGGTCGCTGGACGGGATCGACGAGAGCGTGCTGGACGCGCTGGAAGGCCGCCGGTTCGAGCTGCTGCGTCAGGGGGACCCGGCGGCCGGGACGGAGCGCGCGGACGTCACGGAGGAGCTGAGGGCGGCCCTGGAGCATCTGCGGGCCGTCCACGAGGCGTACTGGGACCGGAAGTGGCGGCGCGAGCACCGCGGCCTGAGCCGCCACCCCGAGCACCATCTGTGGGAGGCCGTCGGCGGCTACCTGGAACTGCTCGACCTGCGTGACGAATGACCACCGCCCCGGCGGCGCCGTACGATGCCCCCGGTCCCTGGCGTCCTTCCTGAGGGCGGCGCGGCCCTGAACGCCGCGTCCTTCGAGCGAGCTCTCGCAGGTCTCGAGTGCCACGAGCGCGGTCCTTCCGAGCGGGCGCCCGCAGGCCCAGAGGGTCGGTGCTCGGCCTGTGCGGTCCACCGGCCGGCCGCGTTCTGAAGAGAGGGCTGGGCCGGCCGAGCGGATCGATGGACACGCGGTGGTGGGCGGCGGCTGCGGCAGGTGGCGCGGACCCACACGGGGGTGGCGGGCTGCGGCTCCGGGTGGGTGCGCCGGCGGCGCCTCAGCTCACCGCCTGCTTCACCAGCGCGCCGATCCGCGCCTCCACCTCGGCCGTCACCTCGGTCAGAGCGAAACCGGCGGCCCACATCGTGCCGTCGTCGAGGTTCGCCTGGTCGCTGAACCCGAGCGTCGCGTAGCGGGACTTGAACTTCGCCGCACTCTGGAAGTGGCAGACGATTTTGCCGTCCAGCGCGTAGGCGGGCATTCCGTACCACAGCTTCGGCGTGAGGGCCGGGGCGACGGCGGTGATGACGGCATGGACCCGCTCAGCCATGATCCGGTCCGATTCCTGCATCTCGGCGATCTTCGCGAGTACGTCGCGCTGGTCCTGCGCCGCCTTGTCCGCACGCGAGCCGCGGCGCGCCGCCTTCTTCTGCTCCTGGGCGTGGTCCTTCATCGCGGCCCGCTCCTCGGCCGTGAATCCCTGGTAGGTGTCGCTCATAGCGGGTTGTCTCCTTGAAAGTCTTGATTTCGGAATCTTGAGAAGGGACCTGCCGTGTGCCTCAGGCGGAGGCCGCCTCCCAGACGAACCCGTCCGGGTCGGTGAAGGGCCCGGCGTCGCCGCCGAACACGATGCGGTGCGATCCGGTGCCCTCCTGGGAGAGGCCGGTGTCCTTGGCGAGGGCGCGGCGCGGGTAGAGGGCCAGGGTGACGGCCGACGACGGGGTGTCGAACTCGACGTACTTGCCGCCGAAGCTCTTGGCCACGGTCAGGCCGCGCTCGACGTAGAACCGCTTGCTCGCCTTGACGTCCGCCACTCCCAGCAGGAGCGCGACCTGGTCGACGTGCCGGGAGGCAGGGCCGGTGTCCTTCTTCTTCGAGGTCGCGATCTTGCAGATCGTCCCGTCCGGTGCGCGTACGACGCCGCCGTAGCCCCAGAACCCCTTCGTGGCCGGCTTCAGCGTCGTGGCGCCGGCGTCGAGGGCCGCACCGATGAGGGCGTCGACGTTGCCCGGCTGGGAGACCACGAGTGACAGCGCGAACCCACGAAAGCCGGTCGTCGGCGCGTCCGAGGCGCGTACGTTCACGTAAGGGCCCAGACCGAGGGCCTTGTGGAAGGCCTCCACGGCCGTGGGGTCGGGAACTTCCAGGGTGACGGATTCGAAGGGGGTCATGGCAGGTCCTTGAGGCGAGGTGGGTTCGTCGTCTTGTCGGCCGCCGCTACGCGGCGGGCAGGGCGGGGCAGGTCGGCGCTCACCGGTCCTGGATCAGCCCGAGGACGTTGCCGTCGGGGTCGGTGACCGTGGCCACCAGGCGGCCGCCACCGACCTCGTGCGCGGCCTCCTTCACGGTGGCTCCCGCAGCGGTCACCTCGGCCAGCTTCGCCTCGATGTCCTCCACGTGCCAGTAGGCCACCGGCGAGGTCATGCCCTGCGGTCCGCCGTCCGGCACCAGTCCGATGTGCTGGCCCTCGGCCTCGAAGCCGACGTAGTAGGGCGAGTCGGTCTGCGGCGAGATACCGAGCAGGGCCGCATAGACGGCTTTGGCCTTCGCCAGATCCGACACGGGGTGCAGCACGGTCTTGATTCCCTGGGTGGCAGAGCCGGTCATGATCACTCCTGTGGTCGTGGGTCACATCGACCCGCTGTGTTGGTAGGTACAGCTTTTCTCCCGGCCTGGCGGGTCCGCATCCGTGGTGACCACGGATTCCGACCACGGACCGACGGCACGGATCGACGGCACGGACGGCACGGATCGACGGCATGGATCGCGCACGGTCGCCGTTGCGGGTGGGATGCGGAGAGATACGGCAAACTGGGGCAATGGTGACAGGCGTGGAGATCTCGCCTCGGGAAGCCGAGGTGCTGGAACTGGTCGGGGCCCATCTCAGCAACGCCGAAATCGCGGCACGACTGTGCATCTCGGTGCGTACCGTGGAAAGTCACGTCTCTTCGCTCCTGCGGAAGCTGGAGGTGCCGGATCGGCGGGCGCTCGCCCAGCGCGCGCCCGAGTCGGCCGGCGCCGCCCCGTCGCATCCGGCGCCGCTGCCGGCCCCGCTGACCTCGTTCGTCGGCCGGGTGGGCGAGCGGGCGGAGCTGGCCGCGATGATCAGAGGACATCGTCAGGTGACCGCGGTCGGTCCCGGCGGAGTGGGCAAGACCCGGCTGGCGTTGGCGGTAGCCGCGGAAGCAGCCGGCGAGTACGCCGACGGGGTGTGGTTCGCCGACCTGGTGCCGGTCACCGATGCGGGCATGATCGCGACGGCGGTCGCCGGGGCGCTCGGCCTCGGTGAGCAGCCCGGCCGCGACATGACCGAGTCCGTGGTCGCCGCGCTGGCCGACCGTCATGCGCTGCTGGTGCTGGACAATTGCGAGCAAGTGGTGGACGGGGTGGCGCTGTTTCTCGAGCGGCTGCTCGCGACGTGCCCTCGGGTGACCGTGCTGGCGACCAGCCGGGCACGGCTGATGGTGCCGTTCGAACGGGTGTATCCGGTCCCACCGCTGTCGCTGCCCGTCGACGGTGAGTCCGACGCGGTCGCGTTGTTCACGGAGCGGGCGGCGGCGGTGGGCCGGTCGCCGGATCCCGCACTGCGCGACCAGATCGCCTCGATCTGCGAGCGGCTGGACGGGATGGCGCTGGCGATCGAGCTGGCCGCCGCCCGGTATCCCACGCTCGGGCTGGACGGCATCGACGCCGCCCTGTCCCACCCGCTGCGGATGCTGACCGGCGGCTCCCGTGCCGATGAGCGGCACCGCTCGGTGCGGGGGGCTCTGGACTGGAGCCACGCTCTGCTGGAACCGGCCGACCGGGCGCTGCTGCGCCAGGTGTCGGTGTTCGTGGCACCGTTCACCGCTGCCGCGGCGGCGGAGATGGCCGGGTCCGAGGAAGGCGTCGTCGCCGAGGGACTGGCCCGGCTGGCCGAGCAGAGCCTGCTGGTGGTGACGGCGTCCCCAGGCGGGACCCGGTACCGGGCGCTGGAGACCATCCGCCAGTACGGGACGGAGCGGCTGGCGGACGCCGGTGAGCTGGTCGACGCTCGATCCCGCCACGTCCGCTGGTGCCTGGCCGAGGCCGCCGAGCTGGCGGTGGTAGGAGCGGACTGGCGGGCCAGGTTCGACGCGGTGGCCGACGATCTCCGCGCCGCCCTGGCGTGGGCGGCCGACCAGCCGGAACAGCGCACGGACGCGTACCGCCTCGCCCGGTTCATGGCGGAGCTGACCTTCACCCGGCACCTGATCGGCGAGTCCCAGGGGCGTTATGAGCAGGCCGCCGCGCTCGCCGACGACCCCGCCGCCGGCGCGTCGATGCTCCGGCAGGCCGCGGCGGTGGCCGGCTGCCGGATGCATGGCGACGACATGTACCGCCTGCGCCGCGCGGCCGCGGATGCCGCCCGCCGGTCCGGCGACAGCGCCGGCGCCGCCTGTGACCTGGCGACCGCCGCCGCCAACGCCTACCGGTTCTCCGGCAAGTTCGTACGGAATCTGCCACAGGAAGAGGCGATCGCGCTCATCACTCAGGCGCGGGAGTTGGCCGGCGACGACCCGGCCGCCCAGAGCGCGGTGGCGCTGGCCGAGGCCGGGCGGGCGCTCACCGAGATCGGTGCCGCACCGGGCCTGAACGACACCGCGGTTCCCATGACGATCGCCTACGCCGAACGAGCGGTCGACCTCGCCCACCGCACGGGTGACCCGCTCGCCGAGTCCGCCGCGCTCGATACGCTCACCTGCGCCCAGAGCTGGGCCGGTGACACGTTCGCCGCCGCCGACACGGCCCGGCGCCGGATCATGTCGCTCTCGTCCACACCGGACACCCCGGCCGCCACCCACGAGCTGATCGAGGCGCTCGGCGAGGTCACCGAGGCCAGTCTCGGCACCGGCGACCTGTCCGGTGCCCGCCGGTGGGCCCGGCAGCTCGCGGATCATCCCTTGCTGGCGGAGGTAGGCCACCGTGCCACAGGCTGGCTCCTCGTGGCCGACGCGTTGGCGGGCGACATCGAGGAGACACTCACCGGCAGCATCCGGTTCCTCGACGCGTGGCAGCGGGCGGACGGTCCCGCCAGGTCCGTCCTCGGTCCGCCGGCGGCGGCGGTGGCGATGATCCACGGCCTGCGCGGCGACCAGGACGCCTGGCGCGAATGGAGCGCGCTGCTGAATCAGCTCGACCCCTCACCCCGGAACACCTGCGGCTACGGTGCGGTCTTCGACGCGATGCTGCTGCTCCACCGTGGGCGGGCCCCGCAGGCGGTGGAGCGGCTGGCGCCTGAGCCCGGCGAGGTGTGGCAATGGGTGACCTGGATCTGGCTTCACTGGTACGTGGCGCTGCGCGCCGAGGCCGCCGTGCTCGCCAGGAGCTCCGATGCCGGCGACCGTCTCGCCGAGGCCCGGACCGTCGTGGCCGGCAACCCGGTCGCCACCGCCATCGTGGAGCGGGCCCAAGCGCTGCTCGACAATGACCAGGAGCGGTTGCTCGCCACGGCGGACGCGTTCGACACGGCCGGCTGTCGCTACCAGGCGGCCCGCACCCTGGTGCTCGCCGGCGGCGACCATGCCACCCGCGGTGCGGCCGCCCTGGCCGATCTCGGCTTCGCCCCGATGGCCCATGCCTCGGCATCCACGATGACCGCACAGTGATACGCGCCCGGTGGTGAGCACAGGCCCCGCGGTGAGCGCGGCTTCGGCGGTGAGCGCGGCGCCGGTGGGAGGCGAGCCGGGGAGGGGCTGAGGGGATGGGG
>NZ_SMKQ01000252.1 GCF_004348995.1 Nonomuraea terrae
CCGACGCCCTCTACGGCGAGCTGTGGGTGGGCCCGTCGCCGTCGCTCGACGAGTGGTCGGCGGCGCTCGGCATCCCGGTGCTGCCGGTGGCGGACTTCGCCGGGCCGCCCGAAGGCGCGCTGCTCGCCGGGCCCGGCTGGCCGGAGGCGTCACAGGAGCTGCGGCGGGTGCTGGCCGAGCTGCGCATGATCAAGGACGCATGGGAGGTCGGGCAGCTGCGCGAGGCCGTGGACCGCACGGTCGAGGGCTTCGCCGCCGTGCGGGACGAGGTGCCGGCCGCGATCGCGGGCGGCGGCGAGCGCTGGCTGCAGGGCACCTTCGACCGGTACGCCAGGACTTACGGCAACGGCCCCGGCTACGCCACCATCGTCGGCAGCGGCCCGCACGCGCCCACCCTGCACTGGGTGCGCTGCGACGGCCCCGTCCTGGAGGGCGAGGTGCTGCTGCTCGACATGGGGGTGGAGGTCCGCTCCCACTACACCGCCGACGTCACCCGCACCTTCCCCGCCTCCGGCGCCTTCTCCCCCGCCCAGCGGCAGGTGCACGACCTGGTGGAACGGGCGCACCGGGCGGGCCTGGCCGAGGTGGCGCCGGGGCGGCCGTTCACCGCGTTCCACCACGCGGCCATGGAGGTCGTCGCACGCGGCCTGCACGACTGGGGCCTGCTGCCGGTGTCGGTCGACGAGGCTCTGTCCGACACCGGCCAGCACCACCGCCGCTACCTGGCCTGCGGCGTCGGCCACCACCTGGGGCTGGACGTGCACGACTGCGCCCAGTCACGGCCGCAGGCCTACCACGGGGCCCGGATGGAGCCGGGGATGGTGCTGACCGTGGAGCCTGGGCTGTACTTCCACGCCCACGACCGCACGGTGCCTCCGGAGCTGCGCGGGATCGGCGTGCGGATCGAGGACGACCTGCTGGTGACGGAGACCGGCGCGGAGAACCTGTCCGCGGCCCTGCCCATCGACGCGACCGGCCTGGAGCGCTGGGCCAAGGAACGACGCTAGCCTCCCCGTACGGCTGCCCGTCACTCGAGCAGGACGGGCAGCCGTACGGGCTGATACGTCAGGCCCTGCGTGGTCCACTCCACGTCCTCCAGCGGGATGGCGGGACGCAGCCAGGGAATTCGCAGGATCAGTGCGCTCAGCGCCTCCTGCAGCTCCATCCGGGCCAACGCCTGGCCCAGGCAGACGTGGGCGCCGTGGCCGAAGGCCAGGTGCGGGCGCGTCGCCGTGCCGGGCGCGTAGCGGGTGATGTCGAACCGCTCGGGGTCGCCGAACGCGTCCGGATCATGGTTGGCCGCCTGCAGGTGCGACAGGACCACCGCGCCCGCGGGAACGACAGTGCCTGAGGGCAACCGGAGCTCGGCGGTGAGATGCCGCAGCAGACCCGGGGAGCCGGGCCCGTCGTAGCGCAGGATCTCCTCGATTGCCGGTTGGATCAGCGACGGCGTGGCGACCAGTCTGCGGAACTCGTCCGGGTGCAGCAGCAGCCGGTACACCCCGCGGGAGATCATCAGGGCCGTGGTCTCGTGACCTGCCGTGATCAGCATGAAGAGCACGTTGACCAGCTCGCTCTCGCTGAGCATGTCGCCGGCGTCGTGCGCCTGGATCAGGTCGTCCACCAGGTCGTGACCTGGGCTCCGCCGGCGCTCGGCCACCAGCTCGGCGGCGTAGGCCAGGAACTCCCCGTAGGCGTGCGCGCGCGCCTCGGCCGAGTCGCCTGAGGCGCTCAGGAACGCCGACAGCCAGCCGCCGAACCGGGCCCTGTCGCCGGCCGGGACGCCGACGACCTGGCAGATCACCCGGGACGACAGCGGCAGCGCGTAGTCGCCGACCACGTCCATGATCGGGCCTTCGACGCTGTCGATGAGGTCGTGGGCGATGAGGTCGTGGGCGATGTCGCGGCAGAGGGCGCGCCATCGTTCCGCCGCGCTCACGGTGAAGGAACCCTGCAGGATCCGCCGCTGCCGGGTGTGGGCGGGCGGGTCCATGTTGATGAGCACCCCGGGCACGCTGTCCGCGCCGACGCCCTGCACCATTCTGGGCAGGCCGGGCGCGGTCAGCTCGCGGCTGCCGTACGGGCAGTTCAGCAGGGCGCGCACGTCGGGGTAGCGGACGGCGGTGAGGATCTCGTCACCGCTCGGCACGGTCATCGGAGCCATGGGCTGCGACTGCCGGCGCTGGGCCAGGGCGGGCGAGGGGGTGCCGTGCGGTCCGGGCGGCAGATCCGGCCAGACGGTGTCGGACGAGATGGTCACGGTGATCCTCTCTCCTGCGGGTGTGGTGGACGCAGTGCTGAGAACGCGGACCGCCGCTCGATGACGCGGGCCCTGGAGATGGCGGCCCCGGAGGAGCGACAGGGGGAACCCGCCCCCGCGAGGTCTCCGCAAGGGCGATCACGTGGCGGGCGATGCCCCGGCGCCGGTCAGCGCCGCTGCGGCCGGGCCGTCGCCGGGCGCGCGTGCCCTTCGCCGTGCGCTTCGCCGTGCCCTTCGCCGTGGGCGAAGACCGGCCATGCAGGGTGTCCGGCGGGGCGGAACGTTCCAGACGCGGGGGCGGTAGGCGAGACGGACACGCGGGCCCTCCCTGCTGACGACGAATCAGGCCTCTGATGAGCCGACTTTTCACCCGTTGCCCTCACCATCAGTCCTGACAAGAGGCGTGTCAACGGCGCCGGCGGCGCGAAAGGGAAACGTGCCGGAAATGTGGCGTCAGCGGCCAGGGGATGGGAATGCGGTGAACGCGAAGCGAATTCTGCCGTACGGTCCGCTTTCGCTCCTCGCGGGCTCCGCCACGGCCATTCCATAATTCCAGTTACGGGGGCTATTTCGAGAAACGGGGTTCGATGAAGCGGTGGATCGGCGTCGTTCTGGCCGCGGTTCTGGCCGGGGTGGCGGTGGTCGCGGTCGTGACCGGGAACGAGGAGGACGACCGGCCCGAGTTGACGGTCGCGCGGGGCGTCATCGGGTCGGAGAAGAAGCCGTTCTTCGACGACGCGCGGGTGCGGGCGGCCTTCGCCGAGCACGGACTGCGCGTCGAGGTGGACACCGCCGGGTCCCGGCAGATGGTCACCGACGTCGACCTGGGCCGCTACGCCTTCGCCTTTCCTTCGAGCGTCCCGGCCGCGGAGCGGATCAAACAGGATCGCGGGGCGAGTGTCACGTACGCGCCGTTCTACTCGCCGATGGCGGTGGCCACGTTCGAGCCGATCGCGGGGTTGCTGGAGAAGCTGGGAGTGCTCCGGAATTCCGGCAGCGGTTACCCCATCTTCGATATAGCGAAATATCTCGAAATAGTAGCCAAAGGCACGCGCTGGGATAACATTCCGGACAATTCGGATTATCCAGCACGAAAGCGGGTGTTGCTCACCACGACCGACGTCCGTACCTCCAACTCCGCCGCCATGTACCTGTCGATGATCGGCTACGTCGCCAACGGCGACGACGTCATCAGCTCCGACGAGCAGATCGCGAAGATCGCGCCGATTCTCGCGCCCGCGGTGCTCGACCAGGGCTTCTCCGAGACGGAGAGCGAGGAGGCGTTCGAGAACTACCTCGTGCAGGGGTCCGGCAAGACGCCGATGACGGTCGTCTACGAGGCCCAGTACCTGTCGCACGTCTTCACCGGCGACGGGAGGATCAGGCCCGAGATGCGGCTGGTCTACCCGTCGCCCACCGTGCTCAGCAAGCACACCCTGGTGCCCCTGTCGGCGCCCGGCTCGCGGGTCGGCGAGCTGCTCACGAAGGACCCCGAGCTGCAGTCCCTGGCCGCCCAGTACGGCTTCCGCACCAGCGACCCGAAGGCGTTCGCCGACCTGGTCGCCAGGACGAAGGCGCCGGCCGCCACTGCCCTGGTGGACGTGGTCGAGCCACCTACCTGGGAGCGGCTCGACCGGCTCATCACCGCCATCGATTCCACCCGTCCCTAGCAAGGAGATCCCGTACGTGTCCGATCTGGTGCTCACGCCGCCCGAGCCGGTCGCCCCGGTCCCGGCCGAGGCGGCGGCCACCATGCTGCCCGTGACCGGCGAACGCGCGGCCGAGCTGACCGCCAAGGCGCGGGAGTTCGCCGGCGAGCTGAGCGGCATCGACCCGCGTTCGCCGGAGTTCACCCGCAAGGTGCACGACATCTCCTCGATGGGCGACACCGAGGTCAGGTCCGCCTCGCAGGTGGCCAACCGCATGCTCAAGCGGCCGGTCGCGGCGCTGGACGCGGCCAGGGGCGAGGGCTCCGACGCCCAGGCCAAGGTGGCGAGCGGGCTGGTGGCGCTGCGCCGTACCGTCGTGGACCTCGACCCGAAGCACGCCGCCGGCGGGCCGCGCAGGCTGCTGGGGCTCATCCCGTTCGGCGACCGGCTGCGCGACTACTTCGCGAAGTTCCACTCCGCGCAGCACCACCTCGACGACATCATCCGCGCGCTCAAGTCCGGCCAGGACGAGCTGCTGCGCGACAACGCCGCCATCGAGGGCGAGAAGGCGAACCTGTGGGAGACCATGACCCGGCTGCAGGAGTACGCGGTCATGGCCCAGGCGATGGACGCCGCCCTGGAGGAGCGCATCGCGCGGGCCGACGAGGCGAGGGCGACGGCGCTGCGCTCCGACGCGCTGTTCGCCGTCCGGCAGAAGCACCAGGACCTGCTCACCCAGCTCGCCGTCTCCGCGCAGGGCTACCTGGCCCTCGACCTGGTGCGCAAGAACAACCTGGAGCTCAGCAAGGGCGTCGAGCGGGCCACCACGACGACGGTCGCGGCGCTGCGCACGGCGGTGACGGTGGCGCAGGCGCTGGCGAACCAGAAGCTCGTCCTCGACCAGATCACCGCGCTGAACGCGACGACCGGCGACCTGATCCGGGCCACCAGCGAGATGCTGCGCACGCAGGCGGGCGAGATCCAGAACCAGGCGGCCGCGGCGACCGTGGACCTGGACACGCTGCGCCAGGCGTTCGACAACGTCTACGCCACGATGGACCTGATCGACTCCTTCCGCGCCAAGGCCACCGAGAGCATGGCGGCCACGGTGGACAGCCTGTCGTCGGAGCTGCAGCACGCCAGGACCTACCTGGAGCGTGCCCGGGAGACCCCTTCATGAGCCGCGTCATGAGCCCCGTCATGAGCCCCGTCATGAGCCCCGTCATGAAGGGGACGGCCCTGCTGTCGGCGCTGCTCCTGGTGGCCGCCTGCGGCTCCGCGGGCGAGCCCGCCGACGGCCCCGACGTCCTGCGGGTGCTGGCCGGCAGCGAGATCAAGGACCTGGAGCCGCTGCTCCGCCGGGCCGAGAGCGAGACCGGCGTCCGGGTGCGGCTGACGTACACCGGCACTCTGGACGGCGCGGAGCAGGTGGCGAGCGGCCGCGCGGACGGACAGCAGGACGCCGTCTGGTTCTCCGCCAACCGCTACCTGTCCCTCATCGACGGCGCCCAGGCCCGGCTGTCCACCCAGACCAAGATCATGATCTCGCCGGTCGTGCTGGGCCTGAAGCCGGCCAAGGCGAGCGAGCTCGGCTGGGACACCAAGCCGGTCACCTGGGCGGGCATCGCCGAGGCGGCGAGACAGGGCCGCTTCAGCTTCGGCATGACGAACCCGGCCTCCTCCAACTCGGGCTTCTCCGCCCTGGTCGGCGTGGCCGCGGCGCTGTCGGACGCCGACGGCGCGCTCAGCGCCGACCAGGTCTCCTCGGTGACGCCCCGGCTGAAGGAGTTCTTCTCCGCGCAGCGGCTGACGGCCGGCTCGTCGGGCTGGCTCGCCGACGCCTACGCCCGCGACCCGCGCGTGGACGGCATGGTCAACTACGAGTCGGTGCTGCTGGGCGCACGCGAGCCGCTCACGATCGTCTACCCGGCCGACGGCGTGGTCAGCGCCGACTACCCGCTCACGCTGCTGGCCTCCGCGCCGGAGGGCAAGAAGGCGCTGTACGGCAAGCTCGCCGACTGGCTGCGCACCCCCGCCGTGCAGAAGGAGATCATGACCGGCACCCACCGCCGGCCGATCGTCGCCGGCGTCCCGCCGGACCCGCGCTTCGGCTCCGCCCAGCTCATCGAGCTGCCCTTCCCCAACCGGCGCAGCACCGCCGACGAGCTGATCGCCACCTACCTCAACCAGGTGCGCGTCCCGGCGGAGGCGGCGTTCGTGCTGGACACGTCCGGCTCGATGCAGGGCGACAGGATCGCGGCGCTGCGGCAGGCGCTGGTGGCGCTGACCGGCGCCGACACCTCCGCCTCTGGCGCGTTCTCCCGGTTCCGCAACCGGGAGTCGGTCACGATGATGCCGTTCGACGACGCGCCGGGGTCGCCGGTCCCGTTCACCGTGCCCGAACGCGACCCCGCGCCCGTGCTGGGCGAGATCAGGCGGTTCGCCGAAGGGCTGGAGGCGGCGGGCGGAACGGCGATCTACGACAGCCTGAAGGCGGCCTACGACCGGCCGGTCGCGCCGGGCCACTACGGCTCGATCGTGCTCATGACCGACGGCGAGAACACCGACGGCTCCGACTACGCCGCCTTCGAGGCCCACTACCGGTCCCTGCCGGAGGAACGGCGCCATACGCCGACGTTCGTGGTGCTGTTCGGTGAGAGCGACGCCGAGGAGATGCGCCGGGTGGCCGAGCTGACCGGCGGAGCCGTGTTCGACGCCCGGTCCACGTCGCTGGCGGAGGCGTTCAAGGAGATCCGTGGCTACCAGTGAGCGGATCCTGCGCTACCTGGGCTCCACCAGGAACATCGCCGGCTCGTGCCTGGCGCTGCTCGGCCTGGCAGGGCACTTCCTGGGGCTGACGGGAGCGTTCTGGCCGGTCGTCGTGATCGCGCTGTACGGGGTGGGCGCGCTGCTGGCCCCGCCGGAACGGGTCCGGCTGACGATCTCGCACGCCGAGGTGGAGACGCGGGCGCTGCGGGCCGATCTGGACGGGCTGCTGCGGCGGATCGACGGGCGCTTCCCGCCGGACGTGCACGCCGCCGTCCACGGGCTGGCCGAGGTCATCGGGGACGTGCTGGCCAGGGCCGACCAGCTGACCGCCTCCCCCGACCAGCTCCACGTGGTGTCGCAGACGATCCGCCGCTACCTGCCGGCGAGCCTGGAGGCGTACGCGAACCTGCCGCGCCGCTACGCCCTCACCCGGCGGGCCGGGCGGGAGCGCAGCGCGCACGACGAGCTGCTGGCCCAGCTGGCGCTGCTCGACGCCCAGATGGGCCAGGTCGCCGAGGCGATCCACCGGGGCGACGAGCAGGCGCTGCGCGACCAGGGCCGGTTCCTGCGCGACCGCTTCGGCGGCTCCGGCCTGGACCTGACCTGAGGCCCGTCAGACCCGTTCCAGCTCCACCAGCAGCGCCGACGCGGGCCGCAGCGCCGGGGCGGGCAGTCCCAGCTCGCCCAGCACCGAGCCCGCCACCCGCACCGGCGCCCCTGCCCACTCCGGCAGCAGCGCCCGCTCGGGCACCGGCCCGGCGACCCGTACCTCGTACACGGCCTCCGGGTCCAGCCCCGGCAGCCGCAGCGGCTCGGCGCCGGACGCCACCCGCGAGGTCAGCTGCACGAACGCGTACACCGCCCGCTCGGGCAGGACCACGCCGTGCAGCAGCGCCGACGGGTCCGGATGGTCGGCGCGCACCACCCGGCCGGCGTGCAGCAGCGGCCGCAGCCGCTTGTGCAGCGCGATCCAGGTGGCCAGCTCCTCCAGCTCGGCCTCGCCGGCGGAGGTCAGGTCCCACTCCACGCCCATGTGCCCGAACAGCGCGGTCGCGGCCCGGAACGCCAGTGGCAGCATCCGCCCGGTGATGTGGTCGCGCGGCGCGCCGACGTGGGCGCCCAGCCGCTCCGGCGGCACGAGCAGGCCGGTCCAGCGCTGGATCTGCTGCCGGTCGAGGGCGTCGTTGCTGTCGGAGGTCCACACCCGGTCGGTGCGCGCCAGGATGCCGTAGTCGATGCGCGCCCCGCCGGACGAACACGACTCGATCTCCAGCCCGGGGTGGCGGCGGCGCAGCTCGTCCAGCAGCCGGTAGGTCGCCAGGGTCTGCGCGTGCACGCCGGGCGCGCCGTCGTGCACGGGCTCGGCGATGTCGCGGTTGTGGTCCCACTTGATGTAGTCGAGCGCGTACTCGCCGACCAGTGTGTCCAGCCGTTCCAGCAGGTACGCGTACGCCTCCGGCCGGGCCAGGTCGAGCACCTGCTGATTGCGCTGCGGCGGCGGCATGCGCTCGGCCCGGCCGAGGATCCAGTCGGGGTGCTCGCGGGCCAGGTCGGAGTCGGGGTTGACCATCTCCGGCTCGAACCACAGGCCGAACTGCATGCCCAGCTTGCGCACGCGGTCGGCCAGCGGGTGCAGCCCGCCGGGCCACACGCCCTCGTCGACGTACCAGTCGCCGAGGCCGGCGCGGTCGTGGCGGCGGTGGCGGAACCAGCCGTCGTCGAGCACGAACCGCTCGATCCCGGCCGCCGCCGCCTTGTCGGCCAGCTCCAGCAACCGGTCGAGGCCGTGGTCGAAGTAGGTGGCCTCCCAGTTGTTGAGCGTGACGGGACGCACCGGCAGGGGACGGGCGCGCAGGTGGCCGTGCAGCCGGGCGCTCGCGTCGTCCAGCCCCGTGCCGGACCAGGAGAAGTACACCCACGGCGTGGTGTAGCTCTCGCCCTCGCCGAGCACGACCTCGCCCGGGTCGAGCAGCTCGCCCGCGCCGATCAGCGCCGCGCCCTCGGGGACGCGCTCGGCGTAGTGAACGTGGTCGCCGCTCCAGCCGGCGTGCACGGCCCACAGCTCGCCGGAGCGGAACCCGAACCCCTCGGTGCCGGCCACCAGCAGCCCGGTGCCGTCGTGACCGGTGCGCCCGCGCCGGTTCTCCCGCGACCACACCCCGTGCCCGAACGCCCTGCGCTGCGGCACCTTCTCCAGCGCCCACCGGCCGGTGAAGTCGAGCAGCTCGCCCGCCCGCCCGGGCACCGGCAGCGCGCACACCAGCCCGCCCACCCGGTACGGCGAGGCGGCGGTGTTCGTCAGCGTGTGCCGCATCGACACCAGGCCGCCCGCGTCCATGACGAGCTCGCTCACCAGCCGCAGACCCGCCCGGTCGTCGGCGGCCGCGACGGTCACTGTGCCACCCGCTGTGCCACCCGCTGTGCCACCCGCTGTGCCGCCGCCGGTTTCCATGCTCTCGACGGTCCACCGCACCGGCCAGTGCTCGCCGTCCCGGACGCCCGACAGGCCGGGGCGGCCGTACCAGCCGTCGCCCTGGGCGGGCAGCAGCGGCGGCGCGGAGCCCAGGGACGCCAGCGCCGGCAGCAGTCCCGGGCCGTCGACGGGCCCGAGCCCGGCGCCGAAGTGGCGCACCCGAGGCAGACCGGGGCCTGAGTCGTCGAGCACCAGGGCGGCGCTCGCCGCCGAAAGGATGACGGGAGACACGAGCAGCTCCTTACGCGGGGGGCAGGCGCCGGACCTCAGGGCCCGCCGCCTGACGGGGCTACAGACGTACCGACGCTATCGCCAGGCCGGGCTCCGCACGAGGCCGGGCGGGCTGGCGCGAACCGCGCCGATCTATTAGGTTAGGCTCACCTAACATTGATCGGAGTTTTCCGGAATGACCGAGCCCTTTCGCATGTTCGACGTCCGCGTGGACCGGCTCCAGCGGCTGAGCCCGTCGTTCCTGCGCGTCACCTTCACCGGCGACGACCTGCACCTGTTCGCCGACAACGGCTTCGACCAGCGGCTCAAGCTCATCCTCCCGCTGCCGGAGCACGGCCTGGCGCATCTGCCGAAGGGTTCCGACTGGTACCTCAAGTGGCGGGCGCTCGACGACGACAAGCGCAACCCGATGCGTACGTACACCGCCCGCAGGGTCCGCCCCGAGGCGCGCGAGCTGGACGTCGACGTGGTCATGCATCCCGACGGCGGCCCGGTCGCCCGCTGGGCCGAGACCGTGCGGACCGGCGACGTGGCCGCGCTCTACGGCCCCAACGCCGCCCACGAGGGACGGCACGGCGGCCTCGAGTTCCACCCGCCCGCCGCGACGGGCTGCGTGCTGATCGCCGGGGACGAGACCGCGGTGCCCGCCATCTGCGCCATCCTGGAGCGGCTGCCGGCGCACCTCGCGGGCGAGGTGCTCATGGAGGTGCCCGGCGACGACGACGCCCTGCCGGTGGAGACGGCCGCCTCGGTCAAGGTGACCTGGCTGGCCAGGAACGGCGGCGCCCGCGGCGCCGGCCTGATCCCGGCCGTCCGGGCCGCCGCCGACCGCCTCCTGCCGCCCCTGCCCACGCCGGAGAGCTTCGAGGACGTGGACGTCGACTCCGAGGAGCTGTGGGAGGTCCCGCAGGAGGAGGCCCCCGACTACGGCCCCCTGTACGCGTGGCTGGCCGGCGAGGCCGGCGTCATCAAGACCCTGCGCCGCCACCTGGTCGCCGAACGCGGCATGGACCGGCGCTCGGTCGCCTTCATGGGCTACTGGCGCGACGGCCGCCCCGAGAACTGACCCGCCCCCGGCACGAGCGCGGCCGTGCCGGGACGGGAGAATCCCGTCGTCCGAGCCCTTGTCCCGAAGATAACCACCTGCCGGGGAACCCCTCCCGCCAACCCCGGACAGACATGTACACTCCATTCCGGAAGCACTCAGTCGCTCTAAGTGACGCATCCATCCACATCTGGTGCCTAGGGCACAGGGCGGAACCGCGGTCCCATTTTGGAACGATCCCGGCCCTGAGAGAGCGCGGAAAGACCGAATGGACCCACTCCACCTGACCACCACGCGGCGTGCGGACACGCTCACCGTGAGCCTGTCCGGCGAGCTCGACATCGCCAACTCCGAGGCGCTCCGCGGCCAGCTGTTCACGCTGCTGCACGAGGCGGGCCACGCGCGGCTGGTCGTCGAGCTGAGCCGGTTGTCCTTCATCGACGCCGCCGGACTCGGCATCCTCGTCTCCGTACGCAACCAGGCCCGCCGCCAGCACACGCCCATGCGGATCGCCGGCGTGCCCCCGGCCATGCGGCGCCTGCTGCGCATCACCGGCCTGGAGACCCACCTCACCACCTGACCGGCGGCCCGCCCGATAGGTTGTCGGGCGTGCAGGTCCCCGATCAGATACCCCTGAAGCTGGACGACGGGTTCCACCGGATCGAGCGGGAACACCGCCTCCCCACCGGCTTCCCGCCGGCCGTCCTCGACGAGGCCGCCTGGGTCGCCAAGGTGCCGCTGCTGCCCGCCACCGACATGACCGACGTGCCGTTCGTCACGATCGACCCGCCCGGCTCGATGGACCTCGACCAGGCCCTCCACCTGGAACGGCTGGGCGCCGGCTACCGCGTCTGGTACGCCGTCGCCGACGTCGGCGCGTTCGTCCGCCCCGGCGGCGTGATCGACGCCGAGGCCCGCTCCCGCGGCGAGACCGTCTACCTGCCGGCGGGCCGGGTGCCGCTGCACCCCCTGGTCCTGTCGGAGGGCGCCGCCAGCCTGCTGCCCGGCGCCGAGCGCCCGGCCGCGGTGTGGTGCGTCGACCTCGACGCCGACGGCCGCGTGATCGGCGCCGACGTGCGGCGCGCCCTCGTCCGCAGCCGCGAGCGCCTCGACTACGCCTACGTGCAGGCCGCCGTCGACACGGGCACCGCCGACGGCGTCCTGGCGTTGCTGGCCGAGATCGGCCGGCTGCGCCTGGCCCTCGAACGCGAGCGCGGCGGCGTCACCCTGCCCGTCCCCGAGCAGGAGGTGAGGCACGACGGCGGCCGCTACCGGCTGCGCTTCCGGCTGCCGCTGCCCGCCGAGGCGTGGAACGCGCAGATCTCGCTGCTGACCGGCATGGCGGCGGCCGCCATGATGCTCGACGCCGAGGTCGGCGTGCTGCGCGTGCTGCCCCGGCCGAGCCCCGGCGACCTGGCCAAGGTCCGGCGGGTGGCGCAGGCCCTGGACGTGCCCTGGCCCGACGGGGCCGGCTACGGCGCCGTGGTGCACGACCTGGATCCGAAGAACGGCCGGCAGGCGGCGTTCTTGCACGAGTCGAAGGTGCTGCTGCGCGGCGCCGGTTACGTGGCGTTCGACGGCGCGCCGCCCCGGACGGCCGAGCACGCGGCGGTGGCGGCCCCGTACGCGCACGTCACGGCTCCGCTGCGGCGCCTGGCCGACCGGTACGCGACCGAGGTGTGCCTGGCGGTCGCCGCGGGCGAGCCGGTCCCGTCGGACGTGCGGGCGGGGCTGGAGGTGCTGCCGGGCCTGATGTCGGCGGGTGGGCGG
>NZ_SMKQ01000253.1 GCF_004348995.1 Nonomuraea terrae
CAGCGCGGTCAGTTCCGTATCCCAGGACACGACAAGATCGTAGGTCAGAGCGCATGTCACGCACTGACGATGAAGCAACTACATCCCGTGGCGGAGCCAAACGAATCAAGATCTACGGATGTAGTACCGGCGAGGGGTTGATACAAGGTCAGGGCATTGCTGACCCGGGCGGCCATGACGGTCGAGCCGATTGCCTCATCGATGCCACGCGTCGCTACTGCGGGGGCATCTGGATCGCCGAGCAGGATGCGTACCCTCACGCCCGCATGGGCTTGGTCGGACAGGAGGCGGATGATGCCGGTGTCCTCGGCGAGGAAGAGTCCGCTGTAGGTGAGGATGCCGATCTCGCGTGTGGCTGACTGGAACAGATGTCGCCATGTAGCACGTGGGACGGCCCAGCGGTGCGGATAGATGGCTTGGACCTCGTCGTTGAAAGCGCAGTGCCGCTGGGTGCTTCCCGGCCAGAGGTCGGCTTCCTCAACCTGAAGGAGGTCGGCGACGGCCCAGCGGTGACGTGGGTAGGGGACGCGGCCCTTCAGCCAGCGATGCACCGTCTTGGGGTCAACCGCGAGGGCGGTGGCGAGATCTGTTGCTTGGAGGCGGGCGGCGGCCATGGCGTGACGCAGGTTGTCGTTCACGGGATCGCCTGCTCCTCTCCGGATGCCGTCCTTGCTGGGACGTTAACACGAGACGTCCCTAGACGTCCCAGAGTTGCGGTGTTCCGGCCCCCGGCTGTGGCGAGACGCTCGATCGCGAGCAGCAGACCGGACGTATACGCAATCAGGAGGGTGAGCATGCGGCCGAGTCAAACAGTCAAGGAGCAGCAGAAGGCGTACGCGAAGCGGTTGCTGAGCGCACTGGGCAAGCAGCTGGCCATGCGTGAGGTCACGGCGGTGCTCGTGGTGGCCGAGGACGGGCGACCGGCTCTCGACGTGACCGACAGCCTCTGCAAGATGCGGCGGGTGTTCGTGCATCTGCCGTTCTGCTGGTTCTACTGGGGCGATCAGGGGGACGAGCGCGTGTCATTCCTGCAGATGCCGGTCGCCGTGGATCGGATCGAGCAGGCCGCGCGGGAGGGGTGGCGCGAGGGCGAACAAGGCGAACTCAGCGTCGACCTGAGCAAGATCATCGATGCTTACCGCGTCTGACTCAGTGGCTACCGACAGGTGGTTGACCGGAGGTCAGGTCTACACTCAGGTCGCCGACCGGCTCCGCGAGCAGATCGTCGCCGGAGAGTTCCCGCCAGGTGGCGTGCTGCCTTCTGAGGCGCAGCTGTGCACGAAGTTCGGTGTCGCCCGTAACACCGTACGGCGCGGTCTGGCGCTCCTGGAAGATGAAGGGCTGATCACCACCGTGCCTTCCAAGGGGCGGCTTGTGGCCGCGCTTGGTGAGCAGCCTGCGCCGTACCGCTATCTGTCGATCGCCGCAGAACTGCGCGCCCGGATCCAATCGGGGGAGTTGCCACCTGGTGGTGCGCTGCCGAGTGAGGCGCGACTGCGACGGCGCTACGGAGCCTCGCGCACTACGGTGCGGCAGGCGCTTGCCGTGCTGGAACGTGAGGGCCTGGTGGTGGCCCGACATGGACGGGGTCGCTTTGTTCGACCTTCGGCATAGGACGTCTTGAGACGTCCAGCTCTACCCTCTAGATCCGTTCATGTCCGGCATGCCTATCGTGGGCGGTGTGGGACAAGCTGAATGGGCACGTGACCTGGCCGAAGATCTCCTAGCCACGGCGCTGCCACGGCGGTGGGCGCACACGCAGGGCGTGGCGCAGAGGGCGGCATCGTTGACTCCCGTTCTCGGCGAGGAGACCGACACGCTGATCGCGGCGGCGTACCTGCATGACATCGGGTACGCCCCAAACCTGGTGGAGACGGGTTTCCACCCGCTCGACGGGGCCCGCTACCTGCGCGATGTCATCAAGGCTGATGACAGGCTGTGCCGCTTGGTCGCGCATCACTCGTGCGCGGTCAACGAGGCGCTCAACCGCAACCTCTTCGAGGCGCTCACATCCGAATTCGACGAGGAACGTCCGGAGTTGGTCGAGGCGCTGACCTACTGCGACATGACCACCGGCCCGGATGGCATCCATCTGGACGTCACCGAGCGCCTGGCGGAGATCCACTCACGCTATGGCCCCGAGCACCTCGTCTCGCGCTCGATCACCACGTCAACGCCGTGCATCCTCGCCGCGGTCCGCTCTGTAGAGGCGGCGTTGAGCGCCCGGGCATGATGGTCGGATGCGCCTCCCGATTCCGCCAGATGGCCAGATGATGGCGCTGGCCCAGCGCTATGTGAATCCTGGTGAGGGCGACGTCCGCCGCTACCTCAAGCTGCTGCATGGAAACTTTCTGGCGCTGCCTGAGCCGGCGTTCCGCGCATTCGCGGGGTCACTGGCCAAAGACGCGCGGGAGATCACGGACGATGATCTACGAGTCCTGCTGGACAGCGAGTGGCGGGCACGGCTGACGGCGGCGTGGTTGATCGGCATGGATCGGCGCACCCACCTCCGCGAGCAGCTCGGCGAGTTGCTCTTGGAGAGCGAACTCGTCTACGCCGGCCAGGGGTACTGCTTCGCGCTGGCGCGCTTCGGCGAAGAGCGCGACGCGGAGATTCTCACGGCGTACCTGGACCGGTGGCTCCCGGAGCGATCGTGCCCTTACAACCAGGACGATGCGATGGGGGCTGTTCTCTATCTGGACGAGTTGCACTCGACCGAACGCGCGGCTCGGTTCCTTGGGCCCGGCGGTCTCTGGGAGAGCTCGGCCATGGCGGGCATGGACCCTGCGAGGCGGAAGGAGTACACACGGCTGATGTGCGAGTTCGCCGGCAGTTGTATGAGCGGCGACCTCGCTCGGTGGCTTCCGAAGAGACGGCAGTTCCTCGACTCAACCGATGTACGGCAGGCCGGTGCCAGCTAGGAAGTGCTCGATCCGCATCCGCATCGACCGGTCCATCTGCAAGTCGGCGACCTGCTCGCGTGGAACCCAGCGGACTTCGCGAGACTCGCTGCTCGGCCGCGGCTCGCCGCCGACGGGGCGGGCGGTGAGTACCAGGGAGAATTCTTGGCGAACCTCGCCGTCCGATGTGTAGAGGATGACGTGCTTGGGGTCGCTGTAGGTACCTACCAGGCCGATGATCTCGCAGAGGATGCCGGTCTCTTCCTGTGTTTCCCGTACGGCTGCCGCCGGGATCGACTCGCCGAGGTCGATCGCGCCGCCAGGGACGGCCCAGTTGCCGTTGTCGCTGCGGCGGATCATGAGTATCTCGTCCGCGGCGTTGGTGACGATGACGTTCACGGACGGGACCAGGCTGTTGGGCGCTGGGGCGTCGGGGTCGTCGTAGTAGTCGATCCGCTTGGCCATGGCTCAGAACCCTACTGGCCGCGCGCCGTCCCAGACGCGCTCGAAGCTTTCGGCGTAGGTGGCGACCATGTCTCCGCCGATGACCTTACGCAGGTGCAGGACCGGCGCGTTGCCGGCGGGGACGCCGTAGACATGGGTGTTGATGAGGAACTGGTCGTCGGCGCGGTAGATCGAGTTGTACAGCACTGTGGCATGCAGCCGGAACTCGACGTTCTCCCGTTCGCGTAGGGAGCGATAGAGGACGAGAACGTTGCGGATCTTGGCGGCCATGCCGTCGTCGATGCCTTCGTCCTTGCCGCGCTGGGCCACCTCGGCGCAGTCTGGGTCGCCGAGCAGGATGCGCACCCGCACTCCGGCGTCCGCCTTCTCGCCGAACATGCGGACCATGCCGGTGTCATCGGCGAGGAACAACCCGCTGTAGACGAGCACACCGATCTCCTCGGATGCGCTCGCGAACAGTCGTCCCCACACGTCCCTTGGGACAGCCCACCGGTGTGGATAGACGGTGACGATCTCGGACTCTGACGCTGAGGCGACTTGTTCGCGGGTCAGCGCCTCTGGCCAGAGGTAGGTCTCCTCGGTGCCGAGGTAAGAAGCCACCGCAAAGCGGTGCTTTCGGTACGGCTCTCGGCCCTTGGTGATCCACCGTTCAACCGTCTTGGGGTCAACCTGGATCGCGTTGGCCAGGTCGGTGATGCTCACGCCCTTCTGTAGGAGGGCGGCGCGTAGCCGTTCGTTCGCCATCTCACCTGCTCCGGGGACGTCCGGGGACCTGGACATCGTAGGCCGGACGTCTTGAACATGTCCCGTCGTGTAGTGATCTCGTCCTGACTCTCCGTCGCATTCTCGGTATCGCAACGCCGGAGCGACCGAAAGGAGAGGTGATCACATGAACCACGAGATCTACCCGGAGCCCACCTGCGCGTGCGGGGCGCTGCTCGACCAGGGGAAGACGAACTGCCGCAAGTGCCGGTCCCGGGACCGCTGGCTCAGGAGGCGGGCGGCAGCCAGGCGCAAGGACGGCGAGGGGCGCGGCGAGATCCGCCGTCCCCCGCGTGCTCCGCGTGGCCGTGACGCTGCGGGGGTGAGCTGGACGTGATTCCCCTGATCATCGCCGGAGCGCTCGGTGTCACCTTGTTCGTCGGGTACGTCATGGTCCTGGTCGGTATCCGCCGGGAGGACAAGGCGCTGAGCCTGCGCCACGGCCCGGACGGGGCGTCCGCGTCGCTGGCGCGGAAGGTTACCGGCTGCTACGTCCGGGGCGGTGTGTCGTGGACGTAGCCAACTGCTCTTCGACCTTGGCCAGCCGGGCGGACAGGTCCTGTACGGCGGTACGCAGTTCGGCCACCTCGCCCTCCAGGGCGCCGGCGGTGGCCGGAGCGACTTCGGCGTCCCGGACGAAGACGCCTTTGCCCTGCTGGCCGATCACGAGCCCCTCGTTACGCAGGATGCCGACGGCCATCTTCACCACTGACAGTGAGGCGTCGTACCGCTCGGCCAGTTGGGCGGTGGACGGCAAGAGGCTGCCGGGCGCGAGGGCGCCGCCGCGGATCTGCGCTCGGAGATCGTCGGCGATCTGGAGGTAGCCGGGACGCCCGGTGTTCTTGACCATCGCGTCCATCACACCACGAAACAACAACCAAGCCAACCGAGAGGACGTTGACAACCGAGCCAACTAGGTTAACTATGTTGGCTAAGACGAATAAGGAGGTCACAGCCCATGCGTTCAGTCCCGATCCCCGTCGACACCAGCAAGCTCGCCATCACCTGCGTCAAGGCTCCGCGGCCGCGCCTGCTCAACAAGGACACCGGCGAGATCAAGACCGACAAGAACGGCAACACCGTCTTCGAGGTCACCGTCTCGGTGGAGGACGAGTTCGGCCGGATCGAGCTCGTCAGGATCGCCACCACCGGAGAGCCGCCCATCGCCGTCGGTGACCAGGTCAATCCCATCGGCCTACTCGGCTACGTCTGGGAGATCGCCGGCCGGTGGGGCATCAGCTATCGCGCCGAAAGGCTGCTCCCCGCCCGGGAGAGCGTCGATGCGTGATGAGCTCATGCTGCTCGCAGCCCTGGCCGCTCTCGCGGCCGGGCTGTGGGCCTGGCGCCGCTGGCACCACCCATCGTTCTGGCTGGTGGTCGGGTTTCCGATCACCGCGCTGTCCGTACGCGCGTCCTGGCGACGGGTCGCCCTCGGCTGCGGGCTGACCAAGAAGCGGCAACGCTTCTGGTTCACCACCGTCCCCGGCCTGGTCGCCTCCACAGGTGTGGTCAAGGTCAAGCGTCGCTTCCAGCGCATCGCGGTGGACACCGCGCCCTTCATGTGGCTGCCGTTGCCGACCAAGCACGGTTGGCGCGTCACCCTGCACACCCTGGAAGGCCAGACGCCGGGCGACTACGCCGACGCCGCAGAACGGCTGGCCCACTCCTGGGGTGTACACGCCATACGCGCCTCCTCTCGCCGGCCCGGGCGGGTGGTGCTGATGGCCACCATGCGAGACCCACTGGTCAAGGTCGATCACCTGCCCGCATCGAACGAACTGCTCAAGGTCACCGTGGGGCGGCTGGAGAACGGCAGGCCGTGGATCATCGACTTCCGGACGGTGCCGCACTGGATGAACGCGGGAGCCACACAGTCCGGCAAGTCGAACCTCGCCAACGCTCTGATCGTCGGACTGGCTGCTCAACCCGTGGCGTTGGTCGGCTTCGACCTCAAAGGTGGGGTCGAGTTCACGCCCTACAGTCCGCGTCTTTCCGCGCTGGCGACCTCGCGCGCCGAGTCGGTGGGTCTGCTGGATGACCTCGTCGGGCTGATGGTCGACCGGATGGGGCTGTGCCGTCAGGCAGGGGCCCGCAACATCTGGCAGCTTCCGCCCGGCATCCGGCCGGTCCCCGTCGTGGTCCTGGTCGATGAGCTGGCCGAGCTCTACCTGATGGCCGACAAGTCGGAGAAGGACGAGATCGCCAAGAGCTCAACGGCGCTGCTCAGGGTGGCCCAGCTCGGGCGGGCGTTCGGTATCTACCTGTTCTGCTGCGGTCAGCGGATCGGCTCAGACCTCGGGCCCGGCGTCACCGCTCTACGGGCCCAGTGCTCCGGACGGATCTGTCACCGGGTGAACGATCCCGAGACCGCCACCATGACGCTCGGCGACCTCGACCCCGCCGCCCTGGTCTCCGCCCGCGCCATACCCGCCGAGACGCCGGGCGTCGCCATCATCGCCGGCCAGGACGGCCAGTGGTACCGCGCCCGCTCCTTCTATGTCACCGAGCAGGCAGCCGAACACGCCGCCCGTACCTACGCCCACCTGACCCCGTCCTGGGACGAGATCACCAGCCACCTACCCGAAGCCGTCAACGCCTGAGAGTTCGAAGGGAGGGCAACGATGCGACGCATGGCCGACTGGCTGCTGGACTCCGGCCCGGTGCTCGTACTGGCTGTCATCGCCGGTGCCGGATCGTTCACCCACATCCGCGACACGGCGGCCGAACACGGCCAGACCGGCTGGATGTCCTGGGCCGTCGCCGTCTGCATCGACCTGACCTGTGTCATGGCCGCCCGCGAACGGCAGCGCGACAACAGGACCGGCAGAACTCGGCAAGGTCGCCTCTCCTGGCCGGTCCTCGTCCTGACCGGAGGCATCGTCCTGTCTCTGGCCGCCAACCTCGCCCAAGCCGCTCCAACCGTGTGGGGCTGGGTCACCGCCGCCACTCCGGCCGGGGCGTTCCTGCTCGCCATCTCCATGCTCGAACGCCGCGCCGCACAGGTTCGTCCCTCGACAGCCGAGGCCCCGGACACCTCAGCTGTCCTGGCACCGTCACTCGCTCCGGATCTGGTCCCCAGTGATGAGAAGGACGGCCCCGCACCAGCACTCATCGCCTACGCCCGCCGCGTTGCCGACGAACACCAGGCCAAGCACGGCAAGCCCATCACCCGCGATGTCCTGCGCGCTCACCTTGGCGTGTCCAGCCAACTCGCCACAGACCTGCTCCAGGTCCTGCGCGCCGCCTGATTCAGAAGGGAGATCCAACCATGCGCATCCGCCTCGACGGCACTCGTGCCGAAGTCATCGACGCCCTGCTCCGCCTGCGCCTGAACTTCACTGTCGTCGGTGTCTCACGGCTCTATCCCGACCGCGCCAGGCCGTACCAGTGGCGCATCTACCTCACCACGACACCGCGCCAAGGCAGGTGAGCAGCCCGTGAAAATCCATTACCGCTGCTGCACCTGCAACGGCACCGGTCTCGACAACGACCGCGACCGCTGCCGTGACTGCGACGGAACCGGCATCGACAACCACGGCGCATAACGCGCAGCGCCCCCGGCCTGGCCGCACATCCGCCAAGACACACGCCAGGTCGGGGGCCATCCCCTCACCCGAACGAGCGAAAGGAGGCTTCCATCTTGCCCACATGCACCAGTAACTCGCACGCTCTTGCGGGCGTGATCGCCCGACTCAACGCGCCCGACTACGACCGTTGGGCTGCTCAGATCCGCGCTACTGCCGGCTGCCGTCAGCCCATTCACCTACGCGGCAAGGTCGAACACTACGACGGTGCCACCGGCCAACTCCTGCACCGCTACACCACCCGCCATGAACCGGATGGCATCCTTCGGTTGCCCTGCAAGACTCGCCGCGCGTCCCGCTGTCCGTCCTGCGCCGAGGTGTACCGCTCGGACACGTACCAGCTCATTCGGGCGGGCCTGGTGGGCGGCAAGGGCGTACCGGACAGCGTCACCGCTCACCCCACCCTGTTCGCCACACTCACCGCGCCGAGCTTTGGAGCGGTCCATACTCGTCGCGAACGGAACGGCAAGGTCTTGCCCTGCCACGCACGCCGGGACGCCGAAGCATGCCCGCACGGGCGCGTCATGTCCTGCACGGCCAAGCACAGTCCGGACGATCCCTGTCTCGGCGAACCGCTGTGCCCTGACTGCTACGACTACACCGGCTCGGTTTTGTTCAACGCCCTGGCACCGCTGCTGTGGAAGCGCTTCGCAGACTCCCTACGCCGCCGCCTGGCCAAGCACGGCGGCCTGCCCCTGAGAGAGCTCCGAGAACACCTCACTGTCTCCTTCGCCAAGGTCGCCGAATACCAACGCCGCGGCGTCGTCCACTTCCACGCCGTCATCCGCCTCGACGGCCCCGGCGGTCCGACCGCGCCGCCACCTTCTTGGGCCACCACTGATGCCCTGGCACAGGCCGTACGGCACGCTGCTCACGTCGTCAGCGCTCTCGTGCCCGCTCTTGAGGGTCAACCCGCGCGCCTCTTCAAGTGGGGCGCCCAACTCGACATCCGCCCCATCACTCTGAACGGCGACCTCACTGAACAGGCCGTCGCTGGCTACATCGCCAAGTACGCCACGAAAGCAGCGGAGTGCGTCGGCACGCTGGACCGCCGGATCAACCCGCTCGACAACCTTGACGCTTACAACCTCAAAGACCATCCCAAACGCCTGATCGCCGAATGCCTCCGCCTCGCCACGGTGGAGGGCCTGGCCGAGCTCCGCCTTGCCGACTGGGCGCACATGCTCGGTTTCCGAGGGCACTTCTCCACCCGATCTCGCCGCTACTCCACGACCCTTGGAGAACTCCGCGCGGCTCGGGAACGGCACGCCCGCGAGCAGGAAATCACGACCGGCCGTCTGCCTCTTTTCGACGAGGACACAATCCTCGTCATCAGCGAATGGACCTATGCCGGCAAGGGCTACAGCGTCGCCGACCAGCTCATTGCCGCTGCGATAACGGGAACGCGCGTCCCAGACATCCCGGGCGGTGCCCGATGAGCCGCCGTGACGAACTGCTGACCGTCCCGCAGGTCCTTGCCGAGCTGGGCGGAGTCTCCCGGCGCACCTTCTACCGCTGGCGCGAGCTCGGACGCGCGCCGGCTTGCGTCCAGCTGCCGAATCACGAACTCCGCGTCTGGCGGAGCGACCTCATGGCCTGGCTCGACTCGCGTCGGGAGGTGGCGTGAACACCACCTACGACGTGAAGCTCAGTGGAATCCAGCACCGCACGGACCGCGAGACACCTGTGTTCGTGGCACGCTGGCGGGTCGCGGGCAAGCAGAAGTCCAAGAGCTTCCGAACTAAGGGCCTCGCCAACGCCTTCATGTCGGACCTGCGCCAGGCCGCGAAGGCGGGGGAGGAGTTCGACGTCGCTACCGGCCTGCCAGTGTCGAGGCTCGCCGGCAAGTCGTCAGGGCCGTCGTTCTTGGAGTTCGCCCAGGCGTACGTGCTTGGGCGCTGGAACGCTTCAGCGGCCAGAACCCGCGAAACGGACGCGTACGCCCTCCTGACGCTGATCCCTGCTCTGGTGGCTGACGCGCCGCGCCGTCCTTCTCCAGAGGAGCTACGGGAGGTTCTTCGGGTTCACGCGCTGCTTCCCGAGAAGCGTCGGGCAGAGCTGACGGCGACGCAGACCGCGGCTTTGAGCTGGCTGGAAAGGGCATCCTTCCCGCTGTCGGCTCTCGGCGAGGCCCATGTCCTCCGTACGGCTCTCGACGCCATCTCTGTCACTTTCGCTGGCACGCCAGCGGGAGCGAACACGATACGGCGAAAGCGCGCCGTCCTCCATCACCTCCTGGAGCACGCGGTAGAGCAGAAGGTGTTCAGCAGCAATCCACTGGATGAGATCAAATGGATAGCGCCCAGAGCGGTCACGGTGATCGACCCCCGCACGGTGGTCAACCCAGCTCAGGCCCGTCGGCTCCTCGACGCCTTGCCCAAGGTCGGCCGCAAGCGCGGTGCCCGGCTCAAGGCGCTGTTCGGCTGCATCTACTACGCCGCTCTCCGGCCGGAGGAGGCTGCCGACCTGCGGCTGAGAAACTGCAAGCTCCCTGAGACGGGCTGGGGCCTGATCGTCCTGGAGAAGGCCCGGCCGCAGGCAACGAAGCGCTGGACCAACTCGGGCGAGACCCACGAGTCGCGCAGCCTGAAGCACCGCGCGGACAAGGAGACACGCGAGATCCCGATCCCACCCGTCCTGGTCGCCATGCTCCGCGAGCACATCGCCGAGTACGGCACGGCGAAGGACGGCAGGATCTTCGCTACGGGCACCGGCGGCACCTACTCCAGCTCGGCGCACTCCTACGTTTGGCAGGAAGCTCGCAAGCTCGCTCTCACTCCGGAACAGGCCGCCTCGTCGCTGGCCGCCAGGCCGTACGACCTGCGCCACGCTGCGGTCTCGCTCTGGCTGAACGCGGGCGTTCCGGCTCCTGAGGTAGCCAAACGAGCCGGTCACAGCGTGGACGTGCTCCTGCGGGTCTACGCCAAATGCATCGATGGCCAGCAAGAGCAGATCAATACCAAGATCAACGACGCCTTGGATACGTAGCTCACCCTTGTCCACCTTCGGCCCCGGATCCGCCGGGGCCGTTTCCATTCGCGCTTGCTCGCCATGCCGCGTCGCTCCGGCCAATCACCGCGACCCTGCGCCACGCTGACATGCACGCGCAGAAGAGAGGAGGACCATGCACTCCGACCGCGACCATTCCGTCTCACCGTCCAAAGAGCTCCGCCCGCTGCGGCGACCCCCGTACGGCCTGCCGCTTCGCCCCCGGCGCTCCCTCGCTGCCGAGTCTGACTCTCTCGGCTGGCGAACGTACGCGACCCCGACCCCGCCCGAGCGATCCCCGCGTGGGCATTGGGCTCGTCTGCGTCTGGCCCGCCCAGCGCTCATCGCAGGAATCCTGACCTGCGCAAGCTTCGGCATCTGGTCCAACGTTTGGAGTGTTACCAGCACCCCGCCCAGAGTCGTCGCCGTCCCAACGCCTCAACAGAGCGCTGCTGGTGGCGCGGTCCTGCCTCTTCCATCGCCGACGTCAACGGCTCGGGCGACGCCCAAGACGAGTCCCAAGGAGCCGAAGCGCAAGCGAGTCACATCTGGCCACCATCGTCGCCAGCCGGTCTCGACGGTGCCGCCCCAGAGCCATCAGAACGTCCCAATGAGTCCACGCAGAAAGACTGCGGCCCCGGTTGATCGCGCGGAAAAGACCAGAAATAAAAAGCTGAAAGGCGGCCGGGTCGCGAAGCGGCTCACTCCGTTGTTCGACAAGAGATGCGACGAGTTGTTCCCGCCGTCCGATCACAAGTCGCACCTTCGGAACGAAGCATGCCACCTGATCGTGAATGGCTTGTAGCTTCAGCCTTGAGGGCGTTCGATAGCCGTATTCCGCTTACTGGCCGAACATCTTCTGGAACCGACTTATGACTTGTTCGGCTTCAGCCTCGCTGAGTTCAACCAACTCCTCGCTGGACTCTCCTCGGCGCCAGTTGTCGATGACGTCGCTCTCGCGCCATTGAAGGTCTCGGCGCAGAGTCTCGTCCACGATTCCGCCACTTTGCAGGATGCGTCGACGTGCCAACCCGCTGGGTGCTTCCCTGGTGTCATCGGAGAACATCAAGGCGTAGTACGTCACTTGCTCATCCATCGGATCAACTTCCCTTGACTATGGTTGGGATATCGCCGGCTCCCGGCGGCACGGGGACGGACTCGAATATCTGCTTCTCATATTTTTCCAAGCGTGCTCTGTCCTCCGGCGTCAAGTTGCGTTTGTACTCGTATATCTCGTGAGTGACTTCTTTCGCCCACAGACTCGAAGGTGTATGTATCTGCAGTTCGAACAGCTGCCCGTCGGGTCCCCGCCAGCGGGTGTTGACGCCCTTGTACTTCCCTGTACTACATTCGTAGGTCCGCTGGGAATGGGTCACCGCGTCGCCGGTAGTGGCTGATCAGAGCGCGTGTCTGATGAAGCCGCCGGAAGTGTGACCAAGCCAGGACGTGATCGATGGCGTTGGCCGCT
>NZ_SMKQ01000254.1 GCF_004348995.1 Nonomuraea terrae
GTGCTCCTGGACGCCGGCGCCAACGCCGAGGTCAAACCGGAGATGCTGGTGCAGTTCGCCCACCTCGGAGCCGCGTACGCCGAGCTGGCCCACGGCATCGCCACCCCCAGGGTCGGCCTGCTCACCATCGGCAGCGAGGCCGAGAAGGGCAACAAACTCGTCCGGCGCGCCCACGAGCTGCTGCAGAGCTCGCCCGGCATCGAGTTCGCCGGCAACGTCGAGGGCTACGACCTGCTGACCGGCAAGGTCGACGTCATCACCACCGACGGCTTCACCGGCAACATCGCGCTCAAGACCATGGAAGGCGCGGTCCGCTACGCCTTCACCGAGCTGCGCGAGACGATCGAGGACAGCCGGCTGGCCCGGGTCGGAGCGGCCATGCAGCGCTCCCGCATCCGCGAGCTGCGCCGCCGCCTCGACGCCGAGGCGCACGGCGGCGCCGTCCTGCTCGGACTGAACGGCACCGTCGTCATCGCCCACGGCGCCTCCAAGGCGCCCGGTGTCAGCGCCGCCTGCGCCCTGGCCGCCGATCTGTCGTCGGCGGGCATCGTCTCGGCGATCGGCGACCGCATCGCCGCCGCCAAAGGCTCTCACCGCCTCTGGCCCTGACCCGTCACCAGAGTTCCTTCGCGCTGGTTCCGTCCTTCACAGCCGGCAACGCCCGATGGTCGGGCGGCGGCTAACCCTTCGAGTCCGGCTTCCAGTCCTGGACGAGGAGCCCGAGCAGCACCTCGTCCAGGAACTCCCCCATGACCCAGGCCGAGGAGCGCAGCACGCCCTCGCGGACGAAGCCGTTGCGCTCGGCGGAGCGCAACATCGCGGCGTTGTCCGACAGCGTCTCGATCTGCAGTCGCTGCAGGCCGCGCACGACGAAACCGTAGTGGCACAGCACCGCGACCACGTCGGTGCCGTAGCCCTTGCCACGGGAGGACGGCCGCATCGCCAGCCCGATGTGCGCGGACCGGCTGTGGTTGTCGATGCCCCACAGCACGGCGTTGCCGACCAGCGTGCCACCGTCCAGCTCCACCACGGAGAACGGGACGTGCCCCTGCTCCCTGTCGTCCACCAGGAGCTGCGACTCCGTCGAGCCGGGCGTGATCGGCCGCCACGGCCGGCTGTTGGCCCGCGAGTGGGTGACCACGTCGTCGTAGAGCTCGGCCTGCAGGATCGGGATGTCTTCCTCGTGCCGAGCCCTGAGCCCGACTTTGCTGCCTTTTAGCACGTAGGCTTCCTATCCGACCGGGTCACCCGGCGGCAAACCGATAAAAGCCCCACCGCAGGCCGGGGCAGGGATCTCAGTCGGGTCTCGGTATCCGGGGTGGAGGTCGCGGCGAACGGCGTGACGGTCGGGCTCGCCGGTACCCTGGGAACCATGACCGACCCGCAGATAGTGCTCACCGAGCGCGTCCAGCAGGCGCTGGCGCGCGCGTTCGGTCAGGAGCACGCCGACGCAGACCCGCTGATCCGGCCCTCCCAGTTCGCCGACTTCCAGGCGAACGTCGCGATGAGCCTGGCCAAGCGTCTGCGACGGGCCCCGCGGGAGGTCGCCGAGGCGATCAAGGCGGAGCTGTCCGACTTCCCCGGCACGGTCGAGGTCAGCGGCCCCGGCTTCCTCAACATCACCCTCGACGACTCATGGGTCGCCGCCGAGGCCGGGCAGATGCTCGCCGACCCGCGCCTCGGCGTCGCCACGACCACGCCGCCGCAGACCGTGGTGATCGACTACTCCGCGCCCAACGCGGCAAAGGAGATGCACGTCGGCCACCTGCGCACCACGATCGTCGGTGACGCGCTGGCCCGCCTGCACGAGCACCTCGGCAACACGGTCATCCGGCAGAACCACCTGGGCGACTGGGGCACACCGTTCGGCATGCTCATCGAGCACCTGCTCGACATCGGCGAGGAGGCCGCGGTCGCGCAGCTCGAAGCCGGCATGGGCACCGAGTACTACCAGGCCGCCCGGGCCAAGTTCGACTCCGACGAGGCGTTCAAGACCCGCGCCCGCGTCCGCGTGACCACGCTGCAGTCGGGTGACCCCGAGACGCTGCGCCTGTGGCACGTCTTCATGGACGCCACCGTGCGCTACTTCAACAAGATCTATGACGTGCTCGGCGTGACGCTGACCGACGCCGACATCGCCGGCGAGAGCATGTACAACCCCATGCTCCAGAAGACCTGCGACGACCTGCAGGATTCGGGCACGGCCGAGATCAGCGAGGGCGCGCTGTGCGTGTTCCCGCCCGGCTTCACCGGCTCCGACGACAAGCCGCTGCCCCTGATCATCAGGAAGAGCGACGGCGGCTACGGCTACGCCACCACCGACATGGCGGCCATCCGCTACCGCGTCCACGACCTCAAGGCCGACCGCATCCTCTACGTCGTGGGCGCCGACCAGTCGCTCCACTTCCGCATGGTCTTCGCCGGGGCCCGGATGGCCGGCTGGCTGCCCGACACCGTCTCGGCCGAGCACGTCCAGATCGGCATGATGCTCGGCAAGGACGGCCGCCGCTTCAAGACCCGCTCCGGCGAGTCCGTCAAGCTGATGGACCTCCTCCAGGAGGCCATCGACCGCGCCACCGCGGCGATCGCCGACCGCGGCTACGACGAGCGGCTGCAGAAGGAGATCGCCCACGCGGTCGGCATGGGCGCGGTGAAATACGCCGACCTGTCGGTCAGTCACGACAGCGAGTACGTCTTCGACTTCGACCGCATGCTCGGCTTCACCGGCAACACCGCCCCCTACCTGCAGTACGCGCAGGCGCGGATCCGCTCGATCTTCCGCCGGGGCGGCATCGACCCCGCCACGGCGACCGGCCCGATCGTGCTGGGCGCGCCGGCCGAGCGGGCCCTGGCCCTGCAGCTGCTCGGGTTCGGAGCCGTGGTCGAGCAGACGACGGCGCTGAGCGAGCCGCACCGGCTGTGCGCGTTCCTCTACGCCACCGCCACGGCGTTCACCGACTTCTTCGAGCAGTGCCCCGTGCTCAAGGAAGGCGTCGACCCCGACACCCGGGCCTCCCGGCTGGCGCTGTG
Organism: Nonomuraea terrae; assembly: GCF_004348995.1. GTDB lineage: Bacteria > Actinomycetota > Actinomycetes > Streptosporangiales > Streptosporangiaceae > Nonomuraea > Nonomuraea terrae. Next base: position 3,031 of record NZ_SMKQ01000254.1, read on the forward strand.
CGCGCTGACCTTGCAAGTGCTGGAGACCGGGCTCAACCTTCTCGGCGTTCCGGTCCCCGAGCGCATGTAACCGGCATAGTCTCCCGTTCCGACGTGGGCGCGCCTCCACCGGGTTGGCGCGCCCCAACCACTAGGCTTTACGCGGTCATGAACTGAGGCCGAAATGGGGGAGTTCTCTGCCTTGAGCACTGACCTGACTGTGGGCCCCCAAGCAGCGCCGGAGGTGCATCGCTACGCCGAGGCCCTCCTGGCTCACCTCGCCGCCAAGGGTTCCGCCCCTCCTGCCCCGCCGAGCTTTCGCGACGTCCCCGGCTACTGGCTGCCCCCGGCCGTCGAAGCCCTGGTCGCCATCCTCTCCGGCGAAGACCCGCTCGAGCCGCTGAGCCGGGCCGCCGGTCGCGACCAGCAGCAGACCGCCCTCTTCCTCTGCCTGGCCCTCGCGGTGTCCGGCCAGGGCAGCCGCATCCACGCCTCCTGGCTCGGCACCGCGTTCGGCGAGCTCTCCCTCGACCGCCCGGTCACGCACGGTCAGCGCTCGCTCTGGCTGGCCGCCGCCCGGGGGGCGTACGGCCCCGCCGGCAAGATCTTCGTACTGCGCAAGCTCGACGCGCTGGCCGTCCAGGAGCACACCGAGCCGCAACAGTGGGTGCAGGCGATCGCGCCCGGCGAGCCGTCCGTCGTCGTGCCGCCGTCGCTGGCCGACTTCCCCGAGATGGCCGAGATTCCCGAGCTGGCCAAGCCCGCCGTGGCGGCCGCCCGCCTGGCCCGGCTGCGCGGACGATGCGCCGAGATCACCTCGCCGCGTCAGACCGAGCAGGGCACGCCGGCCCCGCTCGACAACAGCTCCAGCAGCCCGGCGTCGGCCTGGGCCGAGAACGAACCGCTCGCCGTGCTGCGCTCACTGATCGGCCAGGGCGGGCCCGCCGGGCCCATGGCCTCGCTGAGCACGTACCTGCTCGACGACCTGCGCCCCGGCGCCGACCCGCACCTGGCGGCGATCGCGCTGCACGTGGCGGCCCCCATCCTGCGCGGTGTGGCCGAGGAGCTCGAAGCCGACAGTCGGCTCGAACCACCCGAAACCCTGACGGTGCCGCTGCTCGGCCACCGCATCCTGCTCCGCCCCGAAGGCCCTGACCAGACGTCGTTGAGCGCCGCCGAAGAGTCCATCCGCACCGAAGGCATGGTGCCCCGCGGCCGGCCCTGGGCGGCGATGGTGCTGATCGTCGCCGGCGTCGCCTGCCTGATCGCCGCGGTGCTGGCCAACCACCTGATCGCCGCGGCCGGCGTCGCCATGATCGGCCTGGCCGGCTGGCAGCTCTGGCAGCGCCGCAGACTCGCCGAAGCCGACGCCCGCTACGTGCACGGCCAGGTCAACGAGCTGAAAGAGCTCGCGGAAGGCGCCGTCTGGGCCCTGCACGCGTACGCCCGCGAATCGGACGCACGCGCGAAGCAGGCCGCGACGGACGCCACCGAGCTGACTCGGCTCATCCGTCGCGGCCCGCGTGCTGCTTAGGTGGTCTCGATCTCTACGTGAGCCGGCGCGAGCAGGAAGACCCGCTCAGCGATCCGCTCGATCCGGCCCTCACACCCGAAGGCCAGCCCGGCGGCGAAGTCGACCATCCTCGTCGCCTCGGACATCGGCATGCCCGTGACATCCATGATCACCGTTTGGCCGTCACGGAAATGCTGACCGATCAACGGCGCGTCGTTGTACTTGAGCGGCTGGACCATCACGATGCGCGAGGAGTCGGCGTTCGCGCGCCACCGTCTGGCGGCTCGCTCCGTCGCGGGGACGTACTCGTCCTCGTACTGCTCGTCGTCGTAGCCCTCGTCGTAGTGATCGACCCCGCTCAGGCCAAGGTAGCTCACCACCTTGCGCACTGCCCCCATCGGCTTGTCCTTTCCTCAGGAACTCACCGTAATCGGCACGTCCCTACACATTGGACGGTAACCGACGATTCCGCATTCGCCACGCGACACGCCCAGCCCTAATTCCATTTTGTACAGCTTGCAGCCCGCTTGCAGCTGGATATCCAGCCCCCCTATAGCATCGGCTCCATGCGCCTGTTCACCGTCGACGCCTTCACCGACACAGCTTTCAAGGGTAATCCTGCGGCGGTCTGCCTGCTGGACTCTCCGGTTACTGACCGATGGATGCAGAGCGTGGCGACCGAGATGAACCTCTCCGAGACGGCCTTCCTGCTCGGAGATTCCCTGCGGTGGTTCACACCGGCCGTCGAGGTCACTCTATGTGGTCACGCTACTCTGGCGACCGCACATGTCCTGTATTCCACCGGTGCGGCGACCGGGCAGCTGGAATTCACCACGGCCGGCGGCACGCTCACCGTGAATCAGCTCCCCGACGGCGGCATCACGATGGATTTCCCGGCCAAGGACGTGACACCTGTCCCCGTTCCGGAGGGGCTGGAGAAAGCACTCGGCGTGACGCCGGTGAGCGTCGGAAAAAGCGCGCTCGACCTCCTGGTGGAGGTCGACTCCGAGGAAACGGTACGGTCACTCACGCCCGATATCGCGGCTCTGTCCGCAGTCGAGGCAAGAGGCGTCATCGTCACCGCTCGTGGAACGGAGACCGATTTCGTGTCCCGTTTCTTCGCCCCGAACGTGGGCGTCCCGGAAGACCCGGTGACGGGCTCCGCGCATTGCGCGTTGTCGCCGTACTGGTCGGCCCGCCTCGGCCGCGACTCCTTGGTGGGCGCGCAACTCTCCGCACGGGGCGGCATCGTCCACGTCCGCCACGCCGGCACCCGCGTGCACCTGGCGGGAAAGGCCGTCACCATTCTCTCCGCCACCCTCCACGCCTGACCCTGCATCCGGCCCCATGGGCTGGATGGCACATGAAGAATGGACACGGCTCATTCTTTCGTCGAGTCCGCTCGCGGGGAGTGGGTCGCGGTGAAGGTCAGGAGGGGTGCGGCGGTCAGCGCCGGATCCTCGAGCATGGGTGAGTGTCCGACCCCGGGCAGCAACTCGACTCTCGCACCCGGCACGGCGCGGTAGTCGTCAGCGGATGACGATCGCCATCTCCGATCTTCCTTGCCGAAGATCACCAGCAGCGGCTTGCCCACGGCGGTCAACCGTTCGGGAAGCGGGCGCTGCGTCAGGTAGTCGTCGGCTGCCTGTGACGTCGCGGTGTACGCGTGGTAGGTCGTGCCGTGCACGTCGTCCACGAGCTGCTGCGGGATCTCGTAGCCGGGGCGGCTGAACCCGGTGCTCATGACCCGGCGGATCAGGCTGTCGGTCCGAAATCGCCACAGCAGGTGTCCGACGACGGGGGCGGACATGAGCCGGCCGCCGAGCCCCTGTGAGACGAAGGCGTCCAGGCGGGGCCCGGTGTTGACGAGCGCGAGCGCGGTCACCAGGTCGCGTCGTTGCTCGGCGAGGGCGGTGGCGACCGAGCCGCCGGTGGAGTGGCCGACCACTATGGCGTGCTTCACGCCGAGCCGGTCGAGCGCCGCGCCTACCCTGCGTCCCTGCTCCGGGATCTCGTAGCCGCGGCCCGCCGGTTTGGCGGACCGGCCGTGCCCGAGCAGGTCGATCCGGACGACGCGATGAGACCTCGCCAGCATCGGAACCAGCGGGTCCCACCACCGAGTCGACCCGCCGAACCCATGGATCAGCACGAGCGCCGGAGCATCGCGCGGGCCGTCCTGGCGCACGTGGACGTTCCCGCCGTCGAGAGGCAGGATCGAAGTCCCGGTGGCATCGGCGCTCTGCCGCCCTACCGCCGCCGCGTTCGCAAGGAGTCCGGCTACGGAGAGGAGAACGGCCGAGGCGATCAGCCGACGCCGCCGGCGGCGTCCCGGCCGGCTCACGTCAGCCCGCGGATCGACATCGTCGGAACGGGCCAGCTTTTGGGAAACAGTCATGAGCCCACTGTCGCTCTCCGTGCGCGCCGGAAGCTTGGACAAATGTTCCCGCCAGCCGGCCAGTGCCGTAGCAGGCGATGTCGGTCGTGTCGGTGTGCCGGGTCCCGCTGGTACCGGACTTGGCAGTCGGGAGATCGGTGACGACGAGGGTCGTCGGCTGTCACAGATCGTGCGGCGGGGCACCCGAAGTACCCAGGCGACCGCCCGCGCACGTGCCGGAAGGTCAAGAAGATCTGCGGAGTCCAACCGGTCCAGTACGGTCTGCGGGGTCTGTCGAAACTCGTCGATTTCCTGCTCGCCGAGGGGTGGTCGACGACACCTCCCGCGAGGGCGCCCGGGGCCTGCTCCGTGACGAAGGCGTCTCGTTTCAACGCCGGAAGGCATCCCGCGATCCGGACTACGCGGCCAAGAAGGCCCGGGTCGAGCACCTGTCCGCGATCGCCGGCGGCGAGGTGATCCCCGACGACGGTCGTTTCTGTTCGGTCCGCTGAACCTGATGCCGCATCCTGGCCGGCACTTGGGCCGCGATCCAAGGACCCCGACCTATGGGCGGCTTGGGCGGCGCGGGCGGCATCACCCCGCAGAACGACTCCAGCGTCGGCTCGAACCCGGTGAACTCGGCGAGCGCCCGCGAAGACGCGGCAACCGCGCCCGCCCTCCAGCCGCGACGGATGCACCACCGACAACCCACCGGCCGGCAGGAATCCACGGCGGCGGCGAGCGGCCCAGGCAGGTCGGCGTCCCACTCCTGCCGGCCGGCCGACAGCCCGCGCAGCAACGGATCTCCCGCCACCGCGCCCGAACGCAGCACCGTCTGGCAGTAGAGCAACTCCGGACGGGTCCAGGAACCGACCGGCGCCAGCGCGGTCGCCCAGCGGACGACACCACGCGAGGCCAGTGCGAGCGCGATGTGGCCGCCCAGCGGCCAGCACGACGGCGACTGGGCGACGGCCGACAACGTGGAGGTCGCCCCGGCGAACTGCACATGGCTCAACCGCATCGAAGCCCACCACGCTGCTCCTTCGCCCTGGACAGCGACCACCGCAGCCACAAAGCGTAAGGCAGCATGACCCGCCGCTCCATCATCTGGGAAACCGCCACGTCGACGCCCGCCCTACGTCAGGTCGTCGCCCGAGCCAACGTGGCGTAACCAGAGAACGACCAGTTCTCAGCCCGCGGTCTTGGTCTTGATGAGCGGCGCGTCCCGCGTGAACTCCCGGAAGCCGACGCTGTAGTACAGCCCGCGCGCCTGGGGATGCCCCGGCGCACCCAGGCAGGCGACCGTCATATGGGTGGCCCCGGCCGCCCGCGCCAGATGCATCCCGTGCAGAAGCATCGCCCTTCCCAGCCCCCGACGCCGGTAGTCCGGATGGGTCCCGACCGGCTCGAACTCAGCGGTCTTGTTCACCTCGTCGAGCCACATGATCGTGGAGGACGCCATCGTCCCGTCCGGCGCCTCCACCAGGATGTGCAGGTCGCCGCGATACGCCGCCGTCTGCCGGACGCCCTCGTAGCTCTCGGCCGTGTACGTCGAGGGACCCCAGGCGTCCAGATGGGCCTGGACCGCGGCCTCCGGCCCGGCCTCCTCGGCGGTACGGAACCGGAATCCGTCGGGCAGTACCGGCTGTTCCACGTCGGTGAGGTCCCGCTCGTTGAGCTGGGTCCAGGAGCCGGTGTCGCCGAGCGAGGCCGGGTCGGTCTCGTAGCCGTGCGCCGCCCATCGCTGCAGGGCGAACTCATCGGCGGCGCACGGCAACACCGTACGCTCGATGTCCGCCGCCGTAGCGTCGTACCAGTCGATCACCTCGTCGACCAGCCCGGCGTGGTCGGGATGGACTTGATACGCAAGATAGGCGCCGGTGATGTCCTTGACCGTCCCGTCGCTCCGCCTCGCCTGGCGCGGAAGATGGGCCCAGCCCCACGCCACCAGATCCCCGCCGGACGACCACAGCCGACGCCGCCAGCTCGCGCCGTCGCCGGCGTGCCCCTTTCCCCAGTTCCAGGCGAGCTCGCCGAACGACGCGTCGCTGTTCACCAGGTCCGGGCGGGTGGCGGTGACGCGCTGCGCCAGACCCTGCATGCGCCGCAAGTCCGCAGCGGTCACGGACTCGATATTCGTCATAGTGCGCCACTGTGTCAGGACTCCGCAAAGCCGGTCGAACGGTTTTCCGGGCCGCCGCGCGCGGCACTCAACAACACAACGCGCGAAGCGCGTCGGCATGGCTGTGGAGCCGATGGCAGGTCCGGCGGCCATGTCCCTCGATCACGCCGGCCGACTACGGACATCGACCGGTGCGCGTCACCATCTACAAGCGAACGTCGCCTGCTGCGGCACTTAGCATGTGATGATGCGGTCCACCGCACACGAACGTGACGATGTGGCTGTTTGGGACGTAGCATCACCGGAGCGGCCCAGCCGAGTGGCTGGTGTCAGCATGGCCGGGTTCCGCGCCCGTGACATGGCCGCGGTCGGCCACCGGATGGTCCCGCACCCGGCCGTGACCCTGGCTCTGGAGTTCGGCGCCGGTCAGCCCATCGTGAACGATGCCTCCGGGCGGCAACAGCGGGGAAGTCTCGTCGCCGGGCTCGGGATCGGCTTCGGCGGCGCGGTCTGGGTGCGCGGCGAGAACGTCGAGTGCGTACAGGTGCGTCTGTCTCCGGTGGTAGCGCGCGCGGTCCTGGACGTCTCCCCGTCCGACCTGGACGGCTCCATGGTGGCCCTCGACGACCTGTGGGGAAGCGAGGCGTCGCGGATCCGCGAGCAGCTGGCCGCTGTCTCGTCGTGGAAAGATCGCTTCGCGTTGACGGACGCGTTGCTCTTACGCCGACGTGAGTCAAGGTCGTCGTCCGTAGACCCGGAGGTGGCCTGGGCCTGGCACCGGATCGTGGCCGGCCGTGGCCTGGTCCGGGTCGACAGACTGGCGGCCGAGGTCGGATGGAGCCGCAAGCGCCTGTGGTCCCGGTTCCGCTCGCAGATCGGCCTGCAGCCCAAGCGCGCCGCGAAGCTCGTCCGCTTCGACCATGCCGCCCACCGCCTGGCCGTAGGCGAAAGCCCATCCCGAGTAGCCGCGGAGTCCGGCTACACCGACCAGTCCCACCTACATCGAGACGTCGTAGCCTTCACCGGAGTGACCCCGGCAACCGTGGCGGACGAACCATGGCTGGCGGTCGACGACATCGCCTGGACCAGCCACCCGACACCCACCCGACCCCTCGGCTCCTAGCCGCCGGCCTGCCCGTCCCGCAGGGCACCGTCCTCGGACGGCTCGACCCGGACTGCGCCGACAAGACCACCACCGCGCATCCACACCACCCTGCTCAAACCGACGCCGACCGCACTACGGTCGCCGTATTCGTCGTCGTGCGCGACGCCGACCGGCTGCCTGTATTTCGGCGTCCATTGCGGGGAGGCGAGCCGCGTCCGTCCGTCGGCATTCCGGTCCCGCTTCAGCGGACACCACGTCTTCGGTTACGGGATCTCGTGCCCTCTCACTGCGGTTCTGGACCTTTACGCTTAGGCGCCTGCGTCCGTCGACCCATCCATCGCGCGTGTCGCATCGGTCGTACCGATGGCCCGCGTCGCTGACCGCGCCCCTCATGGCCTTCGCTTCGCCACCTCAGTGTGGCCTGAGAGCCTGGCCGCGCGTGGCGTCCTGCGGGGTAGCGTGATGGCCGTGGACCCGACAGCGGATCCGGCATCCAGCGCCACTCCCTCCAGCGCCGTCGTCTTAGGCCTGGTGCTCGTGGCGTTCGGCGGATGGCAGCTGATCAGCGCGCGGAGAATCCGTGCCCGTGGTGTACGGGTCCCCGGTGTGGTCATCGGCTACAAGCAGGTCGCAGGGGGTGGCGAAGAGCCCTTGTCTCGGCCGGTCTTCCGCTTCACCACGCTGGAAGGCCATGAGTTGGAGGTCACATCGCGAACCGGCGAACCCAGGGGATATCTGCCGGATGAGCGAATCGAGGTCCTGTACAACCCGCAGAAGCCTGAGCGTGCCCGCATCGACAACGCCGGGCAGCGCGGATCCACCATGGGGTGGATCGTCACCACCATGGGAGTCTTCGTCTTGGCCGTGGGCGTGCTCGGCTTCCTCGACGTCAACTACTAGGGCGTGTTTCCCGGAGTTGACGGTGGCTGGATTCGGCTCTGTGCAGGATCTGCTCGGATCAGGAGTGTGGGTGCCAGGATCCGAGCTGGGCGTCGGTCATGGTGGCGATCTCGTTGTGGACGTGGCTCCAGGCGGCCCATACGCTGCGGCCCCAGGTTTGGACCAGGTCGATGTGCTCGTCCACGGAGGAGGCCATAGTGACGTCGAAGACCGTGACCTTGCCGACGTTGTCTGGCGGGGTGAAGCGGGGCCAAGACGGGACGGTGTTGGCCAGGTAGCCGTGGGCGTTGCGAGCTTGCAGACCGGTGAATCCGCGTTCAAAGACCAGGTAGAGGCCGTTCAGCGCGAACGCCACGGCGATCGGTTTGGTGCCTGCGCTGACGTGTTGGGCGCCGTAGGCGTCCACACAAGTTTGGTGCCAGATGGCGAGCCGGGCGGGATGGGCATGGTTGAACGCGGCGACCTCGCCAGAAAGCCGCAAGCACTCGGGCGAGGCGTTGTATCGGGCTTCGTTGCTCGTCCGTCGTTCGTCGGGCAGTTCAAGGCGGCACCCGGGGCACACACTCATGCGGTTCAGGTTATGTTCTTGATCGCCGAACCGGGTCGCGGAGCCAGATCTTGATGGACGCGACGTCGATGGTTCCCTGGTAGATGCGTTCGCGCTTATCGAAGCGCGTGGCCACCGCCCGGAACTGCCGCAGCTTGTTGAAGCAGCGCTCGACGGTGTTGCGCTCCTTGTACCACTCGGCGTCGAAGTTGGGCGGGCGGCCTCCGGCCGAGCCACGCTTGAGCCGATTGGCCTTCTGGTCCTCTTTCCCCAGAAACACAGAAAAGGCCCCACGCATCAGCGTGGAACCCTCAAAGCATCAGCATGGAACCCTCAGCAAACACAAAAAGAGAGGAGCCCCGACACCCGCAGGCATCGAGACCCCCCTCAAAAAATTGTCCGGCGGTGACCTACTCTCCCACACCCTCCCGAGTGCAGTACCATC
>NZ_SMKQ01000255.1 GCF_004348995.1 Nonomuraea terrae
CCACCGGCAGACCCCTCCCGGCGGAGAACCGCTTTCGCGCGGACGGCCCCCTCACCGTGCACTCCCGCCTCAGCGTCCCGGCCGGCCCTCATGAACCGAACAGCCCTGACGACCTGGCCGGGCCTGACGACCTGGCCGGGCCCCGGGGGCCGGACAGCCCTGAGGCCGGTCCTCGCGACCCGGGCAGCGCCGGCGGCCAGGGCGGTGCCGGTGGGGTGCGGCCGCGGGTTGATGTGGTCGGCGGGTGCCTGCTGGCGTTGGCATTGGGGCTGCTCGTCGTCGGCCTGTACAACCCCGACCCCGCGCATGCCGTCCTCCCGCCCTGGGGGTTGCCGCTGATCGCTGCGGGAGCGGTGACCGCCGGCGGCTTCGTCTGGTGGGAGATCCGCTCCCCCGTACGCCTTCTGGACCTCACCGGCACCCCCAAGACTCCGCTCCTCGCCACCCTCGGCGTGAGCTTCCTCGCGGGGGCCGCGCTGCTCGTCACCATGGTGTTCGTCCCGCTGGCCGCCCAGACGTTGCTGGGCATGGACGAGCTGGAGGCGGCGCTGTTCCTGGCCAGGTTCCTCGCCTCCCTGACCGTCGGCGCGGTGCTGGGCGGCCTGCTGGCCCGCAGGCTGGGCGACCGGTACGTCGCCGTGGCGGGCATGGCGGTGGCGGCGGCCGGCTTCGCGCTGATGAGCCGCTGGCCGCCTGACCTGGCGGGCGCGGGCCTGGCCCTCGACCGCGACCTCGTCATCGCCGGGCTCGGCCTCGGCCTGGTGATCGCGCCGGTCTCCTCGGCGGTCCTGCGAGTCAGTACGGCGGCGCAGCACGGCGTGGCCTCGGCGGCCGTCGTCGTGGCCCGGATGATGGGCATGCTGATCGGCATCGCGGCGGTGTCGGCGTGGGGCTTCCACCGCTTCCAGTCGCTGACGGCCGACCTCGACACACCGCTGCCGTTCGGGGTGGACCCGGAGACCTACCAGCAGCGGCTGGCCGACTACACCGCCCAGGTGCAGGCGGCCCTGCACACCGAGTACACCGAGATGTTCCTGGTCACCACCGTCGTCTGCGTCCTCGGCGCCGCCGTCGCCTTCCTCGTCCCTCACCGAACCCGCCCCGCTTGAGCGACCGGGCCGGGCCGCCGCGTCTCGGCCGCGTGGGCCGGGTCTTCCTCCAACGTCCGGCCGCGCGTCGTACGGGCCCAGGCCGCGCCATCGCACGGGCCCGCCGCGGCCCCGGGTGTGGTTCGCCCGGGGTCGCGGCGGCTCGACGTCAGAGCACCGCAGAGGTCACGGCGAGAGGCGGTGGAGGTCGCGGGGGAAGGCGGTGGTCTGGCGGATGTTGGCGGCGCCTGTCAGACGTGCCGTCCATCGCTCCAGCCCGAGCGCGAACCCTCCGTGCGGCGGCATCCCGTACCGGAACGCCTGCAGATACCCCTCGTACGCCTGCGTGCCCTCGCCCCGGGCGGCCAGGGCGCGCACGTAGTCGTCGTAGCGGTGCAGCCGCTGCCCGCCCGTCACCAGCTCCAGCCCGCGGAACAGCAGGTCGAACCCGTTGGAGTAGCCGGGCCGCGCCGGGTCGGGGTGGGTGTAGAAGGGCCGCTTGGCCATCGGGTAGCCGGTGACGAAGAGGAACTCCGACCCGTGTTCCTTCAGCGCCCACTCCGACAGCCACCGTTCCTGCTCCGGCGACAGGTCGGGCTCGGAGGACGACGTCAGCCGCTGCGCCTCGCTGAAGTGCACGGCCGGGATCTCGGCGGGCACCTCCGGCAGCATGACGCCGAGGAGGTCGAGCGCGCCCGGGGCGCGGCGGCGTACCGACTCCAGCATGCCCGCGACGGCCTCCCGCAGCACCGCCATCACGTCCCGGTGGTCGCGCACGAAGCCCAGCTCGGCGTCGAGGCTCGTGTACTGGGCTAGGTGGCGTACGGTGTCGTGCGGTTCGGCGCGGAAGACGGGCCCGACCTCGTAGACCCGCTCGAACACCCCGACCATGGCCTGCTTGTAGAACTGCGGCGACTGCGCCAGGTACGCGGGCCGGCCGAAGTAGTCGATGCCGAAGACGTTCGCGCCCGACTCGGTGGCCGAGCCGACGATCTTCGGGGTGTGGATCTCGGTGAAGCCGAGCCGGTCGAGCGCCTCGCGGAACCCTGCCACGCTCGCGGCCGAGATCTCCAGGGGCGCTCGCAGCATCGGATGGCGCAGCGCGACCGGCGCGTGGTCGAGCACCGTCGGCAGGGCTGCCGAGACCACGGGACGGTAGAGGTCGAACGGCGGCGGCGCACTCGGCTGCGCCAGCACCTCGATCTCGGGTGAGACCAGTTCGTAGCCTCCGGGCGCCTGGGAGCCGGTGGCCACCGTACCGGTGACCTGGACGACGCTCTCCTCCGGAGGCAGGTCGCCGGACGCGGCCACCGCCTGGGTCAGGCCGCTGCGGTCTCTGACGATGAGGAAGGACACGGACTTCAGCCGCCGGCGGCGATGGACCCAGCCGGCGATCGTCACTCGTTGCCCGGCGTGCTCTGCGAGCTCCGCCGACAGGACACGAGAGATCATTACAGCTCCTCACGAGGAATTGCATGACCCCTTGGGAGTGCGGGGGAGAAGGGAGCTCCCGGTGCCACCGCACTTTCGCCGCCTCGCGGAGGAGGCGGCCTCGAAGGACCCTGTGACGGGGGTCAGACCGGCGGGGCATTTCCTCCCCGCACTCGGGAGTGTCTTCACCGGCGGGGCACGGGACCGCCTTCGCAGCTACCGGCGGCTCTCTGGACCTGTGCGGTCCGCTGGCTACTCGTCTCCGTCGACGTGTTGCCGCCGATCCTACGATCACCCGGGACCGGCGGCAAAACGATTACTTCTCCTTCTTGCCGCGCTTCTCGCGGATCTTCATCGTGACCTCGATGGGCGAGCCGGCGAAGCCGAACTCCTCACGGATGCGCCGCTCGATGAAGCGCCGGTAGGTGTCCTCCAGCCAGCCGGAGGTGAACAGCACGAACTTGGGCGGCTCGACGGACGCCTGCGTGGCGAAGAGGATCTTCGGCTGCTTGCCGCCCCGGACCGGCGGCGGCGTCTGCTGCACCAGCTCGGTGAGGAACGCGTTGAGCCGCGCCGTCGGCACCCGCGTGGACCACGAGTCGAGCGCCTTCTCCAGCGCCGGCACCAGCCGGTCGACGTGGCGGCCGGTCTTGGCGGAGATGTTGACGCGCAGCGCCCACGGGGTGCGGACGAGCTGCCGGTCGATCTCCTTCTCCAGGTAGTAGCGGCGGTCCTCGTCGACGAGGTCCCACTTGTTGAACGCCACCACCATCGCCCGGCCCGACTCGATGACCAGGCCGATGATGCGCAGGTCCTGCTCGGTGAGCGGCTCGCTGGCGTCGATCAGCACGACGGCCACCTCGGTGCGCTCCAGGGCCGCGCGGGTGCGCATGGCGGCGTAGAAGTCGGCGCCCTGCAGCTCGCGGTCGCGCCGCCGGATGCCGGCCGTGTCGACGAAGCGCCAGGTGCGCCCGCCCAGCTCGACCAGCTCGTCCACGGGGTCGCGGGTGGTGCCGGCCATCGGGTCGACGAGCACGCGCTCCTCCCCCGCCAGCTTGTTGAGCAGCGAGGACTTGCCGACGTTGGGCTTGCCGAGCAGCGCCACGCGGGCGGGCCCGCGCTGCGCCCCGAACGTGACCTCGGGCGTCTCGGGCAGCGCCTCGAGCACCACGTCGAGCAGGTCGCCGCTGGAGCGCCCGTGCAGGGCCGAGACCGGGTACGGCTCCCCCAGCCCGAGCGACCACAGCGCGGCCGCCTCCAGCTCCATCTGCTGGTTGTCGACCTTGTTCGCGGCCAGGATGACCGGCTTGCCGGACTGCCGGAGCACCGAGCCCACGGTTTCGTCGGCGTCGGTCGCGCCCACGGTGGCGTCGACCACGAACACGATCACGTCGGCCAGCTCGACGGCGACCTGGGCCTGCTCGGCGATGCGCAGGTTCATCCCCGTGGCGTCGGGGTCCCAGCCGCCGGTGTCGACCACGGTGAAGCGGCGGCCACGCCAGTTGGCCTCGTACGTCACGCGGTCGCGGGTGACACCCGGGACGTCTTCCACGACCGCCTCGCGGCGGCCGATGACGCGGTTGACCAGCGTGGACTTGCCGACGTTGGGCCGCCCCACGATGGCGACGACGGGCAGCGGAGCCTCGTCGCCGTGCTCGGTGATCTCAAGTTCGTCTAGGTCGGCCTCGACCCAGTCCCCCGTAGACACGATATTTCGTCCTTAATGTGAGTCCCGCACCCGATCGGGTCAGGTGCGCTCGTGTATCTGGTCGCGGCCACTCAGGGAAGCCTGCTCCGCGACCAGCCTCAACACCTCGGCGATGACCTCGTCGAGAGTCAGCGCGGTGGTGTCGAGTTCGACGGCGCCTGCCGCCATCGACAAAGGATCGGTCTTGCGTGTCGAGTCGAGCGCGTCGCGCCGGGCCATGGCCTGCTGCTGCGCCTCCACCGTCGAGCCGGCCACCTCGGCGCTGCGCCGGCGGGCGCGGGCCTCGGGGCTCGCCGTCAGGTAGACCTTGACGGGGGCGTCGGGCCAGACGACCGTACCGATGTCACGGCCCTCGACCACGATGCCGCCGGCGCCGATGATCTCGCGCTGCGACGCGACCAGCCGCACCCGTACCTCGGGCACGGCCGCGACGACGGAGACCGCGCCGGTGACGTCGGCCTCCCTGATCGGCCCCCCCACGTCGACGCCGTCGACGTGGATGGTGGGACCGTCGGGGTCGGTGCCGGGCTGGATGGACGGCTCGACGCAGCGGGCCGCGATCGCGGCGGGATCGCCGAGGTCGACGCCCTGGCTCAGCATCCACCAGGTCATCGCGCGGTACATCGCCCCGGTGTCGAGGTAACGCAGGCCCAGCGCCCGGGCGACCCCGCGCGACACGCTCGACTTACCCGACCCCGAAGGACCGTCCATGGCGACGACCAGACCGGTCACGGCCTCTCCCTCTTCACGTTTTGTCCGACGCGAAGAGGCTACCGTGTCCCGCTCGGTCGGCGATCCAGCCACTGCGGATGACTAAGGGACCGGCGGGCGGTAAGTGACACGGTGTGAGGAACGGATCCCGGGTCACGGTAGTGGTGGCGACCAAGGACAGGCTGCGTACGCTGACCCGTACGCTGCCCCTGCACCCGCGCCCGGTGATCCTCGTGGACAACGGCTCGGCCGACGGCACGCCCGCGTTCGTCCGCCGCCACTTCCCCGACGTCGAGGTCGTGGAGGCGGGCGTCAACCTGGGCGCGCCCGCGCGCAACATCGGCGTCAAGCAGGCGAAGACCCCGTACGTGGCCTTCGCCGACGACGACTCCTGGTGGGCGCCAGGGGCGCTGGAGCGGGCGGCGGACGTGCTGGACGCCCATCCCCGGCTGGCGGTGCTGGGCGCGCGCGTGCTGGTCGGTCCGCAGGAGCGGCTGGACACGGTGTCGGAGCAGATGCGCGACTCGCCGCTCGGCGTGGAGTCCGACCTGCCGGGGCCGAGCGTGCTGGGGTTCCTGGCGTGCGGGGCGGTGGTGCGCCGGGACGCCTTCCTGGAGGCCGGCGGGTTCGACGAAGTGATCTTCTTCTTCGGCGAGGAGGAGCGGCTGGCGGTGGACCTGGCCGCGAAGGGCTGGGGGCTGGCGTACGTGGACGACGTGGTGGCACACCACCATCCCTCGCCGCCGAAGGACCCGCGCGGCCGGCAGGTGCTGGCCACCCGCAACGCCGTGCTCACCGCTGTGCTGCGCCGCCCGTGGGGGGTGGTGGCACGGCGCTCCCTGGACGCCCTGCGCCGCGGCCCGGCCGGCTGGGAGGGCCTGCGTACGGCGGTGCCGCGGCTGCCCCGGGCGCTGGCCGATCGGCGGAGCCTGCCGGTCGCGGTGGAGCGGGCGCGGCGCGTCCTGGAGCGGTCCGGCTGACGGCGCACGTCGTTACCTCCCCCGGGGTGGGGGCAGCAAGGGAGGTATGAGCACTGCACCGAATCCGATCGACCTGCAGAAACACCTCAGCGGAGTGGACTACCCCGCGAGCAAGCAGGACCTCGTCAAGGCCGCCCGCGACCACAACGCGAGCAACGAGATCGTCCAGGCTCTGGAGGCCATGCCCGACCGCGAGTACGACGGCCCGAACGCCGTCAGCGAGGCGGTCACCAAACGCTAGACATCATGGAGGCGCGGCGGGCTCGCCCGCCGCGCCTTTCCTGTCATCCGAGCCTTTCCCCGTCATCCGAGCCCGGCGGTGAGCGCGAACGCCCGTACAGGCACCAGACCCCGTTTGAGCATCCGGAACGTCGGGAACGGGCTGCTGCTCACGGTCTCCTTGTAGGCCACGGCGAGCCGCCCGGTCAGGTACCACCGGCGCGGGCTGTCGTCCGGCCGGGTGAACTGGATGACGGCGTCCCGCCGCCCCAGGCTGAGCGGCTGGTGGAAATAGCCGAACCTGAACGGCCTCGGCGTCCTGCCGCGCAGCTCGTCGGTCAGCACGTCGCCCGCGTGCAGGCCCATGGGGACGCCGCTCTGGCAGGTGCCGTGCAGGACCCCGAACGGCTGGCTGACCGCCGCGGCGTCGCCGACGGCGTACACGTCGGGGTGGGACACCGAGCGCAGCGCCGCGTCCACCACGATCCGGCCGCGCGTGTCCACGCTCAGCCCGGACTCGGCGGCCAGGGGCAGGCCGCGGGTGCCGGCGGTCCAGAGCGTGGCCGCCGCGTCGAGGTGCTCGCCGCCGGCCAGCTCGACGCCGCCCGGGAGCACCTTCATGACCTGCACGCCCGCGCGCACCTCGACGCCGAGCCGTTCCAGCGCCTTGTCCAGGTACATCCGCGCGGCCGGCCCCATCATGGCGCCCGGCCGTCCCCTGCTCAGCAGGACGACGTGCAGGCGGGGGTGGGACTCGGCGATCTCAGTGGCCGACTCGACGCCGGTGAGCCCGCCGCCGGCCACGACCACCGTGCCGCCCGTGAGGGAGCCAAGCCGTTCGGCGAGCCGTACGGCCTGGTCGTGGCGGTCGTAGACGTACGCGTGCTCGGCCACGCCGGGGACCGAGGCGTCGGTGACGGCGCCGAGGGCGTAGACGAGCTTGTCGTAGCCGAGCACGCGGCCGTCGTCGAGCCGGACCTCACGCGCTGCGGGGTCGAGCGCGGCCACCCGGCCCAGCACCAGCTCGACGCCGGAGCCGGCGACCACGTCGGCGAGCAGGTGCTCGGCCGGCCGCTGCCCCGCCGCCGTCTGGTGCAGGCGGAGCCGCTGCGTGAACCTCGGCGAGGCGTTGACCAGCGTGACCTTGCCGCCCATCCGACGGGTCCCGCGCGCGGCCCGCAGAGCCGCCGCGACGCCGGTGTAGCCCGCGCCCAGTACCAGGATGTGAGTCATTGCGTGCCTCCTGAAGGTCGTTCGCCGGTGAAGACGAATCGAGGAGGCGCGGATGTGACATCGGCTCCTAGGGAACCTGCCAGCCCCGCTCGTGCAGCGCGCGGGTGAGCGTGACGGCCGCGTCGGGCTCGACCGACAGCTCGGCGATGCCCAGGGGCAGGCCGGGGGCGTGTTCCAGGCGGACGTCCTCGACGTTGACGCCGACCTCGTCGCACGCCTGGAACAGCCGGGCCAGCTGACCGGGACGGTCGCCGATGACGACCTGGACGACGGCGTACGCGGGGGCGGGGCCGCCGTGCTTGCCGGGGATGCGGTCGTGGCCCGCCACGCCGCGCTTGAGCAGCTGAACGATCTCGTTGGTGGCGGTGCCGTCGCCCTCGGCCAGGGCACGCAGGGCGTTCGCGGCGTCGGCCAGGTCACCGGCCACGGCCTCCAGGACCTCGGCGACCGGTGAGGCGTTGCCCGACAGGATGCCCAGCCACAGGCCGGGATCGCTGCCCGCGATGCGCGTGACGTCGCGTACGCCCTGGCCGGCCAGGCCGAGCGCCACGTCGGTGGCGTCGGCCAGGCGGGCGGCGACGGCGACGGCCGCCACGTGGGGCGCGTGGGAGACCACGGCGACGGCACGGTCGTGGTCGGTGGCGTTCACCTCGACCGCGTTGCCACCGCACAGCTCGATCAGCCGCAGCACGGCCGCCCGCGCCTCCGGGTCGGCCACCTCCGTCGGGCACAGCGCCCACGGCCGCCCGAGGAACAGATCGGCCCTCGCGGCCCCCGGGCCGGACTTCTCGCGCCCGGCCAGCGGGTGCGAGGCGACGTAGGAGGACAGGTCGCAGCCGAGCTGTGCGGCCCGGTGGATGGGCTCGGCCTTCACGCTCGCGACGTCGGTGTAGAACCGGGCGGCGTCGATCCGCTGCAGCTCCAGCAGCTCGGTGGCCACGTGGGCCGGCGGCACCGCGATGATCGCCAGGTCGGCCCGCCCGACCGGCTCGCCGCCGTCGGGACGCCACTCCTCGCCCGCCCCGAGCTCCCGCGCCAGCCGTACGGCTCCCGGATCGCGGTCGGCGAGCAGCACCCGCACTCCCCGCTTGCGCAGCGCCAGCGCCGTGGACGTGCCGATGAGGCCGGTGCCGACGACGAGCACGGTTCGTAGATCCATCTTGGTTCCTGAAGGCTGTTCGGTGGACGGGGCCTCGGGGCGCGCCCCGCCTGCATAACCTGCTTTGCGCAGCTTACTGCGCGATGTCCTGCCTCAGTGCCACCGCACCCCGCAGATAGACGTGGTTGATCTCCGAACGCGGGCGGTCCGTCTCGACGTGGGCCATGAGCCGTACGACGCGGGGCAGCGCGCCTGGTACGCCGATCTCGGTGCAGCAGATCAGCGGCACCTCGTGGAAGCCCAGCTTGCGCGCCGCGAGCGCGGGGAACTCGGCCGTCAGGTCGGGGGTGGCCGTGAACAGCACGCTGATCACGGCGTCGGGAGTGAGCTCGTTACGCTCCATGATCGCGTTGACCAGCTCGGTCGTCCCGGCGAGAATCGCGTCGCGGTCGTCGGCGTCCACCTGGATCGCCCCGCGGATCGCCCGCACCATGTGGAATCGTCCCCTTCGATAGCCGGAGAGCCCGTGCGGAGTGCGCACGGGCTCCTGCGTCCGGTCAGATTACAACTTCACCGCGGCGTACAGGTCGCCGACCTCCTTCAGGGTCAGCGCCCTGACGGTGCCCGGCTTCGTCCGGCCCAGCTTCACCGGCCCGAACTCGATCCTGGCCAGGTCGATCACCCGGTGGCCGGACTCCTCCAGCATCCGCCGTACGACGTGGTTGCGGCCCTCGTGCAGGACGACCTCCACCAGCGCCTGCTGGCCGTGCTCCTGCACGACGGTGAAGCTGTCGGCCCTCGCGATGCCGTCCTCCAGCTCGACGCCCTGCTTGAGGCGGCGGCCGAGATCGCGCGAAATCGGCCCCGGCACCTTGGCCCAGTACTTCTTCTGCACGCCGTAGCTGGGGTGCGTCAGCCGGTTGGCCAGCTCGCCGTCGTTGGTGAGCAGCAGCAGGCCCTCGGTCTCGGTGTCGAGCCGGCCCACGTGGAACAGCCTCGGCGCCAGCTCCTCGACGTAGTCGGCCAGGCACGGGCGGCCCTGCGGGTCGTTCATGGTGGAGACGACGCCGATGGGCTTGTTCAGGGCGTAGTAGACGAGGTCGGGCGCGGTCGGGATGCGCTTGCCGTCGACGTGGATGACCTGCTTGGCCGGGTCGACCTTGGCGCCGAAGCGGCGGACCACCTGGCCGTCGACGGTGACACGGCCGTCGCCGATCATCTCCTCGCAGGCCCTGCGGCTCGCGACACCCGCCTGGGCGAGCACCTTCTGCAGCCGTACGCCGTTGGGGACCTCGGTGGTGTCGCGCTCGTCGGTGTAGCCCTCGGGGTAGAGGTCGCGGTCACGCAGGGGCTGCCTGTTGGCCTTCACCCGGGCCTGCTGGGGGCTGCCGACCGGCGGCTGCGACTCCTGCCGCCTGCCGCCGACGGTCTGCACGTCGTCGCGACGGGGCGAGCGCGGGGCGCGCCGGTCGTCGCGGGGGGCGCGCTCGCCGGCGTCGCGCCTGCCGTAGCGGGCGCGCGCGGAGCCGGCACCCGCGGCGTCGTCCCGCCGCCCGCCACGTCCGGCCCGGAACCCGCCCCGCTCATCACGCTCGGTACGCTGCTCGCGCCCGTAACGGTCCGGGCGCTCACCACGGCCGTACCGGTCGTCCCGGTCACCGCGAGAGGGTCGGTCGTCA
The DNA here is from genome assembly GCF_004348995.1 of Nonomuraea terrae. Taxonomy (GTDB): domain Bacteria; phylum Actinomycetota; class Actinomycetes; order Streptosporangiales; family Streptosporangiaceae; genus Nonomuraea; species Nonomuraea terrae. Next base: position 10,149 of record NZ_SMKQ01000255.1, read on the forward strand.
CCGCGCGAGTACCGGTCGTCCCGGGCGTACCGGTTCTCACGGTACCCGCGGTCGTTGCCACGCGAGCCCCGGCCACCACGGTCACCGCCCGCGAAGCGGTCGTCCCGTGCGGGCCGGTCGTCGCGCGCGAAGCGGTCCTGGCGCGCGGGCCGGTCATCACGCGCGAAACGGTCGCCGCGTGGACCGCGGTCGTCGCGCGCAGGGCGGGCGTCACGTGAGTAGCCCCGGTCATCGCGCGTGAAGCGGTCACCGCGTGCGGGACGGTCACCGCGCGTGAAGCGGTCACCGCGCGCGGGACGGTCGTCACGTGCGGGACGGTCATCGCGCGTGAAGCGGTCACCGCGTGCGGGACGGTCGTCACGTGCGGGACGGTCATCGCGCGTGAAGCGACTGTCACGTGGGCCGCGGTCGTCACGTGCGGGACGGTCATCGCGCGTGAAGCGACTGTCACCTGGGCCGCGGTCGTCGCGCGTGAAGCGATCGCCGCGCGGACCACGGTCGTCGCGCGCAGGGCGGGCGTCACGCGTGTAGCCGCGGTCGGTGTCGCCATCGCGCCTGCCGTACCGGGCGCGGGATCCGCCCCGGTCGACGCGGAGGGCGTCGCGGCCGTCGCGGGCTCCGCCGCGGAAGTCGTCCCGCCGGGACGCCTCGCGTCCGCCGCCCCGGGAGTCGCCCCCGCGGGAGTCGCCCGCACGGGAGTCGTCGCGCCGGGACGAGCTTCGCCCGGCACCGCCTCGGGGGCCCTCGTCGCGGTAGCCGCCACGGGCGTTGTCGTCACGGAAGTCGTTGTCACGGAAGCCGCCGCGGCGGGCGCCCTCGTCACCGCGGGAGCCCCCGCGGTTGCCACGGGCGTCACCGGAGCGGAAGGCGGGACGTCCGTCTCGGCCGGAGCCTCCGGTACGTCCACGACCGCGTCCATCACCGGACGGGGTGCTGCGCCTGTTGATCACTGTGTTGTCTCCTCGAGGTTTTCCACGTCGTCGGGGAGGAAGGGCGCGAGCTCGGGGAGCTCGCTCAGGTCCCGCAGTCCCAGACGTTCAAGGAAGTATGAGCTTGTCCGGTAGAGCACTGCCTGGCTCTCCGGGTCGGTGCCGGCCTCTTCGACCAGCCCCCTGGCGACGAGCGTCCTCATGACGCCGTCGCTGTTGACGCCGCGGATGGCGGCGACGCGGGCACGGCTCACCGGTTGCCGGTAGGCCACGACCGCGAGGGTTTCCAGCGCGGCCTGGGTCAGCCGCGTCTGCTGGCCGTCGCGTACGAACCGCTCGACCAGGGGCGCACAGTCGGCACGGGTGTAGAAACGCCAGCCGCCCGCCACTTCTCTCAAGTCGAAACCCCGCCCGGAGGCGGTGTATTCCGCGGCCAGGCCGCGCAGGGCCGCCGCGACCTCATGGGTGGGCCGCTCCAGCACTTGCGCGAGGGTCACCTCGGCGACGGGCTCGTCGACGACCATCAGGATCGCCTCCAACGCCGCCTCCAACGGCGGCGCCGCGACAGCGGGCCCGTCATCGTCGACGGGCAGGTCCACACCAGCTGGCAGGTCCACACCAGCTGGCAGGTCCACACCAGCTGGCAGGTCCACACCGGCTGGCGGATCCACACCGGCGAACACGTCCTCTCCGACGATCCCCCTCGCCTCGGCGGAGTCGAGAGCGCCGCCCGGCTTACTGAAGCCCACGGCCCCGCTCGGCTCGCCGAAGTCGCCGGCACCGCCGAGCTCGGCGACCTTTGTCGCGCCCGCGTCTTCGGCCCCGGCCCCCGACGACC
>NZ_SMKQ01000256.1 GCF_004348995.1 Nonomuraea terrae
GGCGTAGGGGGCGTCGGAGCCGTTGACCACGACGTCGATCCCCAGTTCGCGGACGATCGCGTCGATCGCGCGCGGACCGTACGACGAGGTCTCCACGAAGAAGTTCGGGTCGACCAGGCCGCGGCCGCCGCCCCGGGCGGTCAGGCGCTCGGTGTGCAGCGGCGCGAGGCCCGCGAGCAGCGCGAAACAGACGCGCAGCCGCGGATGCCGGGGCCGTACGACGGCGTGGAAGGAGTGCCAGGCCGCGTGCATCTGCTGCACGTACGGCACCAGCGCGGGCCACCACGACGGCATGCCGGCCGGCGCGGCGGCCGGTCCCGGGTGCACGAACAGCGGCAGGTCGCGCGCGGTCAGCACCTCCAGCAGCTGGTCGTCCGGCACCGCCGTGGCCGGGATCTGCAGGCCCGCGAACCCCCGGTCGAGATCGGCCGCCAGCCGGTCGGGATCGGGCTCGCTGTGGCAGGTGGCCGCCCACGCCCCGAACGGCTCGCCCAGCCCCAGCGCGCCCTCGTGGTAGGCGTCGATCAACGGCCACGCCTCCCCGGGCGGCAGGAACTCGACGCCCAGCGGGCTCGACAGCGACACCAGCGCCAGCTCCAGGCCGCCGGTGTCGCGCCGCTCGTGGTCGGCCGGATCCACCTCGTACGGCGGCTCGCCGTCGAGCAGCAGCGTCCAGCCGTCCAGCCGGGGCGGCGACGTACGGGCCCGCAGCGCCGCGACGAACGCGGGCGTCCACAGGTGCTGGTGCACGTCGATGCTCACGGATTTCCTCCCCTAAATCCCTACTGACATTACAGGTAATCTGCCCTCGCGGCTAACACCGTTGTGTCGGCGTCACGGAATAGGCTGTCGGAATGCCTCGCAAGAGAGCCACGATCCGTGAGGTGGCGCAGGCCACGGGCCTGTCACCGGCGGCCGTCTCCTACGCGCTGCGCGGCCTGCAGGTCTCCGAGGAGACCATGGAGCGCGTGCGCGCCGCCGCCGCCGAGCTCGGCTACGAGGCCGATCCCATCGCCAGGGCGCTGGCCAGCGGCCGCAGCGGCATGATCGGCGTGTTGTGCGGCTCGCTCGAAGACCTCTGGCAGCAGTCGCTGGCCGTCGGCATCAGCAGGGGCCTGCGGGAGAAGGAGCGCTACGCCCTGATCCTCGACGCGGTCGGCGATCCCGGCAGGGAGCGGGCGCTCGCCCGGCAGCTGCGCGACCAGCGGGTCGACGGTCTCATCGTGCAGCCGATCGACCCGGCGGCGGAGTTCTGGCGCGAGCTGTGCGAGTCGGTTCCGGTGGTGGCGATCGGCGACTCGATCGCGGGCACGGCCGGCGAGGTCGTCTTCGACAACCGGCGCGGGGTCACGCTCGCCCTGGAGCATCTGCGCTCGTCGGGCCACCGCCGCATCGCCGTGCTCACGCCGACCCGGGCCAGCACGCCCGACCGGCCCGCCGACGTCCACGTCACGGCCGAGGCCGACCGGCTGGGGCTCGACATCGAGGTCGTCACCGCCTCCCACGGCCTGGCCGCCGCCACCGGCGCCGCCCATGAGCTGCTGTCGGGAAAGCGGCCGAGCGCGGTGTTCTGCTTCGCCGACTCCATCGCCTACGGGGTCTACGCGGCGGCGCAGGAGCTGGGGCTGTCGATCCCGGGCGACGTGTCGGTGATGGGCTACGACGATCACCCGATGTCGGGGCTGCTCTCGCCGGGCCTGACCACCGTCGACTGGGACATCGACGGCATCGTGCGCGCGGCCGTCCGGCTGGTCGCGGCGGCGGCCGACGGCGGGGCCCGCCGCCGCCGGGTCGTCCAGCGTCCCATGCTGCGCGAACGCAGCTCGGTCGCCCCGCTGTCGTGAGCGCCGCCGGGGAGAAGCGTCAGTCGTTGTCGGGGATGAAGAGGCCGAGCAGCCAGCTCACCAGGCTGACGATGATGGCTCCCCAGAAAGCGGCCGGATAGAAGTTGTCGACATGGAAGGGGATGTCCAGCTGGCCGGCGATCCAGCCCGTCAGCAGCAGCATCGCCGCGTTGATGACGAGCAGGAACAGCCCCAGGGTCAGGACGATGATCGCGCAGCCCAGCGACTTCACGATCGGCTTGACGATGGCGTTGACGACGCCGAAGATCAACGCAACGACGAGCAGGACGCCCCAGTAACTGGCCGAGTTGGACGGGGCGGCCACGTCGATGCCGTCGACGAGCTGGATGGCGACCCACAGGGCCACCGCTGCCGCGAGGGTTCTGATGATGAATCTCACGCTGCTTGATCCTCCCACTTCGGCACGGGGGCCGCGATAGGTCCGTACCTCTACGATGCCTCCGAGTTATGGGCTGACGGCGGAGGGAAGGGCGTGCAGGGGGAGGAAGCAAGATGGACGTGAACGAGCTCGAGTCGCTGCCGGCCCACGAACTGCACGAGCGCGCGGTGCGTTACGCCGTCCGCCACGGCGACCTGGGATTCCTGTGGGACCTGCTGAAGGTGATCCCGGCCGCCGAGGCCGCCAGCGGCCACACCACCGAGAGCGCCAACGACCTCAGCAAGGTCTCCGCGCTGCTCAGCGACGCCATCGCCGCCGGCGAGGGCAAGCTGGGCGAGGCCCTGCGCCCGATCTACATCGAATACCTGCGCCAACACCCCGACGCCTAGCCGGCAGAGGTGGACGGCCCGGTCGTCCCGGCCGGGCCGTCCCGTGTGCCCGCGGGTCAGACGGCCAGGCGGGTGGCCGCGCCGGTGTGGCGGGTGAAGCCCGGCGTGGTGGTCTCCTGGCCGTCCCGCGTGACGATCATGGTCTCGTACGGCCCCGACGCCGCCAGGTCGGCGGCGAAACGGCGAGCCAGCACGGCGCCCATGGCGTACAGGGCGGTGGCGTACGCGTCGGCCACGCCCAGGTCGGGGCCGACCACGGTGACCGAGCCCAGCCCCACCTGAACCTTGCCGGTGCGCGGGTTGACGATGGGCCTGCGCCCCGAGGTCGCGATGCCCATGTCGTGGGCGTGGACGACCGCGCGCACGACGCCGGTGCGCGGATCGCGTACGGTCACCCGCCACGGCTTGCCCGGCATCGCGGAGCCGCGCACCCTGATGTCGCCGCCCGCGCTGATGCGGTGGTCGACCGCCCCGGCGTTGCACAGCGCCCGCGACAGCCGCTCCAGCGCCCAGCCCTTGATGTAGCCGGACGGGTCGATCACGCCGTTGATGCGCGACTCGAACCAGCCGTTCGTGGCCTCGCTGAGCTCGTCGCAGCGGTGGAGGACCTCGATCAGCTCGGGGATCTGGCGGATCGTCTGACCGCGGCTGAGCCGGCCGACCTGGCTGTCCTCCTTGGCGGGGTTGAAGGTGTCGTCCACCCACCTCAGCCAGGCGAACGCGTCATCGAGCACGGGTGTCAGCTCGCGCTCCGGCAGGGCCGTGCGGATGTCCACGCTGACCGGCATGCCCATGACCATTTCGACACGGGCGCTTCCGGGGAAAGTCGTCACCTTGCCTCCTTGTCCGGCGCCCACGCTTTCAGACAGGCCATATGCTCAGGCTAAACCTTTTGCCGGGAACTGAAACTCACCTGTGACCTGGGAACGGACAGCCGGGTCAGGGCGCCGGCGACGTACCTCTGGAACCGGCGGGGGCCGGCCACCTCGACCGCGCGCTCGGCGATGTCGGGGATCTCACGGCTCAGCCCGGAGGCGCTGACGCGTTCCTTCGCGCGCGGGTCGTGCTCGGCGCCCACGACGAGGATGAGGCGGTAACGGGCCTCCAGCTCGCGCAGCTCGTCGGTGACGCGGTCGGCGCGGTAGACCGCCACGGTGTCGGACTCCCCGGCCAGGCGCTCGCGCAGCGCCGAGGGGTCGAGCCCGGTGGCGATGAGCAGCCGCGGCCGGGACGGGTGCACCCGGTGGTTCCAGATGACCATCACGGCCGCCGCCGCGTACAGCAGCAGCGAGCCCACCCGGCCGGGCTCGGTCACGTTCGCCGTCGAGCTGAACTGGTGGGCCACCAGCAGAGCGCCGGCCAGGTAACCGCCGAGCCGCAACCGCTGCCTGGCCTCCTCGGTGCGCAGGTAGTCGGCGGCCTGCACGGTGAGGAACCCGACACCCACGAGCAGCGCCGCGGCGGTGTAGGCCACCGGCGTCCACGGGTGACCGAATCCCGGCCGCAGGGCGCCGAACTCGGCCACCGCGACACCGGACCAGAAGAGGATCGGGCCATGATGAGCATTCGCCTCGCTAGCCATGGCCCCACCATGCTGAACGAACATGAGAGCCATCTGAGTAGGGTCTCTAAACATGGCTAACGTGCGAGTCGAGCGGACTGAAGACGGCGGATTCCGGGCCACCAACGCCCGCGGTGCCGAGGTGCGGATCGGAGGCGGAGACGAGGCCGGGGTGTTCACCCCGGTGGAGCTCCTGCTGGCGGCGGTGGGCGGGTGCAACATCGTGACCGTCGAGCCGCTCACCGCCAAGCGGGGGCACCGGCTGGTGCGCCTGGAGATGACCGTCCAGGCGGAGAAGGTGGAGAGCAACAAGCTGGGGCCGGTGACGGTCACGTACGACGTGGAACTGCCGTCGGAGGCGGCCGACGAGGTCTTCAGGGCGGTCGCCGAACGGGTGCACGAGAAGCACTGCACGGTGAGCAGGACACTCCAGGACGGCACTGAGGTGCGGTTGGAACTTCCGTAAATGGATTAAACCGATATTCGACCCCGTTATGACGCGACCGTTGCATTCGCCTCGGTAGCGTTGTACCAGGTCAGTAGCTCTGGCGACTGGCCGAGGACCTTCACCGATGCGGACGCGGAGGGGGACCGCGGTTCGCAAAGTGCGGGACCGCCGGCGCTTTTGGGGGAAAGCGTCGGCCTGGACCGCCACCGATCGGGCCGGGCAGCTTTGGGGGAACTGCCCGGCCCGATCCATGCCCGGGGTCAAGTGTGTGCTTCGTCCGGGTTCATGCGTACGCTGCGGACGTGACGAAGGTTCTCATCGACTGCGATCCCGGCATCGACGACGCGCTCGCCCTGGCGCTGGCCGCCGGATCCTCCCTCGACCTTGTGGGCATCACCACCGTGGGCGGCAACGTCGACCTCTCGCTGACCACCGCGAACGCGCTGGCGCTGCGCGAGTTCCTGGAGCTCGGCGACGTCCCGGTCACGCCCGGCAGCGCCGGGGCCCTCCTGCGGCACACCGTCAGGGCGGGTCACGTGCACGGCGCCACGGGGCTCGGCGACGTGGTGCTGCCCGCGCCGCGGCGGGGGCCCGCGCGGGGCCACGCGGTCGACTTCATCGTGGAGACGCTGCGCGCGCGGCCCGGCGAGATCACGCTGGTGGCCGTGGGCCCGCTGACGAACCTCGCCCTCGCCGTACGGCGTGAGCCGAGGGTCGTGGAATGGGCCCGCGACCTGGTCATCATGGGCGGCTCCTACACCCGCGGCAACCACAACCCGGCGGCCGAGTTCAACATGCTGGCCGACCCCGAGGCCGCCGCCATCGTCTTCGACGCCGGGTGGACGGTGACGATGCTGGGCCTCGACGTGACGCTGACGGCCGTGGTGACCACGCAGGTGCTGGAGCGCATGGAGCCGCTCGGGCGGCTGGCGGAGCTGCTGGTGCCGGCCGCGCAGTCGTACGGGGTGGTGACGGCCGAGAGCGGGCCGGCCATCCACGACGCGTGCGCGGTGGCGTACGTGCTGGACCCGTCGTTGTTCACCTGCGTGCCGGCCGTGGTGAACGTGGAGACCGCCGGGCAGTTCACCCGTGGCATGACGGTGACCGATTTCAAGGTCGGCGACCGGCGGGCCAACGCGCTGGTGGCGACCTCTCTCGACGCGAAGGGATTCTGGGACCTGGTGATCGGAGCGTACGAGAGGCTGGCGGCCCGGCTGGGCTGAAAGACGGGCGTGGGCACTGTTCGGCGGCTGATAGAGTTACATCTGTTGCGCCGCTAGCTCAGTTGGTTAGAGCAGCTGACTCTTAATCAGCGGGTCCGGGGTTCGAGTCCCTGGCGGCGCACCTTCCGGAAACGGCTCGTCGTCACGACGGGCCGTTTTCGCGTTCCCGGTGAAGACGCTCAGCCGCCCGCGGGGTCCGCGGCGGTGCGGCCGAGCCGGGCGGAGATCTTCGCCGTGGTGACGAACGACGTCACGACCACGGCGACCAGCAGCACCCCCACCATGATCACTCCGCCGCTGACCACGGGCTCCGCCGAGCCGCTCTCCGCCCTGGCCGACCCGGTCAGGAAGGTGAGCACGACCAGCACCCCGAGCCCCAGCACGGCCTCCACGGCGACGAGCCGGGGGAGGACGCGTACGGCGAGCCGGAACACCGAGCCTTCCTGCCCGGCCGCCCGCGCCCTGGCGATGCGCGGCATGAGGACGAACTCGTGCAGCCCGCCGATCGCGACCATGGTGCCCACCAGCACGAGCTTGACCAGCAGGAACCGGCCGAACTCGGTGGTGAGCAGGTCGCCGGCGCCACCCACGTTCTTCCAGGCCAGCCATGATCCGCTGACGACCATGCCGCCGACGGCGGTCAGCGCGACGACGCTGAAGCGCGACCAGATCCGCGCCCACACGGCTCCCGCGCCGGGGGACAGGCGGCGGTGGGCCGTGGCGAGCAGCGCGAGCCCGGCGATCCCGCCGACCCAGGTCGACACCGACAACACGTGCGCGTGGTCGAGGACGCTACCGAGCACGCTGTCGAACGTCTCCGCGCCCGGATCCGTCGGCACCCACGTGACGGCGTAGGCGAGGAACGCGATGACGTAGGCCGCGCCGGCGACGCGGGTGAGGCGGGCGTGCAGGCTGGAACGCCACAGGAGGATCAGCATGACCGCCGACAGCGCCCACAGCCCGTACTGGACCGCCGCCTGGGCGCCGGCGGACATCCACTCGCCGGGCTGGGCGGGCGCGGTGAGGTAGCCGAGGACCCGTCCCGGCAGCACCGCCTCGGAGTACGGGATCTCCTGGCCCTTGACCCGCGCCCCCTTCCCGGCGAGCTGGAAGTACAGCGCCACGAGGAACCACGTGCCGACGGCGGCCAGGATCAGCGCGGCGCGACGGCGCAGGACGTCGCGGTCGGCCGGATTCACCGGTGAGCGGGTCAGCACGGGGTGCACCACCAGCACGTAAAGCAGGGTGCCGCCGAACGTCCCGATCAGGCCGGCGAAGTAGGCGATCTTCGTGATGATCCGCCACGCCGCCGGGTCCGGGTTCGGATCGGCCGCTGCGAGTTGTGACAACACCTGTGACAGCACCGTTTGCCTCCTGGGGGCTTTCCAAATAGGGCGTGCTAGATGCGGCGCAGCCCGCGGACGGCGGGGAGCGCGGTCGGGCCGGAGTTGACGTTGACCTCGTGCTCGACGGTGACGCCGTCCGCGTCGAACCGGAGCGTGAGCGTGTCGATGAACGGCGCTTCGAGGAAGTGCCACGTCAGCCGCAGGACGTCCGCGGAAGTCCACTCGGCGGCGGCCAGGATCGGGGCGCGGGCGTCCTGGTAGGAGTGGTGCAGCCGCCACACGCTCACGCCGGTGTGCTGCCCGAGCCACCGGCCGACACCGTGTTCGATGGTGTGCCGGCCGTGCTCGTCCTCGATCACGAGCAGCACCGTGTCCGCCGTCACGTCGACCGACAGCGAATCGACGCCGTGTTCGTTGGGCTTGAAGTCGTACGTCTCGCGGAAGGCGGACCGGCACGCCGAGGGCCGCAGCGGCTCGGGCTCGCGGGCGCGCCGCACCCACTGCTCGACCCCGTCGTCCTCCCGCTCCGCGCCGTCGAACGCCTTCCTGAACGTCGTGCGCAGCATGTCTGGCAGGTCGTGGTACGTGTCCTCGCCCATGGCGCCCGTGACCACGACCACGCCGCCCTGGTCGGGGAAGATCATGCATTCCTGGCCGAAGATGCCGGAGGCGTTGTAGATCCGGTCCTCGGTCGTCCAGAACTGGTAGCCGTACCCGGAGTCCGCGACGGCGTCCGGAGCGGGCGGCAGCAGCTCCCTGCCGTTCCACGTGCCGCTGATGGCGCGGCGTACGTGGAGGGCGGAGGCCTTCTGCGCCCAGCCTCGGGGCAGGACGCGCTCGCCCTGCCACATCCCGTCCTGGAGGTAGAGGATCCCGAACGACAGCAGATCGCGCGGGCGCATCGACAGGCCGTTGCCGCCGCTGGCCACGCCCTCGGGGTCGCGCTCCCAGGCGAAGTCCGTGATGCCCAGCGGCTCGAACAGGCGCGGGCGCAGGTATTCGTCCACGGGCTGACCGGACACCCGCTGCACGATCGCCGACAGGACATGGCTGGTCGTGCTGCTGTAGACGAAGCAGCGGCCCGGCAGCTCCACCACCGGCTCCTCGAAGAACTCGCCGATCCACCCCGTCTGGCGCAGGCGGGTCGTCGCGCCGGACAGGCCGCGGCCGTGGCCCGTCTGCATGGTCAGCAGGTCGCGGACGCGCATGCGGCTCAGGTTCTCCGTCGGCGGGGCAGGCAGCCGTCCGTCGAAGAAGCTCACCACCGGGTCGTCCAGCCCGAGCAGGCCCTCGGCCTCGGCGAACCCGATCGCGGTGCCGGTGAAGCTCTTGGTGGCCGAGTGGATCTTGTGCTTGAGGTGGGGTTCGTGCGGCCACTGCCACAGGTCGAGGACCGTCCGCCCGCGCCGGTGGACGATCAGGGAGTGCAGCCGCATGTCCCGCTCCGCCAGCTCCTCCAGGAAGGCGTGCACCGGGCGCATGTCGATGGTCGCGTGGTCGTTCGCCATCAGAGCCTCCCGAGGGGACCGGCGGCTTCAGCCGTCGGGGGAATCGGGAGCGGGAGGGCCGTCAAGGCCCGAGCGTGCCCTGACCTGCCAGGTCCGCGCATCACAGATGTCCTTCCGGGTTTTGTCGGTGCCGGCCGATATGTTCTCTGCGGCGGCTCGACAAGGCGTTCGCCGCGTTCTTCGCACGCGTCAAGGCCGGGCGCACACCGGGCTTTCCGCGGTTCAAGGGGCGGGGCTGGTTCGACACGGTGGAATGGCCCAGGGACGGCGACGGCTGCCGGTGGGATTCCGAGCCCGAACATCCCTCGGCTACGTTCGTGCGGTTGCAGGGCGTCGGGCATGTGCGGGTGCACCAGCACCGGCCGGTGAGGGGCCGGGTGAAGACGGTCAGCGTCAAGCGGGAGGGCAACCGCTGGTACGTGGTGCTGTCGTGCGACGACGTTCCCGCCGAGCCGCTTCCCGCCACGGGTGCGGTGGCCGGGATCGACCTGGGTGTGGCCGCTCTCGTCACCACGAGCGACGGTGTGCACGTCGCCAACCCGCGCCACCTCGCCGCGACCGCCGATCGTCTCGCGGCGGCTCAGCGGGACCTGGCCCGTAAGAAACGCGGGTTCACGCGCCGCCTCAAGGAGGTGGCACGGATCGCCGCCCTGTGCGGCAAGGTCGGCCGTCAGCGGGTCGACTACGCGCACAAGGTCGCGAACGCGCTGGTGCGCGGCTATGACGTGATCGTGCACGAGGAGCTGCGGATCGCGAACATGACCCGTTCGGCGTCCGGCACGGTCGAGGCGCCCGGCCGGAACGTCGCCGCCAAGTCCGGGCTCAACCGAAGCATCTTGGACGCGGGTTGGGGGGTGTTCCTGACGATCCTGTCGCACAAGGCTGAGAGCGCCGGTCGAGAGCTGATCGCGGTGAACCCTGCCGGCACCTCCCGCACGTGCGCCCGCTGCGGGCACTGCTAGAGGGAGAACCGCGTCACCCAGGCCGAGTTCCGATGTCAGGCGTGCGGTCACACCGCACACGCTGATGTGAACGCGGCGATCAACATCTTGAGGGCAGGGCTTGCCCTTCGCCGGGCTGCGGAAGCGGCTTAGCGAGAAGCCGCTCCCTTCAGGGAGCGGAGGAGTCACGAATACCGTTCTCTCGTGTGTGTGTGGCGGTGGGCGGGCTCTTGTAGGCGGGCTCTCGTGGGCGGGCCGGAAGCCGGCCGGTCTCTAGCGGGTGCGGCGCTCGTTCAGCAGCTTCCCGAGGAACTCCTGGACGGCGGGGATCACCGCGCTGCCCCGGTGGCCGACGCCGGGGACGACGTCGAAGCGCACCTGGATGCCGTGCTCGTCGAAGTTCGCCCGCAGGCACTCCAACCGCTCGATCCGGGTGCGGCCGGTCTGCTCCACGCCGTCGAGCCAGTTGGGGCCGCCGACGTTGTTGATCTCCCAGGTCTCGACGTCGTCGGCGCCGACCACCATCTGCACCGGCACCTTCCGCATGGCCTCGAGATCGATCCCGGTGCCGAAGATCTCCTCGAACCCGCCGGTGCCGAGCCACCACGGCACGGAGTCGTCGAGCCGGGTGATCCGGCCAGGAGCGCCGATCGACACGCCGGCCAGCCGATCGGGATGGACGTAGAAGAAGCGGTGCGCGAACTGCCCGCCGCCGGAGAATCCGTGCAGGTAGAAGCGGGCGGTCTCGGTGTTGAACACCTCGCCGACCTCGTCCACGATGTGCAGCAGCTCCTCGTCGAAACGGATGCCGCCGTAGGAGAGGAACTTGAAGCTGTGCAGCTCCCTCGGCTCCACCAGCCCGGCCGGGAAGAGCGGCGTGAGGATGACGCAGCGGTGCTCGATCGCGAAGCTCTTCCACCGGTCCCGGTAGAGCTCCGCCGAGCGGCCGGTGCCGTGCTGGATGACGACGAGCGGCAGCGGCGCCGCCTGGGGCGTGTGGTCCTTGGGGACGTACAGGGCGTACGAGATGCGCTGGTCGTGGCGGGAGGCGAAGAACGGGGTCCCGCCGATGAAGTAGAACCCCTGGGGGTCGGGGTCGACGGTGGTGGGCATGGGGGACGTACTCCTCGATCGTGGGGGTCAGAAGGCGGTCAGCACGTGCCGGAAGTGGGTGACCTCCGGCAGGCCGGCGATCGTGTCGCCGATGAGCTCACGCCATCGCCGGAACGCGGGCGAGCTGCGGAATCCCGAGGTGTGGTCGTCGATCGACTCCCAGCCGACGACGAGGCGATACTGCCGCGGATTCTCGTGCGAGCGCTCCAGGACGAACGTGCGCGCCCCCTTCGCCCGCTGGAACAGCGGCGCGGCCTCGGCGACCGCCGCCTCGAACCGCTCCTCATGGCCGGGCAGGACGGTGATCAGCGCGCTCTCGTGCACGAGGCCCGCCGGGCCGGCCGGTCCGCCGGGGTGCTCGGCGTCGATGCGGGAGTGCTCGCCCGACTCGACGAGCGTCCTGGTCGCCTCGACGGACGCGTACGTCCAGAAGATCTTCATGGGCGCCGTGCCGGAGGCGTTCTCGAAGTGGTGGGGGACGTTGGCCGGCACGAACGTGGTGTCGAAGGTGCGCAGCGGGGTGCGGACGCCGTCGATGTCCACGACGGCGTCGCCCTGGACGACGATCACGGATTCGGCGACGTTGTGCGTGTGGTGCCCGATCACCGCTCCTGGCTCGAAGCTCGTGATGCCGTTGAGGAAGGTCGTCGCGCCCCGGGCATGCGTCACGAGCGGCACGGTGCGCGCTCCGGCGCCGCGGTCCTTGGCCGGCAGCTCGTCGGGACGGAGGATCGAGCTCATGCCGTCACCGCCGGGCCGAACCAGACGGTCTTCACGTTGACGAACTCCCTGATGCCGTAGGAGCCGAGCTCGCGGCCGTAGCCGGACTTCTTGATCCCGCCGAACGGCAGGCGCGGGTCGGAGGCCACCATGCCGTTGACGAAGACCGCGCCCGCGTCGAGGAGGGGGACGAGCCGGCGCGCCTGGTCGAGGTCGGAGGTCCACAGGGCGGCGCCGAGGCCGTACTCGGTCCGGTTGGCCAGCTCGATCGCCTCCTCGGCCCCGCCGACCCGCGTCACGCTCGCCACCGGCCCGAACGTCTCCTCGCGGAACGCCGCCATGTCCGGGGTGACGTGGTCGAGGAGGGTG
>NZ_SMKQ01000257.1 GCF_004348995.1 Nonomuraea terrae
CCCCACCACCGACCCCGCCACGATCACCCGGACGGCCCTCGCCATCCTCGACCGCTTCGAACTCAACCGCCCCGTCCGCCTGCTCGGCGTGGGCGTCGACTACACCATGCCCCAAACGGTGACGCCCCCCGTGCCCGAACGGTGACGCTCAGCCCACCGGGCTCACCCTCGCATAGAACGCCGAGCGCAACTGCTCCTCCGCCCGCACCAGCTCCCGCAACTCCTCGTCCGACACCACGACCTCCTCGCCGTACGGCTCCACGGCCTCCACGTACGCCAGCGCCCGCCACACCACCGCCGGATCATCCCGGAACTGCCCGATCCCCGTGTTACACGGCAGGCACAACGCGTACCGCACCTCGCCCGTAAGGTGACAGTGATCCACATGCTCCGGCGGCCGATCCCAGCACACCACGCACAATCCGTGCTGAGCCGCGACCATCCGCTCGACGTCCGCCGGCCCCAGCCGATAACGATGCGCCAGGTGATACGCCCGCGTCCGCGCCACCGCCCCGCCCTCGCGGCGCTCCGGCAGCACCACGAACTCCGGCCAGAGCACCTCCCCGTCCAGATAGAGCGCGGCCAGCTCCAGCAGCACCGTGTTGTCGCCGAAGTGGCCGAGCCCGTTGTTGCAGTTGAAGCACAGCACGCCCCGGACCTGCCCGGTGCGGTGACAGTGGTCGACGAACGTGCCCGGGACGGCGCGGCAGACGGCGCAGAGCCCGCCCTGACGGGCGAGCATGCGCGCGAAGTCGTCCTCGGTGATGCCGTAGCGGTAGCGGAGCAGGTAGTTCCGCTCGCTGCCGTGGTTCTTGGCCTTGTTCTCGCGGGCCACGACCGTGTGGCACTGCTTGCAGTAGGAGGTGAGGCCGTCTTTGGTGGCCCGGTTACTGCCGAATTCGGCGTGGGGCTTGATCTCCGAACAGCGCGGACAGAACTTGTGCCCTTCGGGAACCTGAATCCGCTCCCGCACGGCCTTGCCCTGCTCGGCCCTGCGCTTGCGGTAACTCTCCTGGGAACGTCTCCGGAAGCAGGTCTTGCAGTACCGCGCCAGCCCGTCGGCCATGCGCGCATTGCGCCCGAACTCGGAGACCGCCTTGAGCTCTCCGCAGTCCGGGCACCGCTTCACCCCACCAGAGTCGTCCACCCGAGCCACCCCTCAAAACTCGGACAAACCCCCCTATTCTCCGCCCTTCTGGACGTAACTCCTCACGAACTCCTCGGCGTTCTCCTCGAGGACCTCGTCGATCTCGTCCAGAATCGCGTCGACATCGTCCGTGAGCTTCTCCTGGCGCTCCTGGACGTCGGGCGCCGCCGAAGCCTCGGTCTCCTCAACTTCGGCCTCGCGCCGACCGGTCTGCTTCTGGCCGCCGGTGTCCTTGGTTGCCATGTCGTACCTCCGCTTTGGGGGACTGCCTCTACGGGTATCTTCCCCGAACCGGGCGACATTTCGCGTCGATCGCCCGGTGATCTTGCATGGTAGATCAGATAGCAATTCTATCCAATCTTGGATCCCCGTAACCGCAGCAGATCGGGATGTTCCCGGCGTCCCCGAGGAACACTGATTGTGCTCCTCGTCACACCAGGGTCACTCGCCGCCGGTGAGCGCGGCGACGAGGTCGGCGGCGGTCTCGCAGCGGTCGAAGAGCCCCCCGACGTGCGCCTTGGTGCCGCGCAGCGGTTCGAGGGTGGGGACGCGCTGGAGCGACTCGCGGCCGGGGATGTCGAAGATCACGGAATCCCAGGAGGCCGCGGCGACCGACTCGCTGTATTGGCGCAGGCATCGGCCGCGGAAGTAGGCGCGAGTGTCGTTGGGCGGGTGTTCGACGGCGCGCTGGACCTCTTCCTCGGTGACGAGCCGCTGCATGCGCCCGCGGGCGACGAGGCGGTTGTACAGGCCGCGGTCGGGTCTGATGTCGGAGTACTGGAGGTCGACGAGTTGGAGCCTGGGGTGGGACCAGGCGAGGCCGTCGCGGCTGCGGTAGCCCTCGAGGAGTTCGAGTTTGGCGACCCAGTCGAGCTCGGTGGAGAGTTGCATGGGGTCTTCGGCGAGGCGGGTGAGGACGGATTCCCAGCGGTCGAGGATGTCTTTGTTCATCTCGTCCTGGGCGGTGCCGCGTTCTTCGACGAATTTGCGCGCTTGTTCGAGGTATTCCATCTGGAGCTGGACGGCGGTGAGCTTGCGGCCGTCGCGCATGGGGATCTCGTAGCGGCAGGTGGGGTCGTGGGAGACGGCCCGCAGGGCTTGGACGGGGTTCTCGACGGTGAGGTCGCGGGTGAGGAAGCCGTCTTCGATCATGGCGAGGACGAGGGCGGTGGAGCCAAGTTTGAGGTAGGTGGAGATCTCGGACATGTTGGCGTCACCGATGATCACGTGGAGGCGCCGGTATTTCTCGGGGTCGGCGTGGGGCTCGTCGCGGGTGTTGATGATGGGCCGCTTGAGCGTGGTTTCGAGGCCTACCTCGACTTCGAAGAAGTCGGCGCGCTGGCTGATCTGGAAGCCATCGCCGCGGGAGTCCTGTCCGATGCCGACTTTGCCGGCGCCGACGACGACCTGTCGTGAGACGAAGAAGGGCGTGAGGTGGCGGACGATGTCGGCGAAGGGGGTGGCGCGCCGCATGAGGTAGTTCTCGTGGCAGCCGTAGGAGGCGCCTTTGGCGTCGGTGTTGTTCTTGTAGAGCTGGATGGGGGCGTTGGCGGGGATGGCGGACGCGCGGGTGGCGGCGTCGTACATGACCCTTTCGCCTGCTTTGTCCCAGATGACGGCGGCCCGCGGATTGGTGCATTCGGGCGCGCTGTACTCGGGGTGGGCGTGGTCGACGTAGAGCCGCGCGCCGTTGGTCAGGATGACGTTGGCCAGGCCCAGGTCCTCGTCGGTGAGCTGGGTCGGATCGGCCACCTCTCTGGCCAGGTCGAAGCCGCGCGCGTCGCGCAGCGGGTTCTCCTCCTCGAAGTCCCATCGTGCTCTGCGCGCGCGAGCCGCCGAGGCGGCGAGGTAGGCGTTCACGACCTGGGAGGAGGTCACCATCGCGTTGGCGCCTGGCTGGCCGGGTACGGAGATGCCGTACTCGGTCTCGATGCCCATCACCCGACGCACCGTCATGCAACACCCTCTGTTCGTCCGGATCTGTCTATCCGCCGTTTATATGCCCGAGCCTATGCCCTTCACAGTGCCCCAGGGTCACAGAGTTATGGCACCGACGCCTTTTGGACCTCTACGGCGCGAGCTGCTGGGGTTTCTGGGCGTCTGCGGGGCTTGAGAAGCCGCTGGATGGGGCGTTCGGCAAAGGAGTAGACGAGATATGACAGGAGAATCGCGGCGAGTGTCGTGATCGTCACGGTCGTCCATGCGGGCAGGTCGCCGGCGAGCAGCAGCGGGATGAGGGCCACGGCGACGGCGCTGTGGAACAGGTAGAGCGGGTAGGTGGTGCCGCCGAGCGCGGTGAGGAGCCGGGAGGGCTTGAGCCGGAGCAGGCCGAGGGCGGCGAGCGACATCGCGATGTAGATGAGGGTGATGGTGACGATGACGCTGGTGTCGGTGACGGGCATGTTCTTGAAGCCGGCCAGGTCGATGCGGCGGTGGACGCGGTCGAGGGCGGAGCCGATCGACAGGGCGTAGCCGGCGGCCACGTAGAGCCAGGGCAGCCAGGCGCTGCCGCGTTTGTGGCCGTGTTTGTGGATGAGGTAGAGGGCCATGCCGGCGATGAAGTACGGGGCGTAGTCGGGCATGACGATCTCGTTGACCAGGCTGTCGTCGAGCAGCCGGGCGCCGATGACGGCGGCGAGCCAGATGCCGGCGAAGGCCAGGACGCGCCCGTAGGTGACGCCGATGATCACGAGGATGGAGATCAGCAGGTAGAAGCGGAGCTCGGCCCAGAGGGACCAGTAGACGCCGCTGGCATCGGTGATCTTGAACAGCCGCTGGAACATGGTGGCGTTCACCAGGTACTCCCCTGGTGAAAGTTTTGGGTCGAGCGGCTTGGCGGCGGTGAGCCCGTAGAGGGCGGCGATGGCGGCGAGGCTCAGCCAGTACGCGGGGTAGAGCCGGACGAGGCGGGAGCGGGCGAAGGCTCCGAGGCCGCGCCCCCAGACGCTCATGAGGATGACGAAGCCGCTGATGATGAAGAACAGCTCGACGCCGAGGATGCCGAGGCCGGCGATGGGCGCGAGGGCCGGGAATAACTCGGCCGGCCGGTCTCCCCAGACGGAGGCGTACGCGACCAGGTAGTGGAAGGCGACGACCGCCAGGGCGGCGAGGAAGCGGAGGAGGTCGAGTTCGGCCAACCGGCCGTCCCCCCGCGCATGCTTCGGCCGGTTAGGTGAATGCACGCTCCTTTGACGTCACTCTGATCACTTTGGTTCCACTGGTCCTTCCGTTCCCACGAGAAAAATCCGTGACGTCCGGTCGAGGGCGAGCGCGGAGCGGGCTTCGGGGGTGAGGGCGAGCAGTCCGGCGGCTCCGGCCGCGCCGCAGGCGGACAGGCGCACGCCGTGTGCGGCCAGTTCCCGGGCGGCGGCGCGGGCCTGGTCGTCGGTGATGGTCAGGTAGAGGTCGGCGAGGCGGCTGAGGAGTCGGTGGGCGATCAGGGAGGGTTCGTGGCAGTCGAGCCGGCCGAGCGTGGTGGGGGCGCCGGCGACCCGTACGGGGCGGCCGGCGCGGGCGCTCTCGATGAGGCAGGGGGCGCCTTCGGGTTCGACGACCACGATGCGGGGCGCCTCTCCCCAGCGGTCGCGTGCGTACGCCGCGGCGGCCGCGGCGAGCCCTCCGACGCCCGCCTGGACGAACACGTGGGTCGGTGCCGCGCCGGTGTCGGCGAGTTCGTCGAACAGGACGCCGTAGCCGCGCATGACGTGGAGGGGGACGTCGGTGTAGCCCTCCCAGGAGCTGTCGGCCACGAGCCGCCAGCCGTGCTCCTTGGCGGCGTGGAGGGCGGCCGCCATGCTCGCGTCGTAGTCGCCGCCGCTGCGGCGCACGTCGGCGCCGAGGGCGCGCAGCCGCTGGGCGAACGCCTCGGGGACGCCGTCGCCGAGGTAGACGACGCAGGGCACGCCCGCTTCGGCGGCGCCCCGGGCGACGGACAGGCCGTGGTTGCCGGCGCTGGCGCACACGAACGGCGGGCCGCCGGGGTCGTGCTGGGCGAGCAGGTGCACGGCGTACGCGCCGCCGAGGGCCTTGAAGCTGCCGAGCCCCATGCGGGCGCTCTCGTCCTTGACGTATGCGGCGTGGGTGCCGGCGAACCCCGGGATGGTGTGCACGGGGGTGGGCCGGTAGCCGGGCCGCCGGGAGAAGTGGGCCCGGGCCCGCTGCGCGTGCCGGGCGCCGATGAGCTCGCGTTCGCGTTCGGTGTAGGGGGCGCGGCCGGGGTTGGCGAACTCCATGATCGCCATGGTAGGGCGCGCGTTGCCCGGCGAACAGACGACAGGGCCGCACGGGTATGCCGCGCGGCCCTGTCGTCAGGGTCCTACAGGTACTGACCGGTGTTGGCGACCGTGTCGATGGAACGGCCTGCCTCGGTGCCCTGCTTGCCGGAGACGAGCGTGCGGATGTAGACGATCCGCTCGCCCTTCTTGCCGGAGATGCGGGCCCAGTCGTCGGGGTTGGTGGTGTTGGGCAGGTCCTCGTTCTCGGAGAACTCGTCCACGCAGGCCGTGAGCAGGTGCTGCACCCGCAGGCCCTTCTGGCCGGTCTCGAGGAACTGCTTGATGGCCATCTTCTTGCCCCGGTCGACGATGTTCTGGATCATCGCGCCGGAGTTGAAGTCCTTGAAGTAGAGGACTTCCTTGTCGCCGTTGGCGTAGGTCACCTCGAGGAAGCGGTTCTCCTCGCTCTCCTGGTACATGCGCTCGACGACGCTCTGGATCATCCCCTGGATGGTGGCCCCGCGGGAGTCGCCGTGCTCGGCGAGGTCGTCGGGGTGCAGAGGCAGGTCGGGCACGAGGTACTTCGAGAAGATGTCCTTGGCCGCTTCGGCGTCCGGCCGCTCGATCTTGATCTTGACATCCAGGCGGCCGGGCCGCAGGATCGCCGGGTCGATCATGTCCTCGCGGTTGGAGGCGCCGATGACGATGACGTTCTCCAGGCCCTCGACGCCGTCGATCTCCGACAGCAGCTGAGGGACGATGGTGTTCTCCACGTCGGACGACACGCCGGAGCCTCGGGTCCGGAAGATCGAGTCCATCTCGTCGAAGAACACGATCACCGGGGTGCCCTCGGAAGCCTTCTCACGCGCCCTCTGGAAGACCAGGCGGATGTGCCGCTCGGTCTCGCCGACGTACTTGTTGAGCAGCTCCGGGCCCTTGATGTTGAGGAAGAAACTCTTGCCGGACTGGCCGGTCTTCTCCGCGACCTGCTTGGCCAGGGAGTTGGCGACGGCCTTGGCGATCAAGGTCTTACCGCAACCGGGCGGGCCGTAGAGCAGCACACCCTTGGGAGGACGGAGCTTGTGCTCGCGGAACAGGTCGGAGTGCAGGTAGGGCAGCTCGATGGCGTCCCTGATCTGCTCGATCTGCCGCATGAGGCCGCCGATCTCCTCGTAGGAGATGTCCGGGACCTCTTCCAGCACCAGTTCTTCGACTTCGGACTTCGGAATGCGCTCGTAGACGTAGCCGGAACGAGGTTCGAGCAGGAGTGAGTCGCCGGCCCTGATGGGCTGGCCGACCAGCGAGTCGGCCAGGCGCACGACGCGTTCTTCGTCGGCGTGCGAGATGACCAGCGCGCGCCTGCCCTCGTCGAGCAGTTCTTTGAGCATCACGATCTCGCCGACCTCTTCGTAGCCGAGGGCTTCGACCACGTTGAGCGCCTCGTTGAGCATGACCTCCTGGCCACGCCGCAGCGAGTCGATGTCGACACTGGGGCTGACGTTCACCCGGAGCTTGCGACCTCCGGTGAACACCTCGATCGTGCCGTCTTCTCGGGCCTCCAGGAAGGTGCCGAAACCGGATGGCGGTTGCGCCAGCCGGTCGACCTCCTCCTTGAGGGCGACGATCTGGTCCCGGGCCTCCTTGAGCGTTGCGACCAGGCGTTCGTTCTGGCCGGTCACGGCCGCGAGATTCGCCTGTGCCTCATGGAGACGCTCTTCGAGGACCCTGGCCTGACGGGGTGACTCGGCCAGCTTCCGCCGCAGCGCGGTGATCTCCTCCTGGAGGAAGGAGACCTGTGTTGAAAGATCAGCGACCTCCCGTTCGCGCTGCGCGGCTCGAGCCTCAGCATCATCGCGAGCTGCCACGCCCCGTCACCTCCTTCCCAGTCGAGGGCGACTACTTAGGACCTTACCTATCTCGGGCCCCTCCGTAACCTGGCCGGGCAGTGTTCGTAGAGTGACATTCAGTATTCGTTGAATAATCCCCAATAGGGCGTTTAATACTCCCAGCATATGAACACGGTCATCTGTTCCCGTGTCACGCACCAGCGCACCCTCGTGGCCAAATTGTCATAGTTCTTCGGTGGTCCCCTTCGGTCGTCGGCGGCGCGGCGGCGGGGCGACGCCGTCGGCCATGCGACGGGCGGAGACGAGGAACCCGGTGTGGCCGATCATCCGATGATCGGGTCTCACCGCGAGTCCTTCGACATGCCAGTCGCGAACCAGGGTCTCCCACGCATGGGGCTCGGTGAAACACCCGTGATCGCGAATGACCTCCACGGTCTTGGACATCTGGGTGGTCGTCGCGACATAGCAGCAGATGACGCCACCGGGGGTGAGCGCCTTGGCGGCGGCGTCGACGCACTCCCACGGGGCGAGCATGTCGAGGATGACGCGGTCGACGTCGGCCTCGTCGATCGAGGTGACCAGGTCGCCGACGACCAGCCGCCAGTTGTCGTCCATCGGGCCGCCGTAGAACTTCTCGACGTTCTTGCGCGCCACGTCGGCGAACTCCTCGCGGCGCTCGTAGGAGGTGACGTGGCCCTCGGGGCCGACGGCGCGCAGCAGGAAGCAGGTGAGCGCGCCGGAGCCGACGCCGGCCTCGATCACCCGGGCGCCGGGGAAGATGTCGGCCATGCCGACGATCATCGAGGCGTCCTTCGGGTAGATGACGGCGGCGCCGCGCGGCATGGCGAGCGTGTAGTCCTGCAGCAGGTGACGGAAGGCGAGGTACTGGGTGCCGCCGGACGAACGCACGACGGAACCCTCAGGCTGCCCGATCAGGTCGCCGTGGGGGATGGCGCCCTTGTGGGTGTGGAAGACGCCGTCCTCTTTGAGGGTGATCGTGTGGCGCTTGTTCTTGGGGTCGGTGAGCTGCACCTGATCCCCCACCTGGAAAGGCCCATGCCTGCGGAAACCCATGGCGGCAAGGTTATAGGGCTTTCGGGGGCGTCAGGACGCACGATATCTATGGGGGATGCTCCCTCGCGACGTGATCTCCACCGGCTCCTTGATCCTGCGGCCACCGGCCGGGTCCGATCTCGAGGACATCGTGAAGATGAGCGACGACCCGGTGACCGCGCGCTACCTTCCGCTGCTGGCGCGGCCGTACCGGATCGAGCACGCGCGCGAGTACCTCGGCATGGCGGCGGCGCGGTGGGAGGACGGCGGGGCCGAGTACGCGATCACCGAGGGCGGGCGGCTCGTCGGCTCGATCGGGGTGCGGCCGCCCGACCACTGGGGGGTCTCGGAGATCGGTTACGTGGTGGCGCCGTGGGCGCGCAACAGGAACGTGGCCGCCACGGCGGCGCGGGCGCTGACGGACTGGGCGTTCGACCACGGAGTGCGCCGGGTCGAGCTGCAGGCCGAGGTGGAGAACCTGGCGAGCCTGCGGGTGGCGTACAAGGCGGGGTTCCGGGAGGAGGGGCGGCGGCGGGAGGCCAAGCGGCTGCGCGACGGGCGGTACATGGATCTGGTCACCTTCGCCAGGCTCAAGGGGGAGGCGGCGCCGCCGGCGGAGCCGTACCTGCCGTTCTTCGCGGGCGGGGAGCTGAGCGACGGCGTGGTGCGGCTCGTGCCGCTGACCGTCGAGGACGCGCCCGACTACCACCGGATGATGGCCGACCCGGACGTGGCCGCGTACGCGGTGAGCCCCCCGAGCACGCTGGAGGACGACGAGCGGCGCTGCCGGTACACCGGCTACTGGTGGGTGTCGGGGCAGCGGGTGGAGCTGGCGATCCGCGACGCGGCCTCCGGGGAGTTCGCCGGGCACCTGCAGCTCACGCAGGTGCTGCCGCCGCTGGCGCAGGCCATGGTGGGCTATTCGCTGCTGCCGTCCCACCGGGGCAAGGGCTACATGACACGGGCGGTCCGGCTGCTGGTGGACTGGGCGTTCGCGAACACGCCGCTGCACCGGCTCGTGGCGGGCACGGACGTCGGCAACGCGGCCTCGCACGCGGTGCTGGAGCGGGTGGGGTTCCGGGTGGAGGGCGTGCACCGGGAGCTGTTCCCGAAGCCGGACGGCACGCGGTCCGACGACATGGAGTGGGCGCTGCTGCGGTCGTCGTGGCAGCGGTAGTGGTTGCGGTCGGCCGTGCGCCTTGGCGTCATGGTCCGAAATTTCCGATTTCTTGCCCAGGGCGGCGCCGGGAGCGATAGTCGGGGGCAGCCGCACGTGACGGCTCCCGTCTCGCCGCCTCCGCTCCGAGGGACGACCGCGATGCCCCAGCACAGTGTCGATGTCGCCATGCGTGAAACTCATCACCGCGTTCTCCTGCCTGCCCGCGGCGTCGCGCGGCAGCCGGCCGCCGCGGCGGTCGGGGGAACTGGGCGCGCGGGCGTGTCCGGTCTGCTCGATCGGCTGGCGCGGGCCGGTGGCTGAGCGAGTCGGGAGTGCTGAAGGAGGGCGCACCCGCAGCGGATCGCCTTCGTGTCCGTGGACGCTGGTCCCGCGCCACGACCGGTTCGGGGACGGGGAGGAGCATCTGCTGGGCCGGTACGCGACGGCGGCCGGGCGGGCGCTGGAGGCGGCGAGCGGGCTGGAGGCGGCGGTGCGGCTGCTGCGCGGCGTGGGGGCTTTCGGCGCGCAGGGCCGGTTCGGTACGGACCGGATCACAACGAAAAGGACGGCCGGTTAGGGGGCGCATTTCGCGGATGCTCCCGCCAAGGCTGGGTTCGGCAAATGTCGCCGGACTGCAGATTTCTCGTTATTCACCAATTGCCATCGGCATATTTCCGCCATTTCGCGGGAAGCGGTTGCCGGCGTATTCTCGCCTCTCCGGCCGAGGCCTGAAGGCCCTGTGTCGCAGCGGATCCCGCCCTCGCGGTGGCCCGCGCGGACGGTCGCGACCCACTCATTTCGGCACCATTTCGGCCCTCGGGGCGTGGGCCGTCGGGGACATCCGACGCCGACTAATGCCGCTTTTTCGCCATAAAACGCGCACATGTGCGACTGCTGTGGTCCAGTAACGTGACCGTCCATGAAAGTGCTCATCGCAGGCGGCACGGGTTTCCTGGGCGGCGAGCTCGTACGGCTCTGCGCGGCCGCCGGTCACGACGTGGGCGCCACCTGCCGGTCCACCCGGCCGCCGGAGCGGGCGGGCGTGGCGTGGCTGCCCGTCGACCTGCGTTCGCGCGAGGGCGTGTGCGCGGCGCTGGAGGCGTTCCGGCCCGACGTGACGATCAACGCGGCGTACCGGCAGGGCGACTGGGCGGCCACGGCGGACGGGGCGGCGCACGTGGCCGTTGCCGTGGCGCGTACCGGCGGGCGGCTGGTGCACGTCTCCAGCGACGCGGTCTTCTCCGGGGCGCGGCCCCGCTACGACGAGACGTGCCCACCCGACCCGATCACCCCGTACGGCGCGGCCAAGGCGGCGGCCGAGACCGCCGTGCGGGCCGTCCTGCCCGAGGCCGTGATCGCCAGGACGTCCCTGATCGTCGGGGACGGCGCGTCGGTCCACGAGGCGCTGGTGCGCGCGCTGGCGACGGGCGCGGGCGGCGGGCGGGTGCTGTTCACCGACGACGTGCGCTGCCCGGTGCACGTCCGCGACCTGGCGGCGGCGCTCCTGGAGGTGGCCGGAGGCGACTTCGGGGGCGTGCTGCACGTCGCGGGCTCCGACGCGGTCAGCCGGTACGAGCTGGGCGTGCTCATCGCCCGCCGCGACGGTCTCGACCCGGCGCGCCTGCCGTCCGGTCGCCGCGCCGACGCCGGCGTGCCGGGCCCGGTGGACGTACGGCTCGACTGCACGGCCACCCAGCGCCGGCTCACCACCCGCCTGCGCGGCGCCCGCGACTTCGTTCCCGGCTGAAGCCGAACGCCCGCGCCCCGTCATCCGGACGCGGGCGTACGGCGACGAAGGGTTACCCGCGGTGCGCCTCGAAGCGGAGGGTGCGGGACACGCCCACGCGCACCGTCGTGCCGGGAGCGATCGTGACCGGTTCGTTCGGTGGGATGTCGTAGAAGTTGGGGTCGCCGGGCGGCTGGATCTGGGTGCCGTTGACCGAGCCGAGGTCGACCAGGTTGACGTCCCAGCCGTCGAGCGCGACCCGCAGGTGGCGGCGCGACACCGAGCCGTCGGGGCTGGTCACCTTGGCGGGCCTGGCGCTGCCGCCGGCCACCTCCGGCGCCCGCTCGGGGTCGCGGCCGAGCAGGTAGTCGGTCTCCAGGGGCAGCGCCGTGCCGTCGTCGAGGATGAAGACGCCGAGCGAGGGGCGCGGGCCCTTGTAGGGGACCAGAGTGCGCTGGACCAGGGCGATGCCGCAGACCGCGCAGTAGGGCGCGCGGGGGTCGTTGAAGTGGTCGTTCTTGCAGTCGACGCCGTAGACCATGGGGCGGTCGCCGTGGTCGGGCTGCTGCTGCTCCTGCTGCCCCTGGTGCTCGTAGGGGT
>NZ_SMKQ01000258.1 GCF_004348995.1 Nonomuraea terrae
GCCCGGCTCCCGGGCTCGATCCGGGCTCCTGCCGGTCCTGCGGGCCGAAGATGTCCCGGGAGACGCCGGGGGGCAGCCCTTCGATGCGCGGCTTCCTGGACTTGCCCGACGTGGGCAGAGGCACCGAGGCGAACGGGTCGGTCGGTGATTCGATCGGTCCGGCGTTACGCACGCCTCAATCTCCTCCCGGTCCGCAGCCAAGTCTCAGGCAACAGTAAGGCACGAGGATCGGCATATGTCACGGGAAATGGCTACGAGACTGTGTCAACCCAGCCATCGGTAACGGTGCTCCGGCCGCCCGGCGGTGCCGTACCGCGGCCGCAGCTCGGCCCGCCCCGCCGCGCAGAGATGTTCGAGATAGCGGCGGGCGCTCACCCGTGACAGGCCGGCGAGCTCGGCGGCCTCGGCGGCCGACAGGTCGCGGCCCGCATCCCGCAGCGTGTCCGCGACCAGCGCGCAGGTCGCCGCGGACAGCCCCTTCGGCATGGGCGCGGCCGTCTTGAGCGTGCCGAAGAGCCGGTCCACGTCATCCTGGCGGGCCTCGGCGCCGATGGCGGTCAGCCGGCTGCGGGTGTCGGCGTACTGCCGGAGGCGTTCGGACAGCGCGTCGGCGGTGAACGGCTTGATCAGGTAGTTGACCGCGCCGCCGCGCATGGCCTCCCTGACGGTGGGCACGTCGCGGGCGGCGCTGATCATGAGGACGTCCACGTCGTGGAGCTGCTTGAGCACCTCCAGGCCCGACATGTCGGGCAGGTAGATGTCGAGCAGCACGAGATCGGGCCGCAGCTCGGCCACCGCGGCCAGCGCGTCCGCCCCGTTGTGCGCCACCGCGACCACGCTGAACCCCGGCACGCGCGCCACGTACCCACTGTGGATCCGCGCCACCATGAAGTCGTCGTCGACCACCAGGACGCGCAGGTCGCTCCTGATCCCGCTCATGGCCTCGCCCCGCTCGGCGGGCTCGCTCGCACCGGCGCCGTCGTCCCCGGTGGCCGCTGCGGTCGCGGCGCTCGCTCCGCTCCTCCATCGGCCCACGGCGCTGCCTCGCCTGCCTTCGCGGGCAGGAGGGCGGTGAAGACCGCGCCGCCGTTGTTGCGGACGCGGACCCAGCCGCCCCGGCGCAGGCACGCCTGCCGGGTCAGGGCCAGGCCGAGGCCGCGCGGCCCCGAGTGGGCGGCCTTGGTGGTGAAGCCCTCCCTGAAGACCTCCTCCACCAGGTCAGGGGCGATGCCGGGGCCCGAGTCGCCGACCCGTACGTGCAGCCCGTCGGCGTCGGCCCGTACCGACACCTCGATCGTGCCCTCGGCGCCGTCGAGCGCGTCGATGGCGTTGGCGACCAGGTTGCCGACCACCAGGACGGCGTCCTGCGGGTCGCCGAGGGTGCCTTCGGGCACGCGGGAGTCGTCCGAGAGCACGAGCCGGGCGCCGCGTTCGGCCGCCTCGGCGGACTTGGCCAGCAACAGCGCGGCGAGGGTCGGCTCCTGGATGCGTTCGCGCAGGTCGGCGGCGTACGTTCCGCGCGTGGTGCGGGTGATGAAGCTGACGACCGCCTCGTGCTCGCCCAGCTCCAGCAGCCCGACGACCGTGTGCATCCGGTTGGCGAACTCGTGTGCCTGCGCCCGCAGCGCCTCCGTCGCGCTGCTGGTGTCGTCCAGCTCGCGAGCCAGGCGGACCAGCTCGGTGCGGTCGCGCAGGGTGACGACCCAGCCGCGGTGCCGGCCGCGTACCGACACCGGGGTGCGGTTGAGCACCAGCACGCGCTCGCCGTGCAGCACGATGCGGTCCTCGCCGGGGTCGTCGCCGCCGAGCACGTCGCGCATCCGGTCGGAGACCGGCAACCGCGTGAGGTCCTCCCCCGCGTCGATGGGGACGTCGCCGAGCAACTCGCGCGCCGCGTCGTTGACCAGCGTCACCCGCCCGGCCAGGTCGAGCGCGAGCACGCCCTCCTTGACGCCGTGCAGCACGCCCTCGCGCTGCTCCAGCAGCGCCGCGATCTCGCGCGGCTCCAGCCCGAACGTCTGCCTGCGCACCCGCGCGGTGATGAGGGCGGCCAGGGCCAGCCCGGCCAGCAGCACCGCCAGCGCGGTCCAGATCAGCGGCGGCAGCGCGTGGGCCAGCTCGCTGGTCACCGTGGTCTCCAGCACGCCGACCGAGACGAGCCCGATGACGGTGCCGTACTCGTCGCGGATGGGCGCCTTGCCCCTGACCGTCGTGCCGATCGTGCCGGTCTCGGTGCCGACCCAGCTCCTGCCCGTACGCAGGACCGGGCTGCCGTCGGTGGACAGTCGCTTGCCGATCAGCGAGGCGTTGGGATGCGCGTAGCGTCTCTGCTCGGCGTTGGCGATCACCACGTAGTCGGCGCCGGTCTCCTGCTGGACGCTCATGGCCAGCGGCTGCAGCACGGTCTCCGGCTGCGCCAGCGCGAACGCCTCCCGCACCTGCGGGAGCGCGGCCACCGACTGCGCGATCGCCAGGGCGCGCTGCTGGTGCAGGGAGTCGAGCTGGTCGCGCGTGTGCTCCGCCCACACTCCCGCCGTGCCGCCGACGGCCAGCAGCACGATCACCATCTGGAGCGCGAACAGCTGTGTCCCGAGGGAGGCGTCGCGGACCCGTCTCACCTTGCACATGGAAACAAACCGAGGTCACAGCCAGGTCGCGACCAATACGACCACTATGACGGCAACCGTGCAAAAGCTCGACGCGGACGGAAGGGCGTTTCACCATCCCAGTTCTGACACCGTGAAATAACCCCCCATGGAGTGATCATGCGCTTGCGCGTACTCGCCGCCGTCGCGGCACTCTCCCTCGGCGCGCTGACGGCATGCGGCGCGCAGGGCGGCGGCACGTCCGCCGACGCCACCTTGCGCATCATGGCGCCGGCCGCGCCCGGCGGCGGCTGGGACCAGACGTCCCGCGTGGCCGAGCAGGCGTTCAAGGCCGCCGACCCCCAGCGCAAGGTCGAGGTGTACAACGTGCCGGGCGCCGGCGGCACGATCGGCCTGGCCCAGCTCGCCGGCGAGAAGGGCAACGGCAACCTGCTGATGACCATGGGCCTGGTCATGGTGGGCGCCATCGAGCAGAACAAGTCCAACGTCACGCTCGCGGAGACCACGCCCATCGCGAAGCTGACCGAGGAGTACGAGATCGTCGTGGTCCCGGCGGAGTCGCCGTTCAAGACGCTGGCCGACATGGTGGCGGCGTGGAAGGCCGACCCGGCGAAGGTGTCGATCTCGGGCGGCTCGGCGGGCGGCACCGACCACATCGTGGCCGGGCTGATGGCCAAGGCCGCGGGCATCGACCCCAAGCAGGTCAACTACATCGCCCACTCCGGCGGCGGCGAGGCGCTGAACGAGCTGCTCGGCAACAAGGTCAGCGCCGGCATCTCGGGCGTCGGCGAGTTCGCCGAGCACGTGAAGTCCGGCAAGCTGCGGGCGCTGGGCGTCACGTCCGGTGAGCGGCTGCCCGACCTGGACGCCCCCACGCTGAAGGAGGGCGGCCTCGACGTGGAGCTGTCCAACTGGCGCGGCTTCGTCGCCCCCGCCGGGCTGTCCGAGGCCGACAAGAAGGCGCTGACCGACCTGGTCACCAAGATGCACGACTCGCAGCCGTGGAAGGACGCCGTGGCCAAGAACGGCTGGATCGACTCCTTCCAGACCGGCCAGCAGTTCGCCGACTACCTGAACGCCGAGCAGACGCGCGTGAAGGCCATCATCGCCGAGATGGGGCTCGTCTCCTGATGACTCGCTGGTGGCGGCCCGAGCTCGGGCTGGCGGCCGTGGTGCTGGTGCTGGGCGTGCTGGTCGTGGCCGGGACGCTCGACGTCTCGGCCGCGGCCTCCCAGCTCGGCCTCGGGCCGCGCTTCTTCCCCATGCTGGTGGGCGGCGCGATGGTGGTCATCGGCGTCTTCTACGTGGCCGACGTGCTGCGCGGCGGCCGCGCCGACCCAGAGGAGAGCGAGGACGTCGACGTGGACGCGCCCACCGACTGGCGCAGCGTCGGCCTGGTCAGCGGCATCTTCCTGGCGTTCGCCGCACTGCTGAACGTGCTCGGCTGGATCATCGGCGCGTCCCTGCTGTTCTTCGGCCTGTCGGTGGCCCTCGGCGCGGCACACAAGGGCCGTGCCGCGCTGATCGCCGTGGTCGTGGGCGTGGCGACGTACGCGCTGTTCGTCTGGGGCCTCGGCGTGTCCCTGCCGGGCGGACCGCTGGAAGGGCTGATCTAGCGTGACCTCGTTCCAGTTGCTGCTCGACGGCTTCGCCGCCGCGCTCACCCCCGTCAACCTCCTGTACGCGCTCGTCGGCGTCACCCTCGGCACCCTCGTCGGCGTGCTGCCCGGCATCGGGCCGGCGATGACGGTGGCGCTGCTGCTGCCCATCACGTTCACGGTGCCGCCGGCCAGCGCGTTCATCATGTTCGCCGGCATCTACTACGGCGGCATGTACGGCGGCTCGACCACGTCCATCCTGCTCAACACGCCCGGCGAGTCCTCCTCGATGATCACCGCGCTGGAGGGCAACAAGATGGCCCGGCGCGGGCGGGCCGCCCAGGCGCTGGCCACCGCCGCGATCGGGTCGTTCGTGGCGGGCACGATCGCCACCGCGTTGCTGGTCGTGGCGGCCCCGGCGGTGGTGAGCTTCGCGATCTCGTTCGGCCCGGCGGACTACTTCGCCCTCGCCATCCTCGCGTTCACGGCCGTGTCGTCGGTGCTGTCCCGCTCGATCGTGCGCGGCCTGGCCTCGCTCGGGCTGGGCCTGGTGATCGGGCTGATCGGCATCGACCAGCAGACCGGCCAGGCCCGGCTCACCCTCGGCATCCCGCAACTGCTCGACGGCATCGACGTGGTGATCGTCGCGGTCGGCCTGTTCGCCCTCGGCGAGGCCCTGTACGTCGCCTCCCGGCTGCGTCACGTGCCGCCCGAGGTCGTGCCGGTCGGGCGGGCGTGGATGGGGCGTTCCGACTGGCGCCGCTCGTGGCTGCCGTGGTTGCGCGGCACCGCGCTCGGGTTCCCGTTCGGCGCGCTGCCGGGCGGCGGCGCCGAGATCCCCACCTTCCTGTCGTACGCGGCCGAGAAGCGGCTGGCCCGCGGCGTGGCCCGCGAGGAGTACGGCAAGGGCGCCATCGAGGGCGTCGCCGGGCCGGAGGCGGCCAACAACGCCTCCGCGGCCGGCACCCTGGTGCCGCTGCTGACGCTCGGCCTGCCCACGTCGGCGACGGCCGCGATCATGCTGGCCGCCTTCCAGCAGTACGGCCTCCAGCCGGGGCCGCAGCTCTTCGAGCACAACCCGGCGCTGGTGTGGGGCATGATCGCCTCACTGTTCATCGGCAACGCGATGTTGCTGGTGCTGAACCTGCCGCTGGCGCCGCTGTGGGCCCGCATCCTGCGGATCCCGCGGCCGTACCTGTACGCCGGGATCGTGGTCTTCGCCGCCCTCGGCGTCTACGCCCTGAACGCCACCGTGGTGGACCTGTTCGTCCTGTACGTCCTCGGCCTGCTGGGCTACGCCATGCGGCGCTTCGGCCTGCCCGTCGCGCCGGCGGTGATCGGCATGATCCTGGGCCCGATGGCCGAGATCCAACTCCGCCGCGCCCTCGCCATCGGCGCCGGCGACCCCACCGTCCTGGTGACCAGCCCGGTAGCCGCCGTCTTCCTGGCCCTGGCGGCCCTGGCCCTTCTGACGCCCGTGTTCAGGAATCTGGCCGCCCGCCGCACCCGCGTCCCGCTCCCCTCCCGCGAGGAGGACTAGCCCCCTCCTGCGGGACCGCCCGGGCCGAGGTCCTTCATGGTACGGATCCGCACACGGCCCGCACCCTGGACCACCGATGGTCATGGGCCCGTCGCATGACGCGGCCCCGCCGATCCCTTAGGACCGGCGGGGCCGCGTATCGGGTCACATTCCTACCGGAGACCGGCAGGGCCGCGTGGCGGGGTCACTCCGAGACGCCGAGCTTGTCCAGGATGAGCTGGCGGGCGCGGGCCGCGTCGGCCTTGCCCTTGCTGGCTCGCATGACGCCGCCCACCAGGGCGCCCGCCGCGGCGATCTTCCCGGAGCGCACCTTCTCGACCGCGTCGGCGTTGTCGGCCAGCACCTTGTCGATGATCGCCGACAGCTCGCCCTCGTCGTTGACGATGCGCAGCCCGCGCTTCTCGACCACCTCGTCGGGCGTGCCCTCACCGGCCAGCACGCCTTCGAGCACCTCCCGCGCCAGCTTGTCGTTGAGCGCGCCCGAGGCCACCAGCTCGGTCACCCGGGCGATCTGGGCCGGCGTGATGGGCAGCTCGGCGAGCGACGTGCCGCTCTCGTTGGCACGCCGCGCCAGCTCGCCCATCCACCACTTACGCGCGTCGGCCGGCGGCGCTCCGGCCGCGACCGTGGCCTCGACCAGGTCGAAGGCGTCGGCGTTGTGCATGGCCTGCATGTCGAGGTCGGACAGACCCCATTCGGCCTGCAGCCGCTTGCGCCTGACCGACGGCAGCTCGGGCAGGGCCGCCTTCAGCTCGGCCACCCACGCCGGGTCGGGCGCGATCGGCACCAGGTCGGGCTCGGGGAAGTAGCGGTAGTCCTGCGCCTCCTCCTTGGACCGGCCCGAGGTCGTGGTGCCGCTGTCCTCGTGGAAGTGGCGGGTCTCCTGAGTGATCTTCCCGCCCGCGGCGAGGACGCCCGCCTGACGCTCGATCTCGCTGCGCACCGCCCGCTCGACGCTGCGCAGGGAGTTGACGTTCTTGGTCTCCGTACGGGTGCCCCACTCGGACGAGCCGCGCGGCATCAGCGAGACGTTGACGTCACACCGCAGCGAGCCCTCCTCCATGCGCACGTCGGAGACGCCCAGCGAGCGCATGATCTCGCGCAGCTCGGTCACGTAGGCCTTGGCCACCTCGGGCGCCAGCCGGTCGGTGCCCGGGATGGGCTTGGTGACGATCTCGACCAGCGGGATGCCGGCGCGGTTGTAGTCGACGATCGAGTAGTCGGCCCCGTGGATGCGCCCGGTCGCGCCACCCACGTGGGTGGACTTGCCGGTGTCCTCCTCCAGGTGGACCCGCTCGATCTCGATCCGCACGGTCTCGCCGTTGACCTCGACGTCGATGTAGCCGTCGAAGCAGAGCGGCTCGTCGTACTGCGAAATCTGGTAGTTCTTCGGCATGTCCGGATAGAAGTAGTTCTTCCGGGCGAAGCGGCACCACTCGGCGATCGAGCAGTTCAGCGCCAGGCCGATGCGGATGGTCGACTCGATGGCCATGGCGTTGGCCACCGGCAGGGCACCGGGGAACGCCAGGCAGGTCGGGCAGACCTGCGTGTTGGGCGGAGCGCCGAAGGCGGTCTTGCACCCGCAGAACATCTTCGACTTGGTGCCCAGCTCGACGTGCGTCTCCAGCCCGAGCACCGGCTCGAACCGGTCGAGCGCTTCGTCATAGAGCATCGTCATAGCGACGGGGCCTCCTTCAGCAGCGGGCCGCCCCAGCGGCTCTCCAGGGCCTGCTCCACGGCGGCGCCGACGCGGTAGCAGCGGTCGTCGGCCAGGACCGGGGCCATGATCTGCAGGCCGACCGGCAGGCCGTCCTCGTCGGCCAGGCCGCACGGCACCGACATGGCCGCGTTGCCGGCCAGATTGGACGGGATGGTGCACAGGTCGGCGAGGTACATCGCCATCGGGTCGTCGGTGCGCTCGCCGATGGAGAACGCCGTGGTCGGCGTGGTCGGCGACACCAGCACGTCGACCTGCTGGAACGCGGCCTCGAACTCGCGCGAGATGACCGTGCGCACCTTCTGTGCCTGGCCGTAGTAGGCGTCGTAGTAGCCGCTCGACAGCGCGTACGTGCCGAGCATGATGCGCCGCTTGACCTCGGGACCGAACCCGGCGGCACGGGTCAGCGCCATGACCTCCTCGGCGCTGCGGGTGCCGTCGTCGCCCACGCGCAGGCCGTAGCGCATGGCGTCGAAGCGCGCCAGGTTGGACGACGCCTCGGACGGCGCGATGAGGTAGTAGGCCGGCAGCGCGGTCGTGAACGACGGGCAGGAGACCTCGACGACCTTGGCCCCGAGCGACTCCAGGAGCTGCACGGCCTCGTGGTAGCGGGCCAGCACGCCCGGCTGGTAGCCCTCGCCGCCGAACTCCTTGACCACGCCGATGCGCATGCCGGCGATGTCGGGGTTCTTCGCGGCCTCGACCACCGACGGCACGGCCGCGTCGATCGACGTCGAGTCCATCGGGTCGTGGCCGGAGAACGCCTCGTGCAGCAGCGCCGCGTCGAGCACGTTGCGCGCGAACGGCCCAGGCGTGTCGAGCGAGCTCGCGAACGCGATCAGCCCGTAACGGGACGAACCGCCGTAGGTCGGCTTCATGCCCACGATGCCGGTCACCGCGGCGGGCTGCCGGATCGAGCCGCCGGTGTCGGTGCCGGTGGACAGCGGCGCCTCGTAGGCGGCCACGGCGGCGCTGGAGCCACCCGACGAGCCGCCCGGCACCTTCGTCAGGTCCCACGGGTTGTGCGTCGGCCCGAAGGCGGAGTTCTCCGTCGAGGAGCCCATGGCGAACTCGTCGAGGTTGGTCTTGCCCAGGATGACCAGGCCCGCCTCGCGCAGCCGCGCGGTCACGGTCGCGTCGTACGGCGGCCGCCACCCCTCGAGGATCTTGGAGGCGGCCGTCGTGGGCATGTCACGCGTGGCGAAGATGTCTTTGTGCGCGATCGGCACCCCGGCCAGCGGCCCGAGCTTCTCGCCGGCCTTGAGCCGGGCGTCGATCGCCCGCGCCTGCTCCAGCGTCGTCTCGCGGTCGACGTGCAGGAACGCCTGGACCTTGGGCTCGACCTCGGTCATCCGGTCGAGGTGCGCCTCGGCCACCTCGGCCGCCGTCACCTCGCCGCCGGCGATCATCGCGCCCAGCTCGGCGGCTGTCTTGCGGATCAGGCTCATGCCTCCTCCCCGAGGATGCGCGGAACCCGGAAGCGGTCGTCCTCGACGGCGGGAGCACCCGAGAGGGCCTGCTCCGGCGTCAGACACGGACGCACCTCGTCGGCACGGAAGACGTTGGTCAGCGGAAGCGCGTGCGACGAAGGCGGCACATCTTCGGCGGCGACCTCGGCGACCTTCGCGACCGACTCGATGATGGCATCGAGCTGGGTGGCGTAGTGGTCGAGCTCGTCGTCGGTCAGCGCCAGCCTGGACAACCGGGCCAGGTGTGCGACCTCGTCGCGGGTTATGGCGGACATGAGTCGGTTAACCCGTTTCGTGGATGGAGTCTTTGGACACTGCCATCCTAGGGGCCTTGACGGATTAGCCCCGAACCATTAACTCCAGCATCAGGCGGAGCGGCTGACCTCGGGCCGATAGCCGTAGCCGGCCCCGGGCCCGGCCGCGGGCCGCTCGCGCAGCCAGGCCGTGACGTCGGAGGCCGGCATCGGCTCGCCGAAGAGCCAGCCCTGCCCGACGTCGCAGCCCATCTCCGCCAGCCGTACGGCCACCTCGTCGGACTCCACGCCCTCGGCCACCGACCGCAGCCCGAGCGAGCGGACCAGGTCGACGATGGAGCGCACGATGCGGCAGTCGTCCTCGGACTCGGCGATCCGACGGACGAACGAGGCGTCGATCTTGACCTCCGACACCGCCAGCCGCTGCAGCCGGATCAGCGACGAGTAGCCGGTGCCGAAGTCGTCGAGCGCCAGCGGCACGCCCAGCGTGGCCAGCGCCTTGATCGTCTCCTGGGTGTAGGCCTGCTCGCCGGTCAGGATGCGTTCGGTGACCTCGAGCTGGATGGCCGTCGGCGGCAGCCCGTAGCGGGCCAGGCCCGCCTCCAGCCGCTGCGGCAGGGCCGCGCCGAGCAGGTCGCGCGCCGAGATGTTGATCGAGATCTGCAGCCGCGTCCCGTTGTGCCACCAGCGGGCGGCCTGCTCCAGCGCCTCCTCGATCACGTACGCCGTGAGCTGCCGCATCAGGTAGGACTGCTCGGCCAGCGGCACGAAGTCGGACGGCGCGATCGGCCCGTGCACCGGGTGGCGCCAGCGCAGCAGCGCCTCGACGCCCGGCACTTCGCCGGTGGCGAGGACGACCTTGGGCTGGTAGTGCAGGCGCAGCTCATGGTTGTCGATGGCGCGGCGCAGGTCGCCGAGGAGGGTGAGGCGTTCGGGAGAGTTGCGGTCCTTGTGCGGCTGGTAGAGCTCGACACCGGTACGCCCCTCCTTGGCCAGGTACATCGCCACGTCGGCCCGCTGCAGCAACAGCTCGAAGTCGGGCGCGTGATCGGGATACAGGGCGATCCCGACGGAGGCATCCATGTCGAACGTCATGCCCTCGAGGCGCACCGGCTCGGTGAGCGCGGCCCGCAGCCGGGCGGCCACCTCCCTGGCCGCGTGGGCGTCCCTGATGGACGGCAGCAGCACCGCGAACTCGTCGCCGCCGAGCCGCGCCACGACGTCGCCCGGGCGTACCGAATGGGTGAGGCGGTGGGCGACCATCTGCAGCAACCGGTCACCCACCGGGTGGCCCATCGTGTCGTTGACCTCTTTGAACCGGTCGAGGTCGAGCAGGAACAACCCCACCCGCTCGTCCTGGCGCACCTCGGCCAGCGCCTCTTCGGTGCTGACGACGAGCATCTTGCGGTTGGGCAGGCCGGTCAGCTCGTCGTGCAGGGCCTGGTGGTCGCGGCGCATGGACAGCGTGGCGGTGAAGTAGACGGCGGCCAGCGGCGCGACGAACAGCGGCACGAGCCCCGGCGAGTGGTTCATCACCACGACGACCAGGGGCGCCAGGCCGAGCAGCCCGGCGTACACCAGGCTCTGCGGGCCCACGGTGGCCTTGAGCACGCGCACGATCGAGCGCCGCTCGTGCAGCGCCACCGCGCCGCAGACGAGGGCCGCCCTGGTGGCGAAGTAGGCGATGCCGGCCAGCGCGATCGCCGGCAGGTCGCCGCCGTCCGGCACCCAGGGCACGGCCGGGCTCGGATGGATCCCGAAGGTCCCCAGGACGACGGCGGCGGCGGTGAGCGCGATGGTGGACTGCGCGATGTTGAACATGACCCGATGCCACGACTTCCGCGTGACCACGCCGTTCAGGGCGACGGCGATGGCCTGCATGAGCACCGCGACGGGCAGCCCGAAGTGCAGCAGCACCGCGAAGGTGAACATGGTGGACGGGTACGTGCCGCCCACGGCGGTCGACGAGGACACCATGACCGGCCTGAGCTCGCCGAGGATCACCAGCACCATGAGCACCCAGAACAGCGGCGTGCGAGCCAGCCCGACCAGGTCGGTCAGGTCCAGCCGCACCATGGCCACCACCAGGGCGGTGAAGCCGATCACGGTGATCCCGGCGAGGTACGCCCACAACGGCGTGCCGACGCGGGGACCGGTGTCGCGGGTGTCGGTTGGGTCAGTCATCGGTAACAGAACCCCCATCAGGTCACTATGGGAGAGTACGACCTTCACCCCACTTCGCGAAACCGAGCGCGTACGTTCCGTCACTTCTCCTTTCCGACATATACCCAAAAAGCACACTGTGTAGCAACACGTACACACTATGCCGCGATAAATCCCACCGATTCGGGCGCGACGCCGACGGGCAAGGTCGTCAGAAGCAGTCGAAGTCCCGGAGGCCGCGCAGGCACACGAATGAAGTCCGCCAGAACCTGACGATCAAGCGAATCTCCGACATGTTCGTCGCCATCGCCGCAATGTGCCGCAACGCCGCCTATCAAGCCGACCTTCCAGACCGCCTCCACGCCCTGCGCCCCCGACCGCTACCGCCGCCCGCC
>NZ_SMKQ01000259.1 GCF_004348995.1 Nonomuraea terrae
GGGAGATTCAGGGGTGGCGACGTGGGTGCGGCCGAAGAGGTGGTGGCCGCCGAAGACGAAGAAGACGATCGCGGCCGCCGCCGCGTTGTACGCGAAGCTCGACAGGAACAGCACCAGGTTGTCGTAGGGCAGGCCCGAGTCGCGGGTGACGCCGTTCACGATGCCGCCCAGCACGCTGATCGGCGAGAACGCCCCGGCCTGCGTCCCGTGCGCCACCATGAGCCCGATCAGCATCGGATGGATGCGGTAGTCGGCCGCGAACCCGAACGCGATCGGCGCCAGGATCGCCGCCACCGCCGGCGCCGGCGCGCCCACGGCGGTCAGCAGGGCGGAGATGACGAACACGACGAGCGGGATGGCGGCCAGCCGTCCCCGTACGAGATGCACGGCGGCCCTGACGAGCCAGTCGACCGTGCCGTTGTTGGTGGCGATCGCGAATAAGAGCGTCACCCCGACGAGGATCACGAACAGGCTGCCGGGGAACGCCCCGAGGATGTCGTCGGTGCTCATCCCGGCGGCCAGCGTGCCGACGAGGAAGGCTCCGACGAGGGCCAGCGCCCCGAGGTTGACGGGGAAGACGGTGGCCACGAGGAACATGACGATGAGGGCGAGGATGGACAGGAGCTCTGCGGACAACTGCGTACTCCGATCTCCCCCGAGCGTTATGGCATGCCGGCCGCCCGATGGACGAGCTCGACCGGGTGGCGGGCGGCGCGGCCCGCCCCGTGGGCGATCTGCTGGCGGCACGAGACCCCCGTGGCCGCGAGCAGGGTGTCGGGTGAGGATTCGGCGATCGCCGGGAAGAGCCGGAGACCGCCGATCTTCATGGACAGGTCGTAGTGCTCGGCCTCGAAGCCGAACGATCCGGCCATGCCGCAGCAGCCGGCGTCGATCTCGGTCACCTCCGCTCCGGGGATCCTGGACAGCAGGCCGCGCGTGGCGGCGGTGCCGGTGACGGCCTTCTCGTGGCAGTGGCCGTGCAGCAGGATCGTGCGTCCGCGGAGCGCGTCGCCGAGCACGAGCGAGCCGTCGTCGATCGCCTCGCTCAGCAGCTCGGGGACGAGCCGGGCGCGCGCCGCCACCTGCCGGACGCGCGGGTCGCCGGGCAGCAGCGCGGCGTACTCGTCCTTCAGCGTCAGCAGGCAGGACGGCTCCAGGCCGACGATCGGCGCGTCCGAGGCGGCCAGGCGGGTGACCATCGCCTCCGCCATCGTCCGCGCCTGGTCGAGCAGGCCCTTGGAGATGCTGGAACGGCCGCAGCAGCCCTCGGACTCCAGGCGTACGCGGTAGCCGGCGCGCTCCAGCAACTCGACGGCGGCCCGCCCGATCGCGGGCTCGCTGAAGGTGGTGAAGGAGTCGGCGAGCAGGATGACCTCGCGGGTGCCGCGCGAAGCCGGGCGGCGGGCGTACCAGCGCAGCAGGTTGTCGCGGTGGAAGCGGGGGAGCGGGCGGCGGCGGCTCAGCCCGAGCGGGCCGCGCACGGCGTCGGCCAGCCAGTTCGACACCGGCGCGGTGGCCGAGCCGAGCCGGTTGAGCGTCCTGATCGCGCCGAAGACCCGCGCGCGCAGCGGCACGCCGTGGATCTCCTGGTACTGGTGGAGGAACTCGCTCTTCATCGCCGCCATGTCGACCCCGAGCGGGCACTCCGACTGGCACGCCTTGCACTCCAGGCAGAGGTCGAGGATGCCGTGCAGCCGCTCGTCGCCCATCGCCTGCCGCGGGTCGGGCGACGACAGGGCCTTGACCAGGGCGTTGGCCCGGCCCCGGGTGGAGTGCTCCTCCTCGCGGGTGCCCATGTACGACGGGCACATGACGCCCGTGTCGTCCTTGCGGCACACGCCGACGTTCATGCACCGGTCGGCGGCGGCGTGCATGCCGCCGGCGAAGGTCAGCGTCGTGGCCAGCGGGCGCGGCTCGGGCTGTGAAGGGTCGCGCAGGTGCTCGGTCATCGGCGGCGCATCGACGATCTTGCCCGGGTTGAGCCGGTCGTGCGGGTCGAAGATGTGCTTGACCTGCCGCATCGCCTCGTAGATCTGGTCGCCGAACAGCCGCCGGTTGAACTCCGAGCGGGCCAGGCCGTCGCCGTGCTCGCTGGAGTTCACGCCGCCGTGCCGGGCGGCCAGCTCGGCGATCTCCTCGGCGACCGCGCGCATCGTGCCGATCTCGCCGGGCGCGCGCAGGTCGACGAACGGGCGGA
Source organism: Nonomuraea terrae (assembly GCF_004348995.1). Taxonomy (GTDB): domain Bacteria; phylum Actinomycetota; class Actinomycetes; order Streptosporangiales; family Streptosporangiaceae; genus Nonomuraea; species Nonomuraea terrae. The sequence goes on from NZ_SMKQ01000259.1 coordinate 2,198, forward strand.
TGTGCAGGCAGCCCACCGAGCAGTGGCCGTAGAAGCCGGCCCGCAGCCCGTGCCGGTCGAGGATCTGCGCGAACTCCTCGACGTACGGCAGCAGCCGCTCCGGCGGCACGGCGGTGTCCTCCACGAACGCCAGCGGCCGCCGGCTGCCCACGCTGGAGGCCATGAGCAGGCCCAGCCCGGCCTTGCGCACCTTGAGCACGGCCGCCTGCTGCTCGCCGGTGACCGCCCGCAGGGTGTGGTAGCCGTGGCCGTCGGACTTCCAGGTGGCGGCCAGCTTGTCGACCCGGTCGGCCACCTCGCGCGGCGTGTCGCCGAAGAACTCCACGAACAGCAGTGCCTCCGGCTCGCCCTCCAGGATGTCGCCGAGCCCGGCGTAGTCGACGCGCTGCTTGGACAGGTCGAGGATGGCCTTGTCGAGCAGCTCGACCGAGGCGGCGCCGAAGGACAGGGCGTCGGCGGTGGCGGCGACGGCGGCCGCGGTGGAGGTGAAGTGGCCGACGGCGATGGCCTTGGCGCGCGGCCGGTCCACCAGCCTCACCGTGGCCTCGGTGACCACGGCGAGGGTGCCCTCGGAGCCGACGATCAGCTTCGTCAGACCGTCGCGGGCGGCGGCGTCGAGGCGGTAGCCGCCCGAGTGCCGCCAGAAGCGCGGGAACCCCGACAGGTCCACGCCGCGCAGCACCTCGGCGACCGCCGTGTTCAGCCGGGTGTCGGTGGCCAGGTCGGGCGTGGTGGCGTCGGCGAGCACCACGCGCAGCGCCTCGACGTGGTCGATCGTGGAGCCGTACAGGACGGAGTGGCTGCCGGCGGAGTTGTTGCCGATCATCCCGCCGATCGTGGCGCGGTTGCTGGTGGAGGTGTCGGGCCCGAACATCAGCCCGTGCTTGCGAGCCGCCCGGTTGAGCTGGTCCTGCACCACGCCGGGCTGTACGCGGGCGGTGCGGCCGTCGATCTCCAGGATGCGGTTCATGTGCCGGGAGAAGTCGACGATCACGGCCGCGCCCACCGTCTGCCCGGCCAGGCTCGTGCCCGCGCCGCGCGGCAGCAGCGGCACCCCCAGCTCGCCGCAGGCCACGACCAGCGACTGGACGTCGTCGGCGTGCCGGGGGAAGGCGACCGCGAGCGGCTCGATGGCGTACATGCTGGCGTCGGAGGAGTACAGGTGCCGGGTGTACGGGTCGTCGCGGACGTCGCCCGCGATCAGCGGGGCCAGCGTGCGCGCCAGGCTCATCGTCCGCCCTCCAGGTACGCCAGCGCCGCCCTCGTGCCGCCCTCCTTGATCGGCACGCCGGCAGCGGCCAGGCCCATCTCGACCCCGCTCAGCGTGCCCGCGAGCATGAGGTCGTTGAAGTGGCCGAGGTGCCCGATGCGGAAGACGCGCCCGGCGAGCCGGCCCAGGCCGGTGCCGAGCGACATGTCGTACCGCTCCAGGATCAGCCGTCTGACCGCGTCGGCGTCGTGGCCCTCGGGCATGAGCACGGCGGTGAGTGAGCTGGAGTGTTCGCGCTCGTCGGCGCAGAGCACCTCCAGCCCCCACGCCCGCACGGCGCGCCGGGTCGCCTCGGCGTGCCGGTCGTGCCGGGCGAAGACGGCGGGAAGGCCCTCCTCCTCCAGCATGATCAGCGCCTCGCGCAGGCCGTACAGGAGGTTGGTGGGCGGTGTGTACGGATAGAAGCCGCGCCGGTTGGCCTCGATGATCGGCTCCCAGTCCCAGTACGAGCGGGGCAGCCGCCCCCGATGGGCGAGGGCCTTGTCGCTGACCGCGTTGAAGCCGATGCCGGGCGGCAGCATGAGGCCCTTCTGCGAGCAGCCGACGGTGACGTCCACGCCCCACTCGTCGTGGCGGTGGTCCATCGAGCCGAGCGACGAGATCGTGTCGACCAGCAGCAGCGCCGGGTGCCCGGCCCGGTCGAGCGCGGCGCGGATCTCGGGGACGCGGCTGCGCACGCCCGTCGAGGTCTCGTTGTGCACCACCATGACGGCGGCGACGTCGGGGGTCAGGCGCTCGGCGAGGGCGTCGGGGTCGGCGCCGTGCCGCCAGTCGCCCGGTACCAGGTCGACGACCAGCCCCAGGCGGGCGGCCATCTCGCACCACAGAGTGGAGAAGTGCCCGGTCTCGAACGCCACCACCTTGTCGCCCGGCGACAGCGTGTTGACCAGCGCCGCCTCCCACGCGCCCGTGCCCGACGACGGGTAGACGACCACGGGACCGGCGGTCTGGAAGACGCCCTTCAGCCGCTCCAGCAGCTCGGAGGCGAGCCGGGCGAACTCGGGCCCCCGGTGGTCGATCGTGGGCTGGGCGATCGCGCGCAGCACCCGGTCGGGAACGTTGGTCGGCCCGGGGATCTGCAGGAAATGCCGGCCCACTGTCTCTTCCCCTCTGTGCCATGTCACGGCACACCGTGCCGTCGTACGGTTCACTAACCTTAAGATCGCCTCAGGAAGGAGTCAATGTGCAGAACGTGATCACCGCCCTTCGCGTGCTCGAAGAGGTCTCCGCCCGCCAGCCCATCGGCGTGGGCGAGCTGGCCCGCCTGCTCGGGCTGCCCAAGAGCACGGTGCAGCGCTCGCTCAGGACGCTGCACGAGGCCGGCTGGATCCGGCCAGCCGGAGGCGAGGTCACCCGCTGGCAGGTCACCAGCAAGGCCTTACAGGTCGCCCGCCGTACCGAGCTGGGGCTGCGTGACGCGGCCGTGCCCGTCATGGAGGAGCTGCGCCAGCGCACCGGCGAGACCATCCACCTGATGGTCCCCGAGGGCGAGGCGGTCGTGCTGATCGAGCGGCTGGAGACCGACAAGCCGCTGCGCATCGTGCTGCCGCTCGGCATCCGGCTGCCGCTGCACGCCTCCGCCAACGGCAAGGCCGTGCTGGCCCACCTCGGCAGGAGGCCCGACGAGCTGCCGGCGTACACCGAGACCACGATCACGGACGCGCGGGCGCTGCGGGCGGAGCTGGAGGCGGTCAGGGCGCGCGGGTACGCCGACAACCGCGGGGAGTGGCGCGCCGACATCGCCGCCGTCGCCTCCGCCATCCTCGGCCCGGACGGCGCCCCGATCGCCAGCCTCAGCGTCTCGACCCCGGCCAGCCGCATGACCGAGGACCTGCGCGGGCAGTACGGCAAGCTCGTCACCCAGGCGGCCGGCACGCTCACCGACTCTCTCGGCTGACCGCCGCTCCCGAGCCCGCTGACCCGTGGGGAAGGCTCGCAGCTCCACTCATGCCGTCGCAGGCGGCCGGCGGCGCCCCGGACGCGCGCCGCTGCCCGCGAGACGTACCCGCATCGCGCCGTCGTGCCATGCGGGTGAACCGCGGGCCGATCAGGTCAGCCGGTGGGCGACGGACTCGGCGACCCGGCCGGGCTGGGCGATCCGGCGGGGCTCGGAGACCCCGCCGGGCTCGGCGGCGCGGTGGCCGGGCTGGTGGGCGACGGCGGGCCCGCGGGCGCGGTGGGCAGCTGGGCGAAGTCTCCTGCGCGCCGCTTGACCGGCACCATCAGCCGCGCCGACCTCCCGTCGGAGAAGGTGAACGTCATCGGCACCGTCGTGCCGCGCACGCCGGTGACCGTGCCGATCGGCTGACTGCCGGTGCCGACCGGCTGGTTGGGCGGCAGCGTGAGCGGCCCAGCGAGTTGCACGGAACCGCCGCCTTCGACGGTGATCCGCTCCAGGCGTTGCGGGCGGGCGCTCTCGTTGATCAGCACGGCGAACAGCGGCTGCTGAGGAGGGGGAGAGGCCGGGTCCGAGCCGCCCACCAGGAAGGCGTTGCGTACGGAGACCGTGCCTGTCACGCCGCCGTTGGCGCCTTCGTTCGGCGGCGGCCGCAGGGTGTCGTATCCCGCGGCGGCACACCCGGTGGCCGCCAGGGCCAGCACGGTCATGGCGGTGACGATGGGACGCATCGGCTCATGCCCTCCTCACAGCGTTGCCCCATGGCTACCCGGAGAAGTGCCTCTGAACCAGCGCCATCCGGCATGCCCGGCATAGCCGCCTTCCGCGAGATTTCAGGCCCGTGACCGGCGATCAACTCTGATGTACCGTCACCGGTAATGCGGGAGCTACCGGAGGTGCGGTAGATGACTGAGCACGAACCCGACGCGACAGGCCCCGAGAGAAAACGGCAGCTCACCCGGGCGGTGGTCGCCTCCGCCGTGGGCACCTCGATCGAGTGGTACGACTTCTTCCTCTACGGCTTCGCGGCCAGCACCATCTTCGCGGAGCTGTTCTTCCCCAACAGCGACCCCACGACCGGCCTCCTGCTCGCCCTCGGCACGTACTTCGGCGGCTTCGCCGCCCGTCCGATCGGCGCGGCGATCTTCGGCCACTACGGCGACCGCATCGGCCGCAAGGCCACCCTGATCATCACCCTGATGACCATGGGCGTCGCCACCGCGCTCGTCGGCCTCGTGCCGACGTACGACCAGATCGGCATCTGGGGCGGCATCCTGCTCACCCTGCTCCGCCTGCTGCAGGGCATCAGCGTCGGCGGCGAGTGGGGCGGCTCGGTGCTGCTGGCCACCGAGTGGGGCGACACCCGGGGCGGCCGGCGCGGGTTCCTCGGCAGCTGGCCGCAGTTCGGCGTGCCCGTCGGGCTCGTGCTCGGCTACGTCGGCCTGCAGATCTTCCAGCCGCTCGACCCGTACTGGGGCTGGCGCATCCCGTTCCTGCTCAGCATCGTCATGGCCGGCGTCGGTCTCTACATCAGGCTCGGCATCCTGGAGACGCCCGTCTTCGCGAAGGTGCTGCGCGAGAACAAGATCGAGCGCGTGCCCGTGCGCGAGGTCATCAAGAAGAACTGGCGCGAGATCGTGCTCAGCGCGCTGCTGCGCACCGGCCAGCAGGCGCCGTTCTACATCTTCACCGTCTTCATCCTCACCTACGCCACCAGGACCCTCGGCTTCGAGGCGTCGGACGTCTATCTGTACGTCATCGTGGCCGGCCTCGTCTCGCTGGTCACCGTGCCGTTCTGGGGCTACATCTCCGACCTGGTGAACCGCAGGAAGCTCTACATCGTCGGCGCCGCCCTCATGGTGGCGTGGTCGTTCGTCTACTGGCCGCTGCTCGACACCCGCGTGCCGGCGCTGGTCTTCCTCGCCATCGTGCTGGCCGCGCCCATCCATGACATCCAGTACGGCCCGCAGGCGACGTTCATCGCCGAGAGCTTCACCGGGCGGCTGCGCTACAGCGGAGCCTCCCTCGGCTACCAGCTCGCCTCGGTGACGGCCGGCGGCCCGGCCCCGTTGATCGCGGTCTGGCTGTACGAGACGTATCAGAGCTCCTTCGCCATCGCCGTCTACATGGCGGTCTGCGCCCTGATCAGCGTGGTGGCGGCGTACTTGCTCAAGGACCGCTCGCGGCAGGACTACGCCGTCGAGTACGACGAGGCGGAACCGAGCGGACGTTAAATCAGTGGACAGCGCATGCCGCCCGCGGACATCGTGGGCGGCATGCGACAGGAGGACATCTGGGACGCCTACGCCGCCCAGCATTACGACACCCCCGGCACCGGCATGTTCGCCCCCGACGTGCTCGGGCCCACCGTCGACCGGCTGGCCGAGCTGGCGGGCGGCGGCCGGGCGCTGGAGTTCGCCATCGGGACCGGCCGGGTGGGCGTGCCGCTCGCCGGGCGGGGCGTGCCCGTCACCGGCATCGAGCTGTCGCGTCCGATGATCGACCAGCTGCGCACCAAGGCGGACGAGTCGGCCATCCCCGTCGTCAACGGAGACATGGCGACCGCCACCGCGCCGGGCACGTACACGCTCGTCTATCTCGTCTTCAACACGATCTCCAACCTGCTCACCCAGGCCGAGCAGGTCGAATGCTTCCGCAACGCCGCCCGCCACCTTGAGCCGGGCGGCCGGTTCGTGATCGAGCTGGGCGTGCCCGAACTTCGTATCCTTCCCCCCGGCCAGCAGGGCTTCGTCTTCGCCAGCGAACCCGGCTACCTCGGCATCGACACCTACGACGTGGTGCGCCAGCACCTCGTCTCCCACCACTTCCGCTTCGACGACAGCCGGCAGGCCACGCTCTTCCGTACCCCCCAGCGCTACATCTGGCCGGCCGAGCTCGACCTCATGGGGCAGCTGGCCGGCTTCGAGCTGGAGAGTCGGCACGCCGACTGGTCGGGAGCCGAGTTCACCGCCGAGTCGCGCTCCCACGTCTCCGTCTACCGCCTTCCCGCCTAGCGCGTACGAGCGGCCCCGGGGCCGTGCGGGGCGCCCGGGGCGGTCGTCAGGGGAGGAGCACCGTCAGAGGCGGCGGCACTGGCCTTCCTTGTCGCCGCGCACGGAGTTGTTCCCCCCGGACACTCCGCGGCGGTTGCTCTCGCACTCCAGGTCGCCCCGGACTGCGTTGCGCTGGACCCGCACGCTCCCGCGGTTCTCCTCCACCTCGACGTTGCCGGACACGCGGTTGCCCTCGACGCGCACCGAGCGGCGGTTGTCCTCCAGCTGGATGTCGCCGTCGACCCGGGTCGACAGCACCGTGACGACGCCGGTGTCCTCGACCTGGATGTTGCCGTCGACCTGCGAGCCGCTGCTCACCGAGACCGAGCGGGCGTCGTCGGCCTGGATGTCGCCGTCGACCCGCACGCCGCGGGCGACCAGGGTGGCGTCGCTCGCCACCTTGACGTTGCCGTCGACCCTGGTGCCGAGAAGGGTGCACCGGGCGCCCTTCGGGACCCGGATGTCGTCGACGGAGGCGGAGCGGATCGTGCCCGAGCAGGTGCGGGTGTCGGCGTGGGCCGGCGAGGCCAGGGCCATGCTCCCGAGCACCGTGCCCAGGACGGCGCCGGCCACGGTCAGCTTGATCATTCTCATGTCTGTCCCCTTCGTCAGCTCCGGCCGGGCTCCCCCCGGCCACCAGAAGCATCTCGACCGGCCATTGCCGTTCCGTGAGACGAGCATTAGAGGGGTCTCATTCAACGCGGGCGCTTTTTTCGCGTCTTTTACGCGTAGGCATGGTGTCAAAATTCTTGCCCCGGCATTAGGGGCCCGGACATAGTGGAGGACGCCGGACGGGTAAAGGAGGAGAAATGACGGCACGACCCCGCCGCAGCGTTGTGCGCCGTCACCATCCCCTCTGGCCCGTCCGATGGTGTGTCACTGAGCACGGACACACAGGCGTGGGATGACGGCCCACGCCGCACCGCGAGACCCGCGGTGCCTCCTCGGGGCCTCCCGCGGATCGCGACGATTCCGGATTTTGGCGCGAACGGAATCCCATTGATCGCCGACGCGGGAGGCCTCTTCCCTCTTTCGTGAAGAAGGGCCGATGACCACACCCCAGCCTTCAGTGGTGACCGCCGCCAGGAGCGAGCTTTTCCTGCTGGCCGCCCGCGCCCTGGCCGACCGGCGTGCCAGAGAGCCCGGCGACCGACTCGCGGGGCTGGTCGCCACGCTGGCCGCCGACGACGCCTGGATGAGCGCGTTCATCGGCTGGACCCGCAGGCAGCCGGCGCTGCGCCTGCTGGCGCTGGCCGCCGCGGCCGAATACCTGCGCACCCGGCTGACCGCCAGGCTCGCCACCTCGGCCGAGGCCCGCCGGCTGGGCGGCGAGGTGCTGCTGCGCCCGGAGGACCCCGGCGACCTGCTGGCCTACCTGATCGGCCGGTACGGCCGGTCGATCCCCAAGCCGATCAAACAGGCCGTCGCGGACGCCGCCGAACGCCTCTACGACGAGCACGCCCTGGCCGTCCACGACACCCCGCGGGCCGCCATGCGCTTCGCCGAGGTGATCGCGCTCACCCATCCCGAACCGTCCGGCAAGGCGCAGAACGACGTCTTCCAGTACGCCGCCCGGCGCCTCAAGCGCGAACGTCCCGTGCCGGAGTCGCTGACGACCCTGCGAGCCCGTGCCGAGCTGCACGACCTGCCGGCCGCCAGGCGGCACCGGGCGCTGGAGCGGCCCGACGCGGCCGCCCTGTTCGCCGTGGCCCGGATGGACTGGGAGCAGGTGGCCGTCTGGCTCGGCGGCGAGATGACCGCCAAGGCGTGGGCGGTGGTGCTGCCGTCCATGACGTACCGGCAGCGGTTGACCGTCCTGAGCGCTCTCGACGGCGCCGGGCTGAGCGGTGAGGTGGCCAACCGGCTCTGCGCGGAGCTCGCCGACGAGATCTCCGTACGGCGGGGCGGCGCGCTGCCGCTGGAGATCCTGGCCGCCTGCCGGGCGGTCCCCGGCTCGCGCTGGTCCGCGGCCCTGGAGCGGGCCCTCGAGCACGCGCTGGGCCAGGTGCCCGCGCTGGAGGGCCGGACGCTCGTCCTGGTGGACCGCGGCGCGGCGATGGCCCGCCGCGACGGGGGTTTGACCAGGGCCGACGCCGCCGCGGCCGTCGCCGCCGCGCTCGCGCTGCGCTCGCCGTCGGTGGAGGCCGTCCAGTTCGGGCCCGCGGCCGGACGGGTCGACATCGGCGGCTCGCTGCTGGAGTCGGTGGACCGCTTCCACGAGCCCGCGGGCGATCACCCGGCGGCGGAGGCCGTACGCGCCCATGCCGGCGGGCACGACCGGGTGATCGTCCTGACACATCCGGACGCGGCCGTCGAGCCGGCCGGCTCCTGGCACGTCATCACCGACCCCGGCGACGGCTGGTTCGCCGCGATCCCCGCCATCGAGCAAGCCCGCGTCGGCGCGTGCCTGTTCGGAAAGGAGAACGATGTCCAAGCGCGCGCGTAAGAAACGCAGCCGCCGCAAGCACCAGGCCCACCACGGCCACAAGCCCACGAACGGCTGAACCCCGCCGCGGCCCTGACCGCCGCGGCACCGGGCCTCCCGATGCGCTCTTGGCCCCGGCCGCCCGGCACCCGCCGGGTCGCCGGCGGCCGCCCTTCTCGGGAGGCTCTTTCCCATTTCCGAAGGGAGTGCAGGCCGCCATGACCACTCGCGCCTCGACGAACGTGGACACGTACCGGAAAGAGCTCTTCCTGCTGGTGGCCAGGGCGCTCGGGGACGCCCGCGCCCGCGTGCCGTCCGCGCGTTACGTCGCGCTCGCGACCCGGCTGGCCCGCGCCGACGAAGCCTGGCTGGTGCGGATGACCGCCTGGACGGCCCGCCATGACGCGCTGCGCCACCTGCGGCTGGCCACCGTGGCCGAGCTCGTGCAGGCCCGGCTGGACGCCGGCGTCACGGGCTCCCGGCAACTGCTCGACCAGTGCCTGCGCCGCGCCGACGAGCCGGGCGAGCTGCTCGCCTACTGGCTCCACTGGTACGGCAGAGCCCTGCCTCAGCCGCTCAAACGGGGCATCGCGGACGCCGTCGTCCGGCTCTACGACGAACGAGCCCTGGCGACGTACGACAGTCCCGGCGCCCCCCTGCGCTTCGCCGACGTCCTCGCGCTGACCCACCCGGCTCCCGGCGGGCCCGCGCAGGCGGCCGTCTTCCGCCACGCGATCGCCCGCAGGCGCGGCGACTTCGACGACATTCCTGAGTCGCTGCCGCTGCTGCGCGCCCGGCGCGCCCTCTACTGGATCCCGCCCGCCCGCCGCCATGCCCTGTTCGAACGCCCGCACGCCCGGAGCGCGCTCGCCGAAGCCGCCATTAGCGGGGACGCCGCG
>NZ_SMKQ01000025.1 GCF_004348995.1 Nonomuraea terrae
GTGTGAGGGGGTTGGGGGAACCGGGGGCGAGAGAGGTCGTCATGGGCGCGCGTCCTTCCCTGAAGGGGTCTCGCACCTATGTCGACATGCGGAAATGACGTCCGCCCCGCGCGTCGGGGGCAGCCAGACGTCGGCGTGGTGACGTTCAGGCGGCCATCGCCTCAAGAGGTCGCGCCGGCAGATCATCCCGAGAAGGCGGCCACCGCTGGAGATCGCGCCCGTGGAAACGACCGGAAAAACCGCTTCCCCCGGCCGGGCGGGCGTGATTAAGATCGCTGCGACCGCGAGACGAGAGAGAGGAGCCGGCCGTGCGCCACCGCACCGTTGCCGTCGTCCTCCCGTCGCGCCACGAGGTGATCCTGATGTCTCGGCCGCTCCGGTGCCGGCTGCGCGGCCGTCACCGGACGACGCCCTGACGAGGACGCCTCATCCCCCCTCGCCTGGGCTGATCGCGCTGTCCCACCACGACCATCCCGAAAGGGTTCATGGGCCATGCGTGCTCGCCTCTCCAGTCCCCTTGCCACTGTCCGCAACATCGGCGTCCTCGCCCACGTCGACGCGGGGAAGACCACCGTCACCGAGCGGATGCTGTATCTCGCCGGAGCCACCCACAAGCGCGGCGAGGTGCACGACGGCACCACCGTCACCGACTTCGACCAGCAGGAGCGCGACCGGGGCATCACGATCTTCGCCGCCGCGGTCAGCTGCGACTGGGACGGCCACCGCGTCAACGTGATCGACACCCCGGGCCACGTCGACTTCTCCGACGAGGTCGAGCGGTCGCTCCGGGTGCTCGACGGCGCGATCGCGGTGTTCGACGGCGTCGCCGGGGTCGAGCCGCAGAGCGAGTCGGTGTGGCGGCGTGCCGACCGGCACGGCGTGCCGCGCATCGCGTTCGTCAACAAGCTCGACCGGGCCGGCGCCGACCTGGACGCGGCGGTGGAGTCGATCCGCCGGCGGCTGCATCCGGCGCCGCTGGTCGTGCAGCTGCCGATCGGGCGCGAGGACGGCTTCACCGGCGTGGTGGACCTCGTGGGCATGCGCGCGCTCGTCTGGGAAGGCGGCGCCTGCCACGCGGGCCCGGTGCCGGACGACCTGCTGGCGGAGGCCCGGGTGCGGCGCCGGCTGCTGGAGGAGGCGGTGGCCGAGCTGCACGCGGGCGCGCTGGAGGAGTTCTGCGCGCAGCCGTCGCTGTCGGAGGCGACGCTGACCGCCGCGCTGCGCGACCTCACCGGGACGGGCGACGGCGTGGTGGTGCTGTGCGGCTCCGCGTACCGCGACCGCGGGGTGGAGCCGCTGCTGGACGCGGTCGTGCGTTACCTGCCCTCGCCGCTGGACGTGCCCGCGGTGCGCGGCCAGGACGGCGAGGCGCGCCCCGCCGACCCGGCCGCGCCGCTGGCCGCGCTGGCGTTCAAGGTGAACGCGACCGCGACCGGGCGGCTGACGTACGTGCGGATCTACTCGGGAACGCTGCGGAAGGGGGACACCGTGCTGGACGCGGGCACCGGCCGCGCCGAGCGGGTCGGCCGGATCCTGCGGGTGCAGGCCGACCGGCACAGCGAGGCCGAGCAGGCGGTGGCGGGCGACATCGTGGCGCTGGTCGGGCCGAAGACGGCCCGTGCCGGCACGACGTTGTGCGCGCCGGAGGCGCCGCTGCTGCTGGAGCCGCCGGTCGCGACCGAGCCGGTGGTGTCGGTGGCCGTGGAGGTTCGCCGGAGCACCGACGGCGACCGGCTGGCGGCGGCGCTGGCGCGGCTGGCCGAGGAGGATCCGTCGCTGGCCGTGCGGAACGACGCCGAGACCGGGCAGACCGTGCTGTCCGGGATGGGCGAGCTGCACCTGGAGGTGGCGGCGGAGAAGCTCCGCCGCGACCACCGGCTGGAGGTGAACGTCGGCCGGCCGCAGGTCGCCTACCGGGAGACGGTCGTGCGCGGGGTGAGCGGGCTGCTGTACCGGCACGTCAAGCAGGACGGCGGCGCCGGCCAGTTCGCCCACGTGGTGATCGACGTCGAGCCGCTGGAGGAGGGCGGGTTCGCGTTCGCCTCCACGGTGAGCGGCGGGCGGGTGCCGCGCGAGTACGTACGGGCGGTCGAGGCCGGCTGCCGGGACGCGCTCGCGGCCGGTCCGCTCGGCGGCCATCCGGTGACCGGCGTGCGGGTGACGCTGACCGACGGGGCCACGCACACCAAGGACTCCTCGGACCTGGCGTTCCGCACGGCGGGGCGGCTGGCGCTGCGGGAGGCGCTGCGTTCCTGCGAGCTGCGGCTGCTGGAGCCGGTCGTCGAGGTCACGGTCACCGTGCCGGACGACATGGCCGGTGGCGTGCTCGGCGACCTGACGGCCCGGCGCGGCCGCATCTCGGGCTCGCGGGCGCGGGCGGGCGCGGTGGTCATCACCGCCGTGGTGCCGCTGGCCGAGGTGTTCGGGTACGCGACCCGGCTGCGCAGCCGTACCCAGGGCCGGGGCACGTTCACCACCCGCCCGGCCGGCTACGCCCCGGCGCGCTGACCCGAGGGCCGGGCCCCACAGAACGGGGCCCGGCCCGAACCGGCGGCTACGGCGTCGTGACGGCCGCCCCCGTGACGGAGGACGACCAGTACAGCGCCCTGGCCACCTGCGGGAAGAGTCCCTTCGGGTGGTTGCGGAACATCGGCTCGGTGCCGAACATGACCACGGCCGCGCCGCGCTCGTCCCGGCCGCTGACCACGGCGGCCTGGCCGCGGGCCTGCTCGGGGCCGCCCATGCCGTTCTGGTCGGCCCGCCAGTGGCCGGAGACCAGCGGCCCCTCCGCCGCGTACGCCTGCTCGACCTGGACCTCCGGGCCGAGGCCGGTGAACCAGCGCGGCGAGTACACGAACGAGTGCTCGGGCGAGCCGGCGCCGACGGAGCCGTCGGAGACGACCGTGCGGACCACGCCGTTGGCGTCGCTCCGCCCGGCCACCCCGGTCACGGTGAGCAGCCCGGCGGCGGCGTTGAACGAGGTGCCGGTGCCGCCGCGGGTGACCACGCCGCCGGTGGTCAGGAACGCGTCGAGCGCCGTCCTGGCCTGCGGAGAGAGCTGGGCGTGGTTGAGCCCGCTGGAGACGAACAGCACGTCCGTCGCGCTCCAGTCGAACCCGTCGTTGAGCACCTGCGTGGAGACGGGCGTGACGGAGAAGCCCATCTCGCGCAGCGTGTACAGCTCGTCGGCGGACGCCGCCGCGGCGATGCGCACCTGCGTGAGCGGGGTGCCGCCGGACCGGCGCGCCGGGGTGAAGGCGACGCCGTAGCGGTCGGCGGCCGTCCGCGCGGCCGCCCTGGCGGAGGCGGGCACGACGGCCGTGCCGCCGTCGCCCCACGTCACCTCGACGCCCTGGGCCAGCAGGTCGTTGAGCGCCATGACCTCCTTGGCGTCGCCCACCTTCAGCGCGAGCGGGCCGAAGGTGCGCGGCACGGAGCCGGTCGGGGCCGCGGCCTTGACCGGGTCGGCCTTCACCCGCAGCGAGTCGACGGGCTCCACGGTGGCGCCCCACAGCAGGGCGTGGCTCCAGCCGGAGATGTCGTACATGGCGTCGACCCGCGGTGAGATGTCCTGGCCGGGCTCCAGCATGACGTTGGCCAGGCCACGCTTGGGCTGGCGCATGTCCACGACGTACGAGCCCTCGGGGTAGGTGGTGCGGCCGACGCGGAACGAGCGCTCGGCCCGCTCGACCCGGACGTCGTTGGCGATCAGGTGGTCCACCAGGCGCCCGGCGGCCATCTCCGACCGCTGCCCGGAGCCCGCCGGGATGACGTACGCGCGCGGGTAGGTCGTCGTGTAGACGTCCTCGGGGCCGAAGCCGGGGACGATGCCGAGCGGCACCTCCTTGGCCGGCTCACCGGCCGTGCCACGCCGGAACACCTCGATCTGGTCGGCGACCAGCTGCTGGTGCCGGGAGTGCACGAACGTGTACGTCGCCCGGATGGCGGCGGCGGCCACGTCGGTGTTGATCGCCGAACGGCGGCGCAACTCCTCGACCGGCAGGTTGGTGTAGTCGGCGTTGTTGACCCGCAGCGGGATCTCCACGGTGTGCGAGGCGACGGCGCCGTGGAAGGGCGCGTACTGCGGGGTGAAGATCGGCGGCCAGTCGTCCCAGCCCTCGGGGTCGTCCCGGAACGGGATCTGCACCGGGCGCACGCCGTCCTTCTCCAACGTGTAGCCCAGGCCGTTGACCGCGGCCTCCATGCCGAGGCCGTTGGCGTAGGTGTTCTTGATGAACAGGTCGTACTCGTAGTTGGCGCCGTGCGGCGGCGTGGTCGGCTCGATGAGGGTGCCGTTGACGTAACCGTGCAGGTCGACCATGGCGACCGGCTGGGTGTCCGTCATCAACTGGCGCATCGCCCGCGTCTCGGGCTGGGAGGCGGTGATGAAGTCGCGGTTGAGGTCGAACCCGGCGCCGTTCGGGCGCTGGCCGAGGACGCGGCCGTCGGGGTTGGCGGTGACGTTGAAGTACAGCCGGGTCTTCGACAGCAGGTCGGCCACGGCCGGGTCGGTGCTGGTCGCCAGCTCCTCGACGGTGCGCAGGACGCCGTCGGTGCCCTCCCACTCGTTGCCGTGGATGTTGGCGTTGACGAACACCGGGGCCTTGTACCGCTTGGCCAGAGCGCGGTCGCGGGCGGCGGAGGCCGGGTCGTTCTCGATGCGCTCGCGCATGCGGGCCTGCTCGCGCGCCTCGGCGGCGCTCTCGGGCGCGGTGACCGTGACGAGGTACATGTCGCGGCCCTGGTGGCTGCGGCCAAAAACCTCGACGCTGACGCGGTCGCTGCGCCGCTGCAGCTCGTTCAGCTTGGGCGCGATGGCGTGGTACGGCACCAGCCCGAGCTTGATCGAGGCGTCGGCCGGGTTCTCCGCGGGCTCCGGCAGCCGCGTCTGGCGCGGGTAGCCGTGACCGTGGGACGGCCAGGCCGGGTCGGGCCGTTTCTCCGCCTGCGGGGCGCGCAGCGTGCCGGCCTGCTCGGGCAGGCCGGCCGCCACCTCGTTCCGTTCGGGGCCGTTGCCGAAGTCGCGCACCGCCGGGGGCTGCGGGTCTGCGGGATCGGCCTGCGCGGACTGCGGGACGACCAGGAGCGCGGCCGAGACGGCCACGCCGAGAAGGGCGGTGGGTAAGCGCAAGGGAAGTCCTCCAGGGTGCGTGTCGGGGAGATCGGCATGCCGGTCCGCCGGGAGCGCCGCCCTGTGACGGCGGCGCTCCCGGCGGGCCCGGGTCAGCGGTCGGGGGTCAGCGGGCCCGGGCCAGTGGGCCCGGGCCAGCGGTCGGGGGTCACCGGTCGCGGGTCAGCGGTCGCGGTAGTCGGCGGCGATGCCGATGAGGGAGATCAGGCCGGCGGCGAACTCCATCGCCTCTTGATGGCCCTCGCTGAACGGCGGCTGGAAGCCCACGGGCTCCCACCTGCGGGTCTCGGAATTCCACAGGTCGGCGCCGACCTCGAAGTCCCAGCCGTAGATGCCGTAGTCGTACCAGAGCTCGTCGGCGGAGTTGCCCGCCGCCGAGTACAGCACGTCGGTGACCGGGCCCGTCTGCTGCGGCCAGATGACCGTGCCGCGCTCGGCGACGATCGCCTCCTCGATCGTGCGGGCCGAGTCGAGGAAGAACTCCTCCTCCTCGGGCGTCGGCCGCGGCAGGGTGACGCGGCCCTCGGCCTGGTAGGCGCCGGGAGGCCACATGAAGTAGCCGCCGTAGCTGTGCACGTTCATGGCGAACTTGATGTTGCGGTACGTGTCGGCCAGCCACATGACGTTGCGGCTCTCCGGCTCGGAGTGCTCGGCCGGGCCGGCGTACGAGCCGCTCTGGCAGTTGGTCGAGCCGCCTACGTAGCCGTCGTGCACCGAGCCGGCGGCGTAGTTGCGGTTGACGTCCACGCCCCACTGGTTGCGCAGCGCCGGGTCGGACTGCTGCGGCGGGCAGTGGTTGGTCATGTTCTTCCGCTGGGAGTTGAAGTCGTAGAAGCTGTAGTTCGCGCCGTCGGGGTTGACGACCGGGACGATGAAGACGTCGGTGCGCTCCAGCAGCTTGCGGGTGGCCTTGTCGCCGGCGTAGTTGCGCAGCAGCCGCTCGGCGGCCTCGATGCTGACCAGCGGCGTCACCCATTCGCGGGCGTGCTCCTGGGAGTAGGCGAGCACGCCGGTGCGCGAGCCGTCGCGGTGCACGCCGATCCGCAGCGCCAGCACCTCGGCGGGCTCACGGGAGACGTCCGCCGGGGCGTTGAGGAAGTCGTCGAGCTGCGTGGCCGGGGCCGGGGCCATGACGCCCGCGCCCGGGTCCGTCCGGTAGACGGACGCCTTGACCGGCAGGCCGGCGGCGGCGTTGATCGCGGCGGCGACCTGCGCGGCGGTGCTGACCAGCGCGCCGGAGGCGTCGGTGGCCAGGCTGACGGTGACCAGCTTGCCGTCGAGGCTCGCCTGCAGCGGCCGGTCCGGCGCGCCGGGGTCGACCAGCTCGACGCTCAGGTCGTTGCCGCCCTCGGAGCCGTAGGCGTCGGAGGTGACGACCACGGCCGCGGCGGGCGGGGTGCCGAGCACGGCCTGCGCGTGCCGCCGGTAGCCGTTGGTCTTGTACGGCAGCGTGATGAGGTCGGTGAGCTTCGGGTAGCGCCGGTGCAGGTCCTTGACCCGCTCGTTGAGCTGGGCCGGCGTCATGTACTGGGTGACGAAGTCCTTCTGGTAGCCGCGCGAGGCGCGGTCGGGCCTGTCGCCGTCGGGCCACTGCCTGACCTTGGCCTCGGCCTGGCCGCCGCCCGCCGAGGTGACGGTGATGGACTGCGGCTGGTTCCCGGCCGGGACCGGGGTGCTGAACTGGTGTCCCAGGTACTGGCCGGCGTCGACGTAGGCGACCATCTCGGCCTGGCCGCTCGTGCCCTTCTTGCCGCGCCAGGAGACGGTGAGGTCGGCCGCCTGCGCGGCGCTGCTGGACGCCTCGACCGACAGGAAGTATCCGTCGCGGGATTCATACCAGACCGCCCGTTCGATGACGATCTGGTCCTGCGGGGCGGCGGCCTTCGCCCTGGCCTGCGGCGGGGACTGCGGGGCCTCGGAGGCCAGGGTGGCGCCCAGCGGACGCAGGGCCTCCAGCTGGCTCTCGGTGACGACCGCGTCCACCTGGACGCTGCCGTCGGCCTGCGGGCGGACCCGTTCGGTGAGGTCGGCGCCGGAGGCCACCAGCCGTTCCATCGCGGCCCGGTCCGGTACCGAGAGCGTGACCAGCGAGGCCGGCTCCGGGTCGGCCGGACCGGCGGCCACGGCCGGTGTGGACGGCTGCGCGCCCACGAATGTCGTTGCAAGGACGATCAGGGCGACTGCGGACGCCCGTAAACCACGCATTCGGACCCTCCCGGATCTTTCGTGTGGAGATCATTGAAAGCTGACAAAGCTCCCACGGGCAAGACCCAAGAGGACGACGGACGGATCAGGAGGCGGTGACCTGCGGCACCGCCTCGTACAGCGCGAAGTCGGCGCTGATCGCGCTGGCCGTCTTCAGCAGCAACGGCAGGTGCTCCTCGGTGAGCTTCTCGAGGGAGGTCTCGGCGGCGTGGGCGTTGACGTTCACGGCGGCGATGACGTTGCCGAGCCCGTCGCGCAGCGGCGCGGCCACCGACCTGATGCCGAGGGCGAGCTGCTCGTCGGTGATCGCCCAGCCCTTGGCCCGCACCGAGCGCAGCACCGCCTCGCGCTCCTTGGCGTCGGGACGCCAGCGCGGCTCGATGCCGGAGCGGCTCGGCTCGGCCAGCACCCGCTCCACCTCCGCCGGCGGCAGCGCGGCCAGCAGCACCTTGCCCAACGAGGTCTGCAGCGCCGGGAAACGCGTGCCGACCTGCACCGACAGCGCCACGATCTTCGGCACCGCGACCCGGGCGACGTAGACGATGTCGGAGCCGTCGAGCTGCGCGATCGACGACGACTCGTTCGTCTGGGCGACGAGCCGCTCCAGATGGGGGCGCGCGACCTCCCACAGGCCCATGGAGCGCACGTAGCACACGCCGAGCTCCAGGACGCGCGGCGTGAGCGCGAAGCCGCCCCGCTCGGCCCGGGCGTAGCCGAGCTCCTGGAGGGTGAGCAGGATGCGGCGGGCCGTCGGCCGGGCCAGGCCGGTCGCGGCCGCCACCTCGGTCAGCGACATGACCGGGCGGCCGGGCTGGAAGGCCCTGATGACATCGAGGCCGCGGGCCAGCGCCTCGATGAAGTCAGGTCCGGTCTCACCACGTGCCATGTACACCCTCACTAGCTCGGATACGTCCGGTCCGACTTTAGACGGTCGCCCGTCCGCACAGCGTCCGGTCAGAGGCGGTGCGTGGCGTCGCTGCGGTAGTCGGTGTAGGTGTACGGGTTGTCGAGGACCTTCGCCGTAGGGATGTCCGGGTTCATGCCCTTGGCCCACGCCTCCTCCCCCATCGCGCCGCGCAGGTACTCGATCGTGCGGTCGATCTGGGCGCGGGCCGCGGCGAGGTCGACGCCGAGCAGCCGGTGCTCGTGCTTGACCACCCGGCCGTCGACGATGACGGTGTGCACGTCGCCGCGCTGCGCCTGGAAGGCCACGTGCCCGTACGGGTTGAGCAGCGGGAACGACACGGGCGAGTGGTCGTTCTTGATGAGCACGAGGTCGGCCTTCCTGCCGGGCTCGATCACGCCGAGGTCGTCGCGGCCGAGCGCGCGGGCACCGCCCCTGGTGGCCCAGTCCACGACCTGGTCGGAGCGCAGCGCGCAGTGCGTGACCGTCTCGCCCTTGGTCTGCGCCTCCAGGTGCTCGCGCGAGCGGTCGGCGCCGAGCGTGGTGCGCATGGCGGAGAACAGGTCGCCGCTCCACCAGACGCTGGTGTCCATGGACAGCGAGACCGGGATGCCGTGGGCGCGCAGCGTCCAGGTGGGCGGGTAGCCCTGGCCGGCGCTCTGCTCGCTCTCGGTGGAGACCGACACGGAGCCGCCGGTGGCCGCGATGCGGTGGTAGGAGTCGGCCGACAGCGAGGCGGCGTGAACGTAGATCGTCTCCGGGGTCATGAAGCCGTGCTCGTGCATCAGCCGGATGCCCTCGTCACTGGTGGCGCCCCAGACACCGGCGTGCGTGGTGACCGGGACGCCGAGCTCACTGGCCACCTCGAACGCGGGCCTCTCCGGGAACGCGGGATCGCCCAGCACGTCGAAGGCGATCTGGAAGCCGAGCATGTCGTCGCCGGTGATCCGGCGGCGCACGAAGTCGCGGAACTCGGGCGCGCCCGTCCACTCGGCGGGCGGCTGCTGGATGTTGCCGTACGCGAGCACGTACCGGCCGGGGACCGCCTGCAGCGCGTCCACGGCGGCATCGGCGTGCTCGACCGTCCGCAGCCCGTGCGACCAGTCGACGACGGTGGTGACGCCGGCCTCCAGGGCCTCGATCGCGGCCAGCGTGTTGCCGGCGTGCACGTCCTCGGGCCGGAACAGCTTGCCGTGCTCCAGGTAGAACCAGACGAAGTACTGGGTGAGCGTCCAGTCGGCGCCGTAGCCGCGCAGCGCGGTCTGCCACATGTGCCGGTGGGTGTCGATCATGCCGGGCATGACGATGCCGCCGGACGCGTCGATCACGGCGGTGCCCTCCGGCACCTCCAGGTCGGGGCCCACGGCGGCGATCCTGTCCCCCGTGACGAGGACGTCCGTGCGCTCCAGCACTCGCCTGCCGCCCTCGGGCGGCCCGTCCATGGGCAGCACGGTGCCGCCGCGCAGCACCACGGGCCGTCCTGCCTCGAACTCGTTCATGGCTCGCTCCTCGCTGAACTCCGCGGCGAACAGTTGTCCGCTCTACGGTCAAAGCAACTGTGATGAGCAGCTGCTGAGCTGTCAAGGCGGTTGACGCGGCGGCGGGATAGTGCTGGGATCACTTGAGCGGACATACGTCCGATGGACGGACGCGAGGATGGATTGTGAATGACTGACACCGTGGCAGCCGGGCCGCTGTCCGGCGTGCTGGTGGCCGACTTCTCCCGGGTGCTGGCCGGGCCGTACGCCACGATGCTGCTGGCGGACCTCGGTGCCGACGTCGTCAAGGTGGAGGGCCCGAACGGCGACGACACCCGCTCGTGGACACCGCCGTCGCGGGGCGAGGCGTCCACGTACTATCTCGGGGTCAACCGCGGCAAGCGGTCGATCGCGCTCGACCTGCGGGACGAGGGCGACGCGGAGCTGGCCAGGGAGCTGGCCCGGCGCGCCGACGTGCTGGTGGAGAACTTCCGGCCCGGCGGCCTGACCAAGTTCGGCCTCGACCACGCCGCCGTCAGCGCGCGCAACCCCGGCGTCGTGTACGCCTCCATCAGCGGCTTCGGCTCAGGGGCCGGGGCGCGGGTGCCCGGGTACGACCTGATGGTGCAGGCCATGTCGGGGCTGATGAGCCTCACCGGAGAGCCGGACGGGCCGCCGTACCGCGCCGGGATCTCGGTGTTCGACGTGATGGCGGGCAACCACGCCGTGATCGGCATCCTGGCCGCGCTGCGCCACCGCGACGCCACCGGGCAGGGCCAGCACGTGGAGGTGAACCTGCTGTCGTCGGCGCTGACGGGCCTGGTCAACCAGAGCTCGGCGTACGTGGCGGGCGGCGTGGTGCCGTACCGGATGGGCAACGCGCATCCGAGCGTGTTCCCGTACGAGCCGCTGCCGACGGCCGACCACGAGCTGATCGTGGCCGCGGCCAACGACGGGCAGTTCCGCAAGCTGTGCGAGGTGCTCGGCATCCCCGAGGTCGCCGCCGACCCGCGCTTCGCGCGCAACGCCGACCGCACCGCCAACCGGGAGGAGCTGCGGCCGATCCTGGTCGAGCGGCTCGTCACCCGGCCGGCGCAGGAGTGGTTCGAGCTGCTGGTCGACGCGGGCATCCCGAGCGGCCCGATCAACACCATCGACGGTGGTTTCGCGATGGCCGAGCGGTTCGGGCTCGACCCGGTCGTGGTGGTCGGCGAGGGCGAGAAGGCGGTGCCGACCACGCGCCACCCGATCCGCTTCTCCCGGACGCCCGCCGGCTACCGCCTGCCGCCGCCCGACCTCGACGAGCACGGCGCCGAGCTGCGCAAGTGGCTGGCCTCCAGGGGCCAGGATGCCTGAGTACCCGACCGCCCTCGGGGCGTCCACGCCGACGTCGATCACGCTGCTCGGCCACGACCTGGCCTCCGAGGTGATGGGCGAGGTGGGCTTCGGCGAGCTGGCGTTCTGGCTGGCCACGCAGCGCCGCCCGTCACCGGGTGAGACCCGCGTGTTCGAGGCCGTGCTGGCCGCGCTCGCCGACCACGGGTTCACGCCGACCGCGATCGTGACGCGGCTGACGTACCTGTCGGCGCCCGACTCCGTCCAGGGGGCGCTGGCCGCCGGGCTGCTCGGCGGCGGCTCCCGTTTCCTCGGCGTCACCGAGGACTGCGGGCGCTTCCTGCACGAGGTGGTGGCCGCGCACGACCCGCTGCCGAGCGACGACGCCGGCTGGGACGAGCTCGCCCTCCAGACCGTCCGCGCCCGCAGGGAGCAGCGCGAGCTCATCCCCGGGCTCGGTCACCACGTGCACAAGGACGGCGACCCGCGCACGCCGCGGCTGTTCGAGATCGCGGCCGAGGAGGGCCTGCTCGGGCCGCACCTGTCGCTGTTCGCCGCCATCGGCCGCGTGCATCCCGCCGTGCTGAACCGGACGCTGCCGCTCAACGGCGCCGGGGTCTGCGGGGCCGCGCTGGCCGACCTGGGCCTGCCGCTGGAACTGCTGCGCGGCTTCGCGCTGCTGGCCAGGACCGCGGGGCTCATCGGGCAGCTCGCCGAGGAGCTGCGCCGCCCCGTGGCCAACGAGATCTTCCTGTCGGTGGACCTGAACAACAAGCCCATTCCGCCCGAGCCGTTCCCTCCTGGAGAATCGCATGGCTGAGGTCGTCGCGGTCATCGCGTCCACGCACCATCCCTTCTACTACCGCGCCAGCACCGCCACCGGAGAGGACCGCCCGCCGTTCGCCGACGCGTGGGTGCGCAAGGTGGAGGCGTTCCGCGAGACCCTGACCAGGGCGCGGCCGGACGTGCTGGTCATGGTCGGCTCCGACCACTTCCACCAGCTCTGGCTGGACAACATGCCGCAGTTCCTGGTCGGCAAGGCGCCCTTCTACGACGCGAACTTCTACAACGAGGAACGCGAGTTCGGCCTGCCGCGGATGTTCTTCACCGGGCAGGAGGACCTGTCGTCGTACATCCTGCGCGAGGGGATCGACGCCGGGTTCGACCTGGCGTTCTCCAACGAGCTGCGGATCGACCACTCGATCACGTGTCCGATCATCACCCTGCGCCCGCAGAACGACCTGCCGATCGTGCCGATCTACACCAACATCTTCGCCCCTCCCCTGCCGCGTCCCTCGCGGTTCGTGCAGCTGGGGCGGATGATCCGGCAGCTCGTCGAGTCGTGGCCGTCGGATCAGCGGGTGGCGATCATCGGCACCGGGCACCTGTCGCTGGAGCTGGGCGGGCCGCGGCAGTTCGGGCCGCACGGCCCCGACCCGGAGTTCGACCGCAAGGCCGTGGAGTGGATCTCGACCGGCGACATCGAGGGGTGCCTGTCGGAGGTCACCCTCGACAGCCTGCACCTGCCGGGCAACGCCACCCACGGGTTCATGGACTTCATGCTGATGATGGGCGTCGCCGGCGAAGGCCGCAAAGCCGACTACGTCGACACCTATGACCTGTTCCACACCATGGAGGCGTACTTCACCTGGTACCCGGGAGGCCGGCCGTGAGCAAGTACCTGCTGAACAAGTTCCTGTTCACCGTCGACCGCGACCCCGAGCTGGTGGAGCGCTACCGCGAGGAGCCGCGTGCCACCGTCGAGTGGTGGGAGTCGGAGTACGCCAACCGCATCCTCGGCTCCCACACCGGCGAGTCGTCCACGTGGCTGCGCTTCGACGACGTCGAGCGGGAGGCGCTGGCCGCCCACGACTACCCGAAGCTGTTCGAGCTGGGGGCGCATCCGTTCCTGACGCTGACGCTGTTCATCGCCATGTTCGAACGCGACTACCCGCCGCTCGGCTTCCAGACCGAGTACGCTCAGCGCCTGTCCCACATGAAGCTCCCGTATCCGGACATCGCCACCTGATGAACACTCTGACCCTGCGCATTCCGCTTCCGGGGCACTCGACCGGCTGGGAGGCGCGCGTTCCGCTCCCCAACCCACGAGAGGCACGCATTGCGCTTCCGGGTGTCTCGGGCGGGGAGGCGTGATGCGGGCGGCGTTGATCGAGTCGTGCGCCCGGCCGCCCGTCGTCGCGGACCGGCCGGCGCCCGAGCCGGGATCCGGCTGGGCGGCCGTACGGGTGACCGCCGCCCCCATCACCCCGCTGGACCTGCTGTGCGCGGGCGGCACGTCGTACTTCGGCGTGCCGGCTCTGCCGTACGTGCCGGGGGTGCAGGGTGTCGGCACCGTCGGCGGGAGGCTCGTGTGGTTCCCGACCTCGGCCGGGATGGCGCCGGGCGACGGCAGCATGGCGGAGGTCGCCCTGGCCCGGTCCGCGGATCTGGTGGAGCTGCCCGCCGGGGCGGACCCGTACGCGGTGGCCGCGCTCGGCCTGTCGGCGGTGGCGGCGTACCTGGCGCTGACGTGGCGCGGGGAGCTGCGCGCGGGCGAGCAGGTGCTGGTGCTGGGCGCCGGCGGCGTGGTCGGCCAGGCCGCGGTCCAGCTGGCCCGCCTGGCCGGCGCCCGCCGCGTGATCGCGGCGGCCCGCTCGGCCGCGGCCCTCGAACGCGCCCGTCAGGCCGGCGCCGACGCCGTGGTCCCCCTCGATCCTTCCGAGATCACCGGCCACAGGCCCGGGACGGCGGCGGAGCCAGACACGGACACCGCTGCCGAGGTGGCGGAGCTGGCCGCCCGGTTGTCGGCTGCCTGTGACGGACCGGTCGACCTCGTGCTCGACCCGCTCTACGGGCTGCCGGCCGCGGCGGCGGCCCGCACGTTGCGCGAGGGCGGCCGGCTGGTCAACCTGGGCAGCTCGGCGTCGGAGACGTGCCCGCTCGACTCCTCCACGCTGCGCAGCCGCTCACTCCGGATCCTCGGCTACACCAACGCCTCCATCACCGCCGAGCAGCGCACCGCCGCCATCACCTACATCGCCGAGCAGTCGACGGCCGGCCGGCTCGCGGTGGCGTACGAGGTGATGCCGCTCGACCAGGTCGCCAAGGCGTGGCACCGCCAGGCGGACGGCACCGCGAAGGGCCGCATCGTCCTCCGCACCCCCTGACCGAACACGCTCAGCCCCCGATTTCCGGCCAACCGGGCCGCCTCCAGAACCCGCTACGACCGTCCGGGCACGCGACGTGCGCAGCCGCTGATCGCGCCGAACACGTGCGTAAGAGGCCTGTGCGTTGTCCCGGGAGATGCTTGACACCTCTGTCCAGGACATGCTTGACGGGTGCCGTTGTCGGCCGATCTTTCGTGCGTCGCGCGTCTGGAGGCCGGGATTGGCCCTGGTGAATGTCCGTTGACGAGCAGCGGTATCGGTGCTGGCCGGCGGTTCGGTGACTGAGGTCGCGTGAGGTCAGCGTGGTCGTCAACGTTCCGACGCCTCGGTTCAGCTCGACGACGGAAACGGATCCGCGTCACATGGACGTGGGCCCGTGGTCGGAGCGGCGTTCGACAGCCGTGAGCCGGCGTCCGTCGCGGCTTACCGGTCGTTGACGTTGGCCGTGACGATCCGGGGGCTGAACTCGAACAGGTTGGGGTCGCGCGGGTCGATGGTGGCCTCCACCCAGTGGGTGTTGCCGTCGCCGAACGTCTCGACCCGGGTGAACTTCTCCACCACCTGGCCGTTGTCGTACTTCAGCGGCTTGTCCAGCTTGAAGTAGTGGCTGTCACCGTGGACGAGCGCCGACTGGCCCGGGAACGCGAGAACCTGCTTGCGCAGTTCGGGGACGATCTCGTTGAAGCCGTCGTACTGAGCGGGCTGCAGCTTCTGCTCGTTGCTGAAATTCGGGTCGGCCTGCCAGGTCACGAGGACGCCCTTGACCCCGAGTCTCTTGGCCTCGGCATAGGATTCCGACAGCCAGTGGATGTTGGCCGCCTCGCGCTCCTGGTGTTCGGCCGTCATACGCGCGATCTCGCTGTCCGGCCGGGTCTCGCCGTCGACGCCCGCGTGCGGCAGATTGTCGTTGGAGCCCTGGACATTGAGGGTGACGTACATCACCGGGCCGTACACCCAGCGGACGTTCTCCCGATACTTCTTGTAGCCGGGCTCGGAGCTCTGCCGCTGCAGGGTCATCGTGTGACCCCCGAGGCTCTGGTCGGTCGGGTAGAAGACCCGCCGCTCGTGGTCGAGCCGCTCGAGCGGGTCGAAACCGCCGGTGCCCGCGCCGTACCGTCCCCAGCAGTCCGTCCAGTCGTTGTCGCCGGGGATCACGACGACAGGACGCTTCTGGCTGTTGAACGAGGCGAGCGACGTGGTGTAGAGCGAATCCGCGCAAGTGCCGTCGCCCCCGGCCTTGAGGTCGCCGTCGAAGATCGAGAACTTGATATCCGACTTGTTCATGTCGTCGATCAGACGGGGATACTCCACCCGTCCGGCGGCGCCGTACGGCATGTCGCCGAAGAGCCCGATCGTGTAGGGGTGGTCCTTGGCGTGGCCGTCATCGTGCTTGTCAGCGACGGCACTCGCGCTGCTCACGCCCATGGTCAGCGTCGCGATCGCAGCGGTCGCGGCCAGCGCCGCAGCGCCTCGCCAGATGTTGTGCATTTTCCGAAACTCCGTCATAAGGGGGAAACGATCGGCCGCAGCGTATCGGGGCGCGACTGGACGGCTCCTCCCTCGGAGATTGCACCAAAGCGACACCTAAGGGAATAAATAGATATATATCGCGCTTGTTGAAGCTGTCACTGGAACACGTAAGTGTTCACTTTTTAGATGGTCTGCCGTCATCAGGTACCTTGCGTGCAAGACGGCGAGAACTGCGGGACCCGCATCCTTCCACCCTCAGCCCATGGGCGAGTGAGCCACCACGTGCTCTTCTTAGGGCCGGCCAGTCGAGCTGCAGACAGTGAGCCCTCTTGCCGGCGAGGGGCGCTGGTTCTTCGTGAGGCCCGTCGTCAGCTCTCTCGCCGATCATGTTGACCGCACATGCGTCCTCGGGGTCGACCCGCGCCGGAGGATGGTCCGAAAGCGTCGGCGGGGTCGAGTTCCCGCTGAGCACCCCCGATCCGCTACTCTGTGGTACTTTGTAGCGGTACTCGGTATTACCGAGTACTTGGAGACCGAAGAGGGCCCACGATGGACGACCTGACGGAGATGCTGAAGGGCACGCTCGAGGGCTGCGTGCTGGAGATCATCGGCAGCGAGGAGACCTACGGGTACGCCATCACGCGTCGGCTGAACGAACTCGGCTTCGCCGACGTCGTCGAAGGGACGGTTTATACCATCCTGCTGCGACTGGAGAAGAAGGGCCTCGTCCAGGTGACGAAACGACCGTCCGGGCTGGGCCCGCCTCGCAAGTTCTATGCGCTCAACGACGCGGGGCGTCAAGAACTCGCGACGTTCTGGGCGAAATGGGAGTACATCACATCACGGCTCGGCAAGCTGAAGGAGGGCGGGAGATGAACTTCTGGGAGACCATCACAGGCAACGATCTCACCAGGGAATGGAAGGCGTTCGAAGCTCGGGCCGGGGCATTGCCGGCCGACCACCGGGCGGCGTGGGACGAGATCAAGGGTCATCTTTTTCTCTACGGGGACTTCACAGGTCGAAACTTGATGCCGATTCTCGACGGTGCTCTGGGGCTGCTCGAAGAGACAGCGACCGATGGGCAGAGCATTCACGAGGTGCTGGGAGACGACATCGCGGGCTTCTGCGCGGCGCTGGCCGGCGGAGAAGGAGCCCGGAGCTTTCGCGACCGGTGGCGCGAGCAGCTGAACAGGAACGTCGCGAGGAAATTGGGCCGGCTAGGAGGCTGACGTGGGCATCCACGACATCATCGAGGGCAAGAAGCAGTGGCGGGCGCACATGGCGCGGGTCAAGGCGCTCCCGCCGGACTACCAGATCGTCTACAAGGAGATGCAGAGGTACTTCTTCAAGGTCGGGCCGGTCGCGCTGGCTGACGGATCGCTGCTCACGGGAGTCGTCGATTTCTTCGAGGAGGGCGTCGCGGCCGGCAAGGGAGTCCTGGAACTCATCGGCAACGACGTCGCCGCCTTCTCCGACGACCTGATCAAGGACTCGCCTACCTACGCGGACATCTATCAGGAACGCATCAGCACGAAACCCGGCACGGCCGAGGAGTAACGCCCGCTGACCAGCCGGTCATCGCGCCGCTTACGTCCCGGATGCCGGAACCGCCGCTTCCGCTCGGGCAACAGCGGCTCGATCACCGCCCACAGCTCCTCGCTGACTTCCCAGCCATGTATGCTCCCGCGCCGGCAACCTTCCGGCGCGGGGACACGATGATCACCTACCCGGCTCGTCGGTGCGGCGGTCGAAGGTGGCGTGTCCGTTCGGGCACTTAGGGATCTTGTCCCCCTTCTTGACCTGCACCTTCTCGCTGCACTTCGCGCAGTGAAAGACGCCGCTCTCTTGCGCCTTCTCCCCGGCTTTGGCTGCCATGGTTCCTTCTTCCACCTGTGGGCCTCCGTGGACCGCACCACAGGGCAGAGGCGAGGCGCGCGCTCTGCGACCAGGGCGCGCGCCGTGCCTGTCACTGCCCGTCAGTGGGTGCGGTTTGCACGGAGCAGGGCATCGAGGTGCATCTGCACGACGGGGCGAGCGTCGGACGCGACTTTCTTGACGTCCGGGTTCGCTCCATTGCGCAGCTGTTCCTCTATGGCCGCGAGCGTCTGGCGATGACCGGTGATCTGAGAGGCCACCCACGCCTCGTCGAAGTCCTCGCCGCTCTTGGCCGACACTTGGGCCAGTGCGGCGCGCTGCTGTGGGTTCGGTTCGCTCGGCAGGTCCACGTCGGCTTGGTCAGCCTCCCGCTTGACGGCGCGATCGAGTGTGGTGTGGTCCCTGACCAGGATCGTGCCCACTTCGCGGATCTCTTCCGTGGCCGCCTTGTCACCGGCGGCGTTTCCGGCCTGGATCTCGGCCAGGTTGGCTTGGTGCGCCTGGACCAGGAACGTACGGTCCTGGTCGTTCAGTTCGGGTTCGGTGACCGCGCCCGCGGCCACGGGAGAAAGCGCTACCGCTGCGACGGCGGTCATGATCATGATTCGTCCGGCCATCGACGCCCTCCACCAGTCGGTTCATCGGCTCAGGTCAGTTGCCCTGCACAGATGAGGTGAATCCGCACGCCGACCAGGCGGGCGCTTCTCTGACAGAGTCTTGGAAGTGAGCGCCCGACGGTCGGGAAACATTGCTGGGAGCAGACCGAGTACACCTGGAAGAGACGGTGGACCTTCCACATTGTCCGGCGCCGGCACGGCAAGCGCTCCAGGGCCGTCACCCGAATCACCTTCGCTGCACACCGCAGGGGCGTCCAGCGGGATCGGCCGGGGCTGGGGAAGAAGGAAGCGCGTGACTCCCAGCGACGCCAGGCGGGACGCCGACCGGAACGAGCTCAGGAGCGTCCGCGGCCGGTCAACGCGTCACGGATGCGATCCACCAGCCCGGCCCCGGGAGCAAGCAACTTGTTGCCGGGCGGGGTGTCGGGCGCGGACGGGTGGGGACGGGTCGGCGCCATCTTCTTGGCCCGCTGCACCTTGCCGCCCAAGTCCACCAGTTGCTCCTGTGAGCAAGCCTGCCGCAGCCGCGGGAAGAGATCGTTCTCCTCTTCCTGGATGTGGTGACGGATCTCCCGCATCAACCGTTCCATCGTCGGCCAGAACTCCGCGTCGCCCGGCTCCAGCCGCTCCAGCTGCTTCATCGTCTCCTCGGCCTCGGCGTGCTCGGCGATCTCCTCATCGACCAGCGCATCACCGCCCTCGATGTGCTCCCGCGCGGCCGGGTACAGATACGCCTCTTCGGCGACCGAGTGCCGGATCAGCTCGATGACCACCTTCTCGGCCAGCGTCTTGGCCCGCTCGCCGCCATCGCCGCTCATCTGCTCCAGCTGGGTGAACATCTCCTCGACCTCGCGATGGTCGGTCACGAGCACCGCGATCACGTCCTGCTGCTCAGCCATCAAGGGCCCTTTCGTGATGAGACATCAGGGGCACGGCTACGGGCCGGACCGGTACGGTGGCCACAGCCCAGCCTCGGATCCATCACATTCCCGGTGATGACGGATGAAACATGCAGGATTTCGCCATGTTCATGGTGACGGGGAGCAATGATCGCGCCCCTTGGGTTGACCGGATCGCCGTCCATCGCCTCTCAGGTACAGCCCGATCAGCCGTGGTGGAGCTGCCTGTTCGCGTTGTTGAGCGGTCAGGGCCTGGCGCATCTGGGTAAGGACGGCTCGCACGATCCGCGAGGACATGCATCTGGGAGCCCGTTGCTGGCCTCCCTGTCCTGACCTGCCACTATTCCGCTCCCGCCCGCCAGCCGGCCACATCCAGGACGTGGCCTGAACGGACACTTCGCGTACGTCACCGAGACGGAACTTCTCCGCTGGGCTCGACACTTCGACTACCCGTACAGCACTGGTCCCGCTTCCCGCACGGTCGGTGCCCTGGGCGGCAGGACCCTCCACGCCGTTTCGGCGCCCGTTCGTTTCGGGGAACGGCCAGCGGGCAGCGGCGACACCCATGATGCGCAACCTCGTTCACGGTGTGGTCAGCGGCGCCGTGGCCACCGCCGCGATGAGCGCGGTGATGGTCGCGGGCGAGCGGGCGGGCATGATGCCCGACCAGCCGCCGAAACGTATCGTCCGCGCCGCCCTTCCCGGCCACAAACACCGCCGCAAACCGGGCGAGAAGGCATTAGGAGCGGTCGCCCACCTCGGCTTCGGCACCGCATCCGGCGCGTTGTTCGGCCTCCTGACCCGGGGACGGCAGGCCCCGGGTCTCGCTCGGCATCGCGTACGCGCTGACGATCTGGATCGGTAGCTACGCCGGCTGGGTGCCGGGCCTGGGCATCCTGCCGCCGATCCAACAGGATCGGCCGGGCCGTCAGGCGGTGCTGGCGGCGGGGCACGTCGTGTACGGCGTCACGCTCGCCCGCGCCATGAACCGGCTGAGGTCCAGGTGAACCGCGGCGCTGTGGGGTGAACCACTGGCAAGAGCCGTTTTCGTCTCCGGCTCCAGGGCAAGAGCGGCCCCATGGATCATTCTCAGACGTTCTTCTCCACCTAAGTGGCAGCTCCCTGTCGGTCAAGGCGTCCATGTTGTCGGTCGCGGAACCGCACGAGAAGCTGCTGATCGGCCGGGACACGCACAAGTCCGTGGTGGCGGGTCTGATCCTGCCGGGGATCTGTCCGGTGTGGGTCGAGCCGCAATGGGACGAGAAAATGCATCTGGCCCACCCACCGGCCCCTGAGGCGTTCGCCGAGCACCCGGACGCCAAGGGGGCGCTGGTGGTCACGCCGACCCCGTACGGCACCTGCACCGACCTGGCCGCTCTCGCCCGGGTCTGTCACGAGCACGGCAAGCCGCTGATCGTGGACGAAGCCTGGGGCGCGCACCTGCCGTTCCACCCGGACCTGCCGACGTGGGCGATGGACGCCGGCGCGGACGTGTGCGTCACCAGCATCCACAAGATGGGCTCCGGACTGGAGCAGAGCTCCGTCTTCCATCTCCAGGGCGACCTGATCGCACCGGAGTTGCTCAAGGAACGGGCCGACCTGTTCAGCACCACCAGCCCATCGGTGCTGGTCCATGCCACGCTGGACGGCTGGCGCCGTCAAATGGTCGAGCACGGCCACGCCATCCATGACGGCACGCTCGCGCTGGCAAAGGCGACGCGTGCGCGGATCGAGGAGATCGGCGGTCTGCACGTGCACGGCCGTGACGACTTCTGCGGGCCCGGGCGTGCGTTCGACGCCGACCCGCTGCAACTCATGGTCGAGGTGCGCGATCTGAGCACGGGCGGCTACCAGGCCGCCGACTGGCTGCGCGAGCAGCACCAGATCAACGTCGGCCTGTCCGACCACCGCCGCATCGGCGTCCAGCTGACCCACGCCGACGACGAGCACAGCACCGACCGGCTCCTGCGGGCGCTGCACGACCTCGCCGAGCGCGCCACCGAGCTGCCGCCCGCCCCTCGCCTGCGCATCCCGCCGCCGTCCGAGCTGCGGCTGGAGCAAGCCCTGTTGCCGCGAGACGCGTTCTTCGGCCCGGTCGAACACGTGCCCTGGCAGCAGGCGAGCGGGCGGATCAACGCCGAACTACTCACCCCGTACCCGCCCGGCATCCCGGCCGCGCTGCCGGGCGAGCGCCTCAACCGCGACGTCCTGGAGTGCCTGCACAGCGGACTGGAGGGCGGCATGGTCATTCCGGACGCCGCCGACCCCTCGCTGAAGACCGTCCGCGTGGTCGCCTGACCGCGTGGCGGTTCCCTGCGAAAGTCCGGCACGCTCCCGCTGAAAAGGCGCGCACGGACGAGGTCGACGCCGCGGGCTTTTTGGATCCAGTGCGGCACGCAGCAGATGGCGGCTGCACCTTGTCCTCGCCCGCGACGACGAACATCCTGCGGAACGTCCCCAGGACGGTCTCAAACACCAGCACGATGTGCGACGTGTCGAAGCACGTACCCCACAGGTCGTAGAGCGAGGCCGGTCGGCGCGTCGCGCTGGGTGCCGGATGAGGTCAGACGCCGCACGTTCCCTGCGTGGCGCGGGGGATGGCGTCGATGCCCGACACATCTGTCCCGGCCAACTCGCCGCGCGCCACCGCGTTCAGCACCGCCATCGTGGGCACGGTGAACAGCCGCTCGAGGTAGCCGTTGCTCTTCTGCCCGACCGAGCGAACCTCGTAGAAGATCGCGCCCTGCGTCGCGAAGCCGGGGCTGCTGCCGTCGGGGCCCGGCCCGCCGAGCAGCATCCGGGAGAGCACCGCGTTGGTGATGTCGATGTCCGGATAGCGCGCTACGTGCGTCTGCCCGAACCCGTCGAGCGCGTTCACCGACACCATCGACAGTTGCTGGGCTGTGCGCCACTGCGTCGCGGTCATCCGCGAGGGGTCGATCGGCCGGATGCCGATCTGGAACTGGTTCAGCTCGTCGGTCCCCTCCACCACCGGCGCAGTGCCCATGTGGTGCAGGTCGAGCGCCAAGCGTGGCCGCATCTGCTGCCAGAGCGCGTACCACGCGCGGGACTCGGGCTGGGCGAAGTTCTCCCAGTCGCGGTTGAGGTCGATGCGGTTGGGGGTGGTGCTCTGCCGGATGTTGGCCTCGGCGCCGTCGGGGTTGTACATGGGGATGACGATCACCGTCATCCGTTCCCTGATGAGCCGCGCGTCGGGGTCGCCCGAGGCCAGGTGGTCGAGGACCTGGAGGACCGACTCGGTGGAGTGCAGCTCGTCTCCGTGGATGCGGGCGTGCAGCCAGAAGACGTCGGGCCCGCGGCCGACGGTCGCGTACAGCAGGTCACGCCCCTCGCCCGAGCGCCCGGCCTTGTGCACGGTCACCAGGCCTTTACTGGTCCGCGCGATGCGGTCCAGGCCGTTGACGACATCGGCGTAGCCGGCGACACTGCTCCGGCTGACGTTCTGGTTGTCCTGGAGGCAGGGGCCTCCAGGATGGGTGGGGGGATCGGCGGCGGCGGGAGCCGCAGGCAGGCCAACAACTGCGCAGGCCAGTACTACGGCGAGTAAGCGACGCGTCAGCATGAAAAGGGCACCTTTCTGGCATAACTTCACCGGCAGTCTTCATCCTCGACGCCAATCGATCAAGGCTGTTAACGTCCACGGAAGTGATATATGGGCGACCCCGTTCATAACGGTTCACGCCTCGCTGGACGTGTCCCTGCGAATGGGACCCGCGGACCCTGCCGCACGCCTTCCGCCGCGCGCGTCCGCCGGGAAGCCGGCGTAGACATGGCCTTCCTCAAGCCGACCTGCGCAATCGTCTGCCGGCGACGCCTGTCCTCATCGCCTCAGCAGCTCGACAAGCGGACGCCGCCGGTGTGGGTTCTGCCGGAGCGTGCGCCCTCGTTCCGTGAATTTCCGGACGGGATCGGCCGGCAGGCGATGAATTCGACGACCGGGCCAGGTCTACTCCTGTGCACCGCAAGCCGCACATGATCAGGAGAGACCATGAGCATGAACCCGCTACCGCCCGTCGTCGACGCCGGCACCTGGCAGCGTCAGCTCGAAGCACTGCGTGCCCGGGAGAAGGCCGCGACCCGGGAGCTCGACGCCATCGCCGCCGAGCGCCGCCGCCTGCCCATGGTGAGGATGCCGGACTACACCCTCGACGGCGAGCACGGACCGGTTCGGCTGGCGGACATCTTCGAAGGCAGGACACAGCTGATCGTCTACAACCACATGTGGTTCCCGGGCAAGGAATGGCAGTGCCCCGGCTGCACCGGGTTCACCTCGCAGTTCACCCGGCTGGAGTTCCTGGACGACTACGATGCCCGGTTCGTCATCGTCACCCAAGGCCCCATCGACGAAGCACTCGCCTACAAACGGCGGGTCGGCAACACGATGGCCTGGTATTCCACCGCCGACAGCCCGTTCGGCACCGACGTCGGCGCGCCGCCCGGCGGAGGCTTCGCCGTCAACGTGTTCCTGCGCGACGGCGACACCGTGTATCGCACCTGGCACACCAACGGCCGCGGCACCGAGCAGCTCAGCCACACCTTCGCGCTGATCGACCTGCTGCCGTACGGGCGGCAGGAGGAGTGGCAGGACTCACCCGACGGGTGGCCGCAGTCGCCTACCTACAGCCGGTGGGCCACCGCCAAGGACATCGCCACGCTCTACGGCCCGGACACCACCTAGGAACCTTCGTCCGTCCCAGCAAGCGGAACCGGCCGGGAACGCTGCGGCGTTCCGCAGGCGCCGTCAGCGGGTCGGGGCCCGGGGGCGGTTCCACCAGAGGGAGAGGGACAGGGCCGCGGTGATGAGGATGGCGCCGCCGGCGGCGAAGGCGGCGGCGGTGTCGACCCGTTGGTGGATGACGGTGAAGCTGCCGGGGAGGGCGTCGAGGGCGCTTTGCAGCTGGTCGGCGTTCTCGGCGCGGTGGTAGGAGCCGCCGGTGGTCTGGGCTATCTGTTCGAGTGCGGGCTCGTCGATCAGGCGAACGTTGCGGCCGCTGTCGAATCTGCCGCGGCCGCCCCAACCGCCGAAGCCGCGGCCGTCGAACTGGGAGTTGTCGCAGACCATCGGGGCCGGGTTCGTGGTGCCGAAGCCGATGGTGAAGACGCGGACGCGGCGCAGGGCCGCCTCCTGGGCGGCGGTCTGCGGGTCGACGCCCTGGGTGTTGGCGCCGTCGGTGAGCACGACGATCGCGGCGCCGGCGTAGCCTTCGCCACGGCCGCCGGGGTTCGCCCCGGTGGGGGCGACCGACGGGTCGACCTCCGCGATCGCGTCGATCGAGGTGAGCATGGCCTGCCCGATCGCGGTGCCGCGGGCCACGGTGAGGCCGTCCAGCGCCTCGATCAGCGACTCGGTGTCGTCGGTGGGAGGGACGAGCAGACCCGCGGTGCCCGCGAAGGTGACCAGGCCGATGCGCGGCCCGCCCCGCTGCGACTCGATGAACTCCGCGGCGGCCTTCTTCGCGGCGGTGATGCGGTTGGGGTCGACGTCCGTGGAGCACATCGAGCCGGAGGTGTCGAGCGCGAGCAGGATCGTCGCCGAGGTCTGCGGCACCGGCACCGACGCCTGCGGGCGCGCGGCCCCGACCGCGAGCAGCGCGAGTCCGGCGATGAGCAGTGCCGGGGGGATCTTCCGCGTCCAGCGCGTACGGCCGGGCAGGGCGCTTCGTACGAGCGCCATCGAGGTGACGCGGACGGCGGCCCGCCTGCGGCGGCGCAGCGCCCACCAGCGGACGGCGAGGATCAGCGGGATGACGAGGAGGGACAGCAGCGACCACGGCCATGCGAACGACATTCAGATCACCCGTCCAGACCGGAGCACGGTGAGCGCCGCTCCCCCGGTGAGCAGCGCGAGGGCGAGCCCGATCAGCCCGCCGGCGAGGGGCAGCGGCTCGTCGGAGACGGTGAGCCGCAGGTCGATGGTGTCAGCGATCCCGTCGAGCCGCGCGGCGTCGGAGGCGGGGTGGTAGGCGCCGCCGGTGGTCTGCGCGATCAAGGTGAGGGTGTCCTCCTCGAGCGAGGTCTGCAGGTGGTAACCGTCGACCTTCACCGTCGCCCCCGCCGTGGTGCCGACCCCGACGGTGTGGATGTGGACGCCCGCCTTCTGGGCGACGGTGGCGGCGCGTTCGACGTCCGGGCCCTGGTTCTGCCCGTCGGAGAACATCACGATCGTCGCCGACGGCCAGTAGCCGATGTCGGGCGCGGTGCCGTCGCGGCCGAGGGCCACCTGCTCGCCGGTGATCGCCGACAGTGACGCCATGATGGCCGTCCCCAGCGAGGTGCCGCCGGTGAGCTTCAGCCGGTCGATGGCCTTGAGCGCGATGGAGTGGTCGGCGTCCGGCCGTGCGGTGGTGAGCGCGCCCCGTTCGAACGCGACGACTCCGATGTCGACGCTGCCGGGCTGCGCCGCCACGAACGCGCGAGCCGCCCGCTGCGCGGCCGCCAGCCGGGTCGGCGCGACGTCGTCGGCGCCCATGCTGTTGGAGACGTCGATGGCGAGGATGACGGTGCCCGCGGTCCGCGGGACCGGCACCATGGCCGCCGGTCCCGCGGTGGCGATCGCGAGCACCCCGACGCCGGCGATCGTCAGGCCGGTTCCGAGGTACGCCCGGCGTCCGCCCGCCACGGCGACGCCGGCCGCGGCGAGCGCGGCCGTCCGCCGGCGGGCCGAGACGACGGCCGCCCAGGCGAGCGCCGCCGTGACGAGCAGTCCGACGGCCAGCAGCAGCGGGGAGGACAGGGTCATGAGCCTCCTCCGGCGACCCCGGTCATGACGACCGGTCCCGGTTCCGGGCGACGACCTCGACGAGCGCCTCGGCCAGATCACGGTCGGTGTCGACGCGGTGGACGGGCACCCCTGCCCGGCGCATGCCCGCCGCGAGCCGGGCGTCGCGGGCATCGACGGCGGCACGGAAGCGGACCCGCAACAGCGGGTCGGCGGAGTCGACGACGAGCTGCTCGCCGGTCTCGGCGTCCTCGACCACGATCAGCCCGGCTTCGGGCAGCACGTCGTCGGCGGTGTCCACGATCCGCAGGGCGACCACCTCGTGCCGCCGGGCCAGGCGCTGGAGGGAACGCTCCCAGTCGCCGTCGCCGATGAAGTCCGACAGCACGACGACGAGTGCGCGGCGGCGCGCGAGCCGTCCGGCCGCATCGAGCATCTCCGCCAGGTCGGTGGTGGCGCCGCCACGCGCCCCGGCGGTGCGTTCCAGCTCGGCGCCGATTCGCAGCGCGTGCCGCCGGGTGGTGCCGGGCGGCACGACGCGCAGCATCCCGGTGTCGAAGAGCAGGGCGCCGACGCGGTTGCCGCCCCGGCCGAACAGCCGGGCGAGGACGAGCGCGAGCTCGGCGAGCACGTCGTGCTTGCCGCGCCCCGGCCGGCCGGCCGCCATCGACGCCGACCGGTCGAGCACGAGCCACACCGTCAGCTCGCGATCCTCGGTGAACACGCGCACGTGCGGCTCGTCCAGCCGCGCGGTCACGTTCCAGTCGATGTGCCGGGCGTCGTCGCCGTCGTTGTAGGGGCGCAACCCGGTGAAGTCGATCCCGGAGCCGCGGTACGCGGTGCGGTGGGCGCCCTGGAGCCGGCCGTCGAGTCTGCGGACGACCTTCCACTCCAGGTGGAGCAGGAGTCTCTCGGGAGCGGTGGCCATGGCTCAGCGGTTCTGCAGGACGACGTCGGGCGTCCGGACGGCCCCGAGCACCCTGGTGATGATCGTGTCGGCGTCGACGTCGTCCGCGAGGGCCTCGTAGGACAGCACGAGGCGGTGGCGCAGCACGTCGAGCGCGAGCTCGGACAGGTCGTGCGGCAGGACGTAGTCGCGGCCGCGCAGGAGCGCCAGCGCCCGGGCGCCCGTGACGAGCGCGATGGACGCCCGCGGGCTCGCCCCGTGGGTGACGTACGGTTCCAGCTCGCCGAGCCCGGCCGTCGCGGGGGAACGCGTCACGGAGACCAGCCGCACCGCGTAGTCGACGATCGCCGGATCGACGTAGACCTGCTGGGCGCGGGCCCGCATCGCGATCAGGTCCTCGGCCGTCACCATCGGCTGTGGCGGCTCGGGCGGACGCAGCGCCCGTCCGACGATCGCCTGCTCTTCGGCCTGTGTCGGATAGTCGACGATCACCTTCATCATGAACCGGTCGACCTGCGCTTCGGGCAGCGGGTAGGTGCCCTCCGACTCGATCGGGTTCTCCGTCGCCATGACCAGGAACGGCTCGGGCACCCGGAACGTCTCACGGCCGATCGTCACCTGATGCTCCTGCATCACTTCCAGCAGGGCGCTCTGCACCTTGGCGGGGGCGCGGTTGATCTCGTCGGCCAGCAGCAGGTTCGCGAACACCGGGCCGAGCTCGGTCTTGAACTCCCCGGAGTGCTGGTGGTAGACCCGCGTGCCCACGAGGTCGGCGGGCACCAGATCGGGGGTGAACTGGACGCGCTGGAAACTCCCGGCGATCGCGGCGGCCAGCGATTTCACCGCGAGCGTCTTGGCCAGGCCCGGCACTCCTTCGACGAGCAGGTGGCCGTCGGCGATCAGCGCGACGGCCATGCGCTCCAGCAGGACGTCCTGGCCGACGATCGTGCGTTTGACCTCGAACAGCACATGTTCGAGCGGATGGGCCGACTCGGGGGGCTTGGTCGAGGTCATGGTGTCCCTTCTCGTGACGCTCTCGGTCAGATCTCGGGCCCGTCACCCGGCGGGCCGTCGCCTTCGCCGCCGCCCAGGGCCGCGCCGATCGGCACCGCGAACGCGATGCCGGCGAACGCCTCGTCGCCTCCCGGGTCGGCGATCGAGACGACGATCCCGATGACCAGGCCGCGAGCGTCCAGGAGAGGGCCGCCGGAGCTGCCGGGGTTGACGGAGGCGTCGAACTGGATGAGCCCGCTCAGGTCGCCGTTCTCGGCGCTCCGGTTCAGGCCCGACACGACCCCGGTGGAGACGCTGTAGGTCAGGCCCAGCGGATTGCCGATCGCCACGACGGGCGCGCCCACGGCCACGCCACCGCCGAGCGTCGCCGGGACGACGATCTCCGGCAGCTCCGCGGGTTGGAGGGTCGCGACGTCGCGCTTGGGATCCGACGACACGACAACAGCCTTCGCCTTGGTGCCGTCGGCGAACGTCAGGGTGACGTCTTCGGAGTCTTCGATGACGTGGTGCGCCGTCAGAATCGTCCCGTCCTCGGCCGCGATCACCCCGGTTCCGAGCGACTTCCCGGCCTGGATGACCACCACCGACGGCCCGACCTTCTCGAAGACCTCGGCCGTTGTGAGCGCCGCGCTGGGCGTCGGCGTCGCGCTCGGCCCGGGTGCGGCCGCTTCGCCGTTCCCCCCGCTGCTTCCCAGCCAGTACGCCAGCACCGCCACGACGACGAGTGCGCCGCCCACGACGACCAACCGCCTAGCTTTCCCGGTCACAACTTTCCGAGCCTCGGCCGCACCGTCATCCTGCGGCACACGCTCCATCGTTCCATCTTCATAAAACTCAGCCCAAAACGCCACATAATCGACCTGAAAACTCCGCCAGAACGGGTCCTCACAGCCCAACGCGCGCAGGACGGAGACGGCGCCCGCGGCGCCGGCTGTCTGTCGAGCCGGTGACGCTCGGGGGTGCCATCGCGGCAGCGGTACACGTGGCAGTGGGGATGCTGTTGCCGGTCGGGGCGGAGGAGTGGTTTGTGCCTCACGGCGCCCGCCGCCGGCCACCGATCTGGTGACCGGCCGGCGCAGCGCTTTCCGTCTTTCTGGTCGCCCTGGCGGGCGTGGCCCTCGCGATGCGACGACAGGCAGCCGCGAGAGGGATGGCCGTACCCGCGGACTAGCGGTGCGTCGCCAGGACCGCGTGGTGATCCACGCCTTCGACGCCTCCCGGATCGGTGTGCACGGTGGCGGCGCGCAGGCGGGGCAGGTCATGGATGAGCCGGTGCTCGGCCTCCACCGCGATCGCGTGAGCGCCGACCAGGGTCTCGTCATGGCTGACCACGATGTCGACCTCGGCGTGCAGGGCGTGGCCGACCCAGCGCAGCCGGACCGCGCCCACGTCCTTGACGCCAGGGGCGCCGCGGATGATGTCTTCGGCCTGGTCCACGAGAGCCGGGTCGACGGCGTCCATCAGGCGGTGGTAGATCTCGCGCGCCGCGTCCCGAAGGACGAAACAGATGGCCACGGTGATCAGCAGGCCGATGACGGGGTCGGCGATCGGGAAGCCCAGCGCCGCGCCTCCGGCGCCGAGCAGCACGGCCAGCGAGGTGAAACCATCGGTACGGGCATGCAGGCCGTCGGCGACCAGTGCGGCCGAGCCGATCTCACGCCCGACCTT
This sequence comes from Nonomuraea terrae, assembly GCF_004348995.1. Lineage (GTDB taxonomy): Bacteria > Actinomycetota > Actinomycetes > Streptosporangiales > Streptosporangiaceae > Nonomuraea > Nonomuraea terrae. Next base: position 29,410 of record NZ_SMKQ01000025.1, read on the forward strand.
GATCCGGTAGCGGGCCACCCACTCGTTGCCGACGAACCCGATCACGCCCGCCGCCGCGACCCACCACAGAGCCCGCACGTCCTGCGGGTCGATCAGTCGCTTGACGGCCTCGTACCCGGCCAGGGCGGCCGACGCGGCGATGATGACCACGATCACGATCCCGGCCAGGTCCTCGGCCCGGCCGTAGCCGTAGGTGAACCGCCGCGTCGCCGCCCGCCTGCCCACCCAGAACGCGATGGCCAGCGGCACCGCCGTCAGGGCGTCGGCGAAATTGTGCAGGGTGTCACCCAGCAGGGCCACCGATCCCGAGAACGCCACGATGACCGCCTGGGCGAGCGCGGTCACCATCAACATCGCGAAGGAGAGCGCGAGGACCCGCATGCCGCGGCTGCTCGACTCCAGCGCCGCGTCCGTCTTGCCGGCGCTGTCGTGGCTGTGCGGAGTGAAGGCATGTCCCGCACGCGCAAGCAGACCGCGCAGCCGAGCGGCCCTACCCGCCGCCCCGTGCCCGTGCCCGTGGCCATGGTCACCCCAGGTCGGCTCCTGCTCTACGGACATACCGCTCCTTTCCACATAAGTCCCAGGATGCCGACTATATGTATTCATGTACGCACGCGACAACTATTCACTTACCAATCACTCGCAGTTGCAACCCTCGCGAACCTTTTCCCGGTCTTGAACGGGCTGCTGACCTGCTGACTCGTGAGCCGCGGCCTCTGCGGGGTTCGCCTGGTACGGCGCAGAACTCGTTCCGTCCGGTGCCGACTCTCCGCCCGGACGCAGCTTGATCCCACCCGAGCGCGGCGATCAGCGGACGCTTCCGAAGCCGACAGCGAAGGCCCGCTTGAGGTACTCCCAGCCAAGGGCGGTGAGCAGTCCTTTCGTCGCGGCTTCAGGCCCCTGCCGGTCGATCTTCGCGTAGAGGGCCGAGAGAACGCTCCTGTCGTCGCCGGTCATCTCCGTGACGGTCTCGAACCACTCTTGGGCGAGCTCCTGCACCGCCGGGTCGGCGGGGTCGGTGCCGCGCTCCGCGTGGTCGACCACCCGATCCGCCAGATCCGCCATCCGCTGCCGCCATCGGGCGAACCCCTCGTCGCCCACCTCCACATGCCGCCGCTTGAGCCGCGCGAACTGCTCGTCTGTCAGGTTCTTGGCCTGCATCATCGCCTCCATCGCCTCGAGGAGCTGATCGATCGAGGGCTCGCGGGCCTCCCGCAACGCCCGTTGAAGTGCCTGCAGCCGCCGGTGCAGCGTGTGGTTCAGCGTGAGTTGCCGTTCCACCTGGTCGAGCTGCTGCTCGATGGCCGCCCTCAGATCGCCCCCATCGCCGTCCAGGGAGCCCGCGATCTGACCGAGGGGCATCCTCAGCTCACGTAGCGCCACGATCTGATACAGCCGACGGACGTCATCACCGGTGTAAAGACGATGACCAGCCGCCGACCGCTCGGCCGGGCGCAGCAGCCCGATCTGGTCGAAGTGGTGCAAGGTCCGCACCGTCAGGCCGGCCGCGGCAGCAAGCTCGCCGATCTTCCAGCGTCGTTCGGTCACATCGATCACCCGCCAGGAACGCTATGTCCTGACGTCGCGTCAGATGCAACCACCGGCTCTGTCATCCCCGGAGCATCCGCTGAGCGGCGACGGAAGTACATGTGCCGACAGCACCAAGACCGTGGCCGCCGCACCTGCTGCTCCTGACGCTCGCCCTGTCGGTGGTGAGCACTCCGAGCAGCCTGTTCCTGCTCCCGCTGTGAACGTCACAGCAGCACGGTGGCCAGACCGAGCACGGCGCAGATGCCGAGGATACGCAGCATCGGCCACTTCAGGACAAAGGTCATGACGAGCGCCGCCACGGTGATCATCAGCGCGATCGGGCTGATCGTCCCCGTCTCAGGGAGCTGGATGCTGAACGGGCCCCAACCCCAGGTGAAGGTGCGGGTGAACAGGGTGTGCTCGGCGAAGTAGAGGGCCAGGTTGGCGATGACGCCGACGACGGCGGCGGTGATGCCCGTCAGTGCGGCGCTGATGGCGGTGTTGTGCCGCAGCCGCTCGACATAGGGAGCGCCTAGAAAGATGAAAAGGAAGCACGGCACGAAGGTGACCCAGGTGGTGAGCAGGGCACCGAGCAGCGCGCCCGCCCACGGGGTCAGGGCACCGGGATCCCGGTAGGCGCCGAGGAACGCCACGAACTGCACGACCATGATGAGCGGCCCCGGCGTGGTCTCCGCGAGGGCCAGCCCGCGCACCATCTCACCGGGTGTGAGCCAGGCGTAGGTCTCCACCGCGCGCTGGGCGACGAAGGCGAGCACCGCGTACGCGCCGCCGAAGGTGACCAGGGCGGTGCCGGAGAAGAACAGGCCCTGAGTGGTGAAGACGCTGTCGGCACCCAGGAACAGTGCCACTGCGGCCACCGGCAGCCACCACGCGACCAGCCCGACGGCCAGGATCCTGCCCGCGGAGCGCAGGCTGGGCTGTGCATGATGCAGAGCGTCGTCGGGGATCAGCGGGGCGGGCCCACCGTCACCGCCGTGCCCGTTACCCTGCGTGAGCACATGCGGGGTCACCTTGTACGTCGTCCAGCCGCTGAGTGCGGCAACGGCGATCACGATGGGGAACGGCACGCCGAACAGCGCCAGTGCGAGGAAGGCGGCCACCGCGACGGCGACGAACACCGGATGCGTCAGCGACCGTTTGGCGACCCGGATGACGGCCTGGGCGACGATGGCCAGCACCGCCGGGGCGATCCCGGCGAACAGGGCGGTCACCACGGTGGTGTCCTGCCACAGGATGTACACGGCCGACAGCGCCAGCAACGCAAGCATTCCGGGCAGCACGAACAGGGTGCCGGCGACCAGGCCGCCCCGGGTGCCGTTGAGCAGCCAGCCCACGTAGATGGCCAGTTGCTGTGCCTCGGGGCCCGGCAGCAGCATGCAGTAGTTGAGCGCGTGGTTGAAGCGCTGCTGGCCGATCCAGCGCTTCTCCTCCACGAGGGTGCGCTGCATGACGGCGATCTGCCCGGCCGGGCCGCCGAAGGTCTGCAACGAGATCAGGAACCAGGCCCGTAGCGCCTGCCGGAACGGGATGACGTCTTCGGTCAGCTGCTGGGCCATGCCAACCTCCGCGGGGGCAGGGATGTCGTTCCTCCGGCAGGCGGACCTGTCGGAAGAGCGAGGTCGTGGCCGATCTCCATGGCGGCGGCGCGCACGGCCCCGTTCATGCCGGTTCTCGTCCCAGCAGCAGGCCACGCCGGTAGAACTCGTACAGCCCGTCGAAGATCGGCCCGGTGAGCTCCAGCACCCGCCGGTCGTCGCAGGTCATCGACAGGCCGCGCAGGATCACGTCCAGTCCGGGCGCCTCGGGGGCGTCGAAGCGCTCGTCGTCGATGTCCGCCTCATGGACGATCTCGGCGATCTTCCACAGCACCGGATCGGCCAGCTCGTACCGGTGCAGGATCGTCTCGAACGAGCAGTCGCCGCCGTGATGGGACAGCTCCACGCCGCGCATGTCGAAGGGCGTGGCGTCCTCGGGCACCTCGGCGGGGTCGCCGACGAACACGAATTCCGCATCGGGATCCAGGTGCCGGCGGACCAGCCAGGCGCAGGCCGCCCGGTCGATGTGCACTCCCCGACGGGTTGCCCACTTCACCGTGACTCCTCCTTCACGGCGGCGCTCTGCTCGACGAGGGCTTGGACGGCAAGGCGCGCCTCGTCCCGCTCGGCCGGCGGGAAGTAGTCGCGGCGGCCGATCCGCCGCAGCTCGGCCTGCAACCGCTTGACCACCCTCGCCCGCTCCCCCGGCCGGGCCTGCGCCGCGCCGCGCGCCTGCGCGATCACCGCCTGGTACTCCTCAGCCCTGGCCCGGCGCATCTCCGCCGCTATCGCCTGCTCCTGCCCCTGGCTCCCAGGCGCGGCCAGCCAGAGCGTCGACGTGCCGCCCATCTCGCCGATCTCCTCCGCGATCCACTCCAACTGCTCACGCGTACGCGCGTCGGCGGGCAACGCGACCAGCCCGTCGCCGAGCCTCGCCACGCCGAGCCGATCGAGCTTGCGCCAGATCGTGATCCGCAGCGTGGACGGCTGCCGGGGCATCCGGTACGCCAGCAGGACCCACTGCCCCATCGCCCCTGTCACGGCCCACCTCGCTCGCTTGCCATCAAGTATTGAAACCATAGTTACTGTAACCACAGTTACGTGCCATAGGGAAGTTCCAGACCGGCGAACCCGCAGATGGGCAGCGACCTGACAGCCGACGCGTACGGGCGGGCGCAGCAGATGTCGGGCTGCTGATCAGAGTCCGACCCAGACCCAGGTAGACCGGGCGACCGTCGGGTTCGAGGGGAAGGGGATCACCGGCACCCCGGCCGAACTGGACGCGGCCTTCCGGCACCGATCCAGTGACGGCTGCGGCTCCAGCTCGCCGGAACTCGCCGCGACGGCGCCGTCAGGCCGTGAGCTCGTGAGCGCGGCGCAGCACGAACGGCACCAGCAGGAACGCCACTCCCGCAGTGAGGAAGGCGCCCGCCCCGACGGCGCCGACGGGCCAGGCGGCCAGCGCGGCGAGAGGCGGGACGGCGGGCTGTGCCAGACCCCATGACGATCCCTGAAAGGCGAACCAGCGCGGCCGATCGGACTCCGGAGCGGCATCGGCGACGACCGACTGCCAGCGGCCGAGCAGCACGCTGTTGACCGCGGTGCAGGCCAGGTAGGCGGCAATGGTGAGCGGCGGGCTGGTGGTCAGCGCCATGACCAGCGCGAACACCCCGAGCAGCACCGTGCCGACGCCGAGGATGACCCCGTGCGCGCGCCCGGACAGCAGCCGCCGAGCCGCCCACAACGCCAGCGGAGCCACCACGGCCGCACCCGCCAGCGTCATACCGGGCGCCCACGCGGCCACGCCGCGCTCCAACAGCGCCAGCGGCAGGTACATCATCACCGCCAGGGAGCCGACCGCGAACGCGGTGCCGGCCACGGTCAACCGCAGGAGCAGAGCCGGCGGACGCCAGCGCTCAGCGGCTCGGGCGCGGCGCGCGCCGCGCCGGCCCTCTTCGCGGGGCAGGAACGCCATCGCCACGGCGGCCGCCGCCAGGCAGGTGAGTGCGTCGGCGGCCACCAGCCAGCGCACTCCCAGCGGCAGCAACACCGCGGCCAGCAGCCCCCCGGCCGCTCCGGCCGCCGACAACGCCACGCCCATCACCGCATACGTCGTATGGCGCTGTTCGCCCGAACTCGCCCGCGCCAGCAGTTCCTGGGCCGCCGGCTCATACAGCTCGAAGGCCAGCCCGACCAGCGCGATCGCGATCAGCACCTGCGCCGGGCCGTGTGCCAGCGCCAACACGATCAGCGCCACGCCGGTCGCGGCCAGCCCGGCGGCCAGCACCCCACGGGGCGAGCACCGATCCAGCAGGAACGCCCCCGCCCAGCGCGAGACCAACGCCGTCACCCCGAACAGGGCCAGCGCCGCCGCTGCCAGATCCGGCCCTGCCAGCACCGCGAGGAACGACAGCGCATATGCGCCGAGCTGATTGAGAATCCGCACCCACACCAGCGTCCTGGCCGCCGCGGGCAGTGATCTGAACAAGGGGTCTCCTTACGACGCCCGGCGAAGGCGACATGCTCGCACACGCCACCGACAACACGGCACGGTCTGACGCGTGGCCGAGGTCGTCGAAAGTGAGACTCGTGCCCGCGAGGCAGGGCTGGAGGTCACCGGTGACGCTGTCCTGGGCCGGAGAGCTGTGCTGGAGTCACTCCTCACATGGGCGTTCGAACCGAGAAGCCGTACGGGAGCTCCAGGCGGTGCCGGCTCAGGAGCTCGGGGTCGGCGAGGATCGCGGCCGTCGGGCCGTCCGCGACGACGGTCCCGCCGGACAGGATGAGGGACCGCTCGCACAGTTCGAGGGCGTACGGCAGGTCGTGGGTGACCATGAGGATGGTGACATCGAGCGAGCGCAGGATGTCGGCCAGTTCGCGGCGCGCGGCAGGGTCCAGGTTCGAGGACGGCTCGTCGAGAACCAGGATCTCGGGCTCCATGGCGAGCACGGTCGCGACGGCGACGCGGCGGCGCTGTCCGCCGGACAGATGGTGCGGTGGCCGGTCGATCATGTCGAGCATCCCGACCCGCTCCAGCGCCGCGCAGATCCGCCGTTCCAGCTCGTCGCCTCGGATGCCGAGGTTGGCGGGGCCGAAGGCGACGTCCTCGCGGACCGTCGGCATGAACAGCTGGTCGTCGGGATCCTGGAAGACCAGGCCGACGCGGCGCCGGATCTCCTTGAGGTTGTCGCGGGACACGGGCAGCCCGCCGACGGCGACCGTCCCCAGGCTGGGCGTGAGGATGCCGTTGAGGTGCATGACCAGTGTCGTCTTGCCGGCGCCGTTGGGCCCGAGCAGCGCGACCCGTTCTCCCCGCTCGATCGACAGGTCCACGCCGAACAGGGCCTGGGTGCCGTCGGGGTAGGCGTGCATCAGCCCTTCGACCAGCAGAGAGTTCACAGCAGTCCTCCGATGAGTATCGTGATCGCGGCCGCGGGCAGGGTGGCGGCCAGCGCCCACTGCGCGGCGGAGCCGCGCACGTCCTGGATGACGGGCATGGTGCCGGTGTAGCCGCGGCTGAGCATGGCCAGGTGCACACGTTCGCCACGCTCGTACGAGCGGATGAACAGGGCTCCCGCCGAACGGGCCACGACGGGCAGGTGCCGGATGTCGCGCGCCACGAACGCGCGGGACTCCCGCGCGATCCGCATCCGGCGCATCTCGTCGAGGATCACCTCGACGTAGCGCAGCATGAAGGCGGCGATCTGCACCAGCAGGTGCGGAAGCCGCAGCCGCTGGGCGCCGAGCAGCAGGGTCCTCGGCTCGGTGGTGGCGGCCAGCAGGATGGAGGCGATCACCCCGAGCGTCGCCTTGGCCACGATGTTCCACGCGTCGAGCAACCCGTCCGCGCTCATCGACAGGCCGAGGACGGTCATGCGCTCCCCCTCGGACAGGAACGGCAGCGCCGCCGCGAAGATCACGAACGGCACCTCGACGACCATCCGCCGCAACAGCAGCCTCAGGGGGACGCGAGCCGCCACGGCCACCACGCCGAGCAGCACGAGGTAGAGGGCGAACGCCCAGAACCGTTCTGGATCGGTGGCCACGACGATCAGGACGAACGCGATCAGCGACAGCAGCTTGCACTGCGGCGGGAGCCGGTGGACGGGCGTGTCGGCGTGGAGATACAGGTGGTGACTCTGTCCGGCGGCCATGAAGTCACGATTCCGGCGTCAGCGGCTCGGCGATGGTCGCGGCTCCTGACCGGCGGCGGGCTCTGCGTCGCAGCGACCAGGTCACAGCGGCGCCCACGGCCAGCGAGATCCCCACCCCGAGCGCGCCGGCCAGTCCCACGGACAACCGTTCGTCATCGACGCCTTTGATGCTGTAGTCGGCGAACGCCGAGTTGCCCAGCGGATGGTCCTGCGCCTGGGACAGGAATCCGAAGTCGGCTGCCACCCGCTCCAGGCCGTCAGGGTTCGCCGAGGCGTAGAAGCTGACCAGCCCCGCGAGCACGACGGCTGCGGCGGTCCCGCCGACGAGGAAGGGCCGAAGACGCGGAGCCGCGCGATGGGCTCCTTCCGCCGGCCGAGCCGAGACCAGCTCACCGGAGGCCGTGCGCAGCGTCGAGGGCCCGATCAGGCTGCGCGCGCCATACACCAGGTCGGGCCGTACGGCCAGCACGGTGCTGACGGTCAACGCCGTGATCGCGCCTTCGCCCAGGCCGATGACCACGTGAACGCCGCCCATGGCCGCGGCGACCGTGACGGGATCGATCGAGGAGGTCCCGCCGATGGCGTACAGTCCCGTGAACGCCAGGGCGGACAGGGGCACCGACAGCATGGCTCCGACGAAGGACGCGATGACGACGCCGGTCCGGTTGCGTGGAACCAGCTTGCCGACCGCGCGGAAGATCCCGTATCCGGCGAGGACGGTCACCAGCCCCATCAGGCAGATGTTGACGCCCAGGGCGGTCAGCCCCCCGTCGGCGAAGAACAGGGCCTGCACCGTGACGACCACGGCGATGCACAAGACCCCGGTATAAGGTCCGACGAGGATCGCTGCCAGCGCGCCTCCGAGCAGGTGGCCGCTCGTTCCGGCGCCGACGGGGAAGTTCAGCATCTGCACGGCGAAGACGAAGGCAGCCACCAGCCCGGCCAGCGGGGCCATCCGGTCGTCCAGTTCGTCTCTCGCCCTGCGCAGGCAGTAGGCGACGCCACTGGCGGCCACGGCGCCCGTGGCCAGGGACATCGGAACGGTGAAGAAGCCGTCGGGTACGTGCACGAGATCCTCCGGGATTGCTTCCCAAGCGATTGGCTTCGCAACGGTCACTCGTCGCCGCCGTGGCGGCGCTGCTTTCGGGCCGAGCTCACCGGGGGGCAGTGATCACCGGAACTGTGGACGGGCCACCACCGCTGACGCGTTGACCCGTATAGATGTATGCACTCGCGAATATGTCATCCATGCGATGACCACAAGCCCGCCTCCCGGTGGACCACGCCGAATCCGAGTGTCGGCTTGGGTGTGTCTTTGATGATCGACGCAGCGCCCACCGGGCGGCACGCGATATGCCCGCCGGATCACTCGTGCCGCGGGATCCTCGACACCTCGTGATCGGCATGATGGACCGCCTCGGCGATCAATGCTCGGATGTGAGAGTCGCGGGCACGGTAGAGAACCCGCCTGCCTTCCGGGCGACAGGCCACCAGGCCGGCCAGCCGCAGCTTGGCCAGATGCTGCGACACGGCGGGCCGGGTCGCTCCCACCACCGTGACGAGGTTGCCCAGGTCGTACTCGTCCTGGGCCAAAGCCCACAACAGGCGCAGCCTGGTGGCGTCAGAGAGCATGCGGAACGCCCTGACCGCCACCTCCACCTGCGCTCCGGTCGGTTGGCCACCGTTGTGCTGCTGCATGGTTGACGCACCTAACATGTGCTTGCGTGCGCATATGGATACATATTGGCGGGTATGACCCTAGAGCCCCCGTGCTCCGCCGAGACAGGACGAGGAGCAGCAGATGAACGCGCGCAGACGCCCAGAACCGCCCCACGGACGAGATCACGGACAGGGCCAGGGACAGAGACACGGCCACGGCCATGCATCCCCCAGGCGCACCCTAGGGGAACGCCTCCGCCATGTGGTGACGCCACACAGTCACGACGCGGCGACCAGGACCGATCAGGCGCTGGAGACCAGCCGTCGCGGCATGCGCACCCTGGCCGTCTCCTTCGCCGTACTCACCGTCACCGCTCTCGCCCAAGTAGCGATCTTCATGATGTCGGGCTCGGTGGCCCTGCTCGGCGACACCCTGCACAACTTCGCCGACGCCCTGACCGCGGTGCCGTTGGCGATCGCCTTCACGGTGGGCCGGCGGATGGCTTCCCGCCGGTTCACCTACGGATACGGCAGAGCCGAGGACCTGGCCGGCATCATCATCGTGCTGATCATCGCCGCCTCGGCGGGCCTGGCCGGGTACGAGGCCGTCAAGCGGCTGATCAGCCCCCAGGATGTGGAGGCGCTCGGCTGGGTCGCCGCCGCGGGAGTGATCGGCTTCCTCGGCAACGAACTGGTGGCCCGCTACCGGATCAGGGTCGGCCGCGAGATCGGCTCCGCGGCCCTCGTCGCCGACGGCCTGCACGCCCGCACCGACGGCTTCACCTCACTGGCCGTGCTGCTCGGAGCGGCCGGAGTATGGGCCGGTTGGCCGTACGCCGACCCGATCATCGGCTTGCTCATCACCGTCGCGATCCTCTACGTACTGCGTGACGCCGCCCGCGAGGTCTACCACCGGCTGATGGACGCCGTGGACCCCGCGCTGATCGCCAAGGCCGAGCAGATCGTCGCCGAGACCCCCGGGGTGCGCCGGGTCGGCTCGCTGCGCATGCGCTGGATCGGCCACTCCCTTCGCGCCGAGATCGACATCGTGGTGAGCCATGAGCTCTCCCTGGTCGAGGCGCACGCCGTATCGGTGGAGGCCGAGCACCGGCTCGTTCACGACCTGCCGCGTCTGCGGGCCGCCACGGTGCACGCCGATCCCGACGGACCTGAAGGCACCGACCACCACGCCGTCCTGGTCGTCCACAGGTAGCCGCGACGCCTTCGACCGATCCGTGCGCCGCGGCTCTACGATGTGGTCATGAACATGCGCGCGGCTCATGTGGATGCGCTGGCCTCCGAGCAGAGAGGCGAGCGGTTCGAGGTCGCCGCGTCCGTTCTCGCCCTCCTCGCCGATCGCACGCGATTGGCCCTGCTGAACCAGTTGAGCCTCGGCGAGGCCGATGTCACCACCCTGACCGAGGCCATCGGCGCCCCTCGTCCCTCTGTCAGCCAGCACCTGGCCAAGCTCCGGCTCGCCGGCCTGGTGGCCTCCCGCAGGGACGGGCGCCACGTCGTGTACTCCCTCCACCATGGACACCTCCGCCGGCTGGTCGAGGAGTCGCTGAATGTCGCCGACCACCAGATCGGCGCACTGCCGCCGCACGACTGAGCGGCACGTCCGCGTCACCTCGGCGATTCTGTGATCCGCCGCGGAGGCAGGTCGATGCGGTCCGGGGCGCACGTGCCAGAGGTAACGGCCTTTGCCGTTGTTTCCGCACGTCAGGCGGATATCGAGGATGAGCGCTGGGTACGTGCCGCTTCTGGAAGAGACATCTTCCTGGGGGCGGTAGATGGAGGCGGTACGGGCGTGGCACCTCGGTCGGTGAGGTCGAGGAGCAGCCCGACGGTCGACAGCGTCCGCCACGCCCGCGAACCGGGCATCAACGTAGCGAACGGACGGCGAGCCGGGAGCGGGTGTGGGCAGCGCCCCAAGGATTTCTCCCGCGCCGGCAGCCCTGGGCTTGTCGGGGCATACGCCCTGGTAGGTCGGCAAGGAGCACCTCATGCCACCGACGAAGCACACCACGGGGAGCCTGCGCAGCCAGGCCTGGTGGGACAACGCGGGCAATCCGGAGATGACGGCTCTGTATCTGGAGCGCTTCCTCAACTACGGCCTCACCCCGGCGGAACTCCAGTCGGGCCGGCCGATCATCGGCATCGCCCAGACGGGTAGCGACCTGGTCCCCTGTAACCGGCACCACCTTGCCCTCGCCGATCGGGTCAGGGACGGGATCCGCGACGGTGGTGGCATCCCGTTCGAGTTCCCCGTTCATCCGCTGCAGGAGACGGGCAAGCGCCCCACTGCGGCGCTGGACCGCAACCTCGCCTATCTCGGGCTGGTGGAGGTGCTCTACGGGTATCCGCTCGATGGAGTGGTCCTGACGACGGGCTGCGACAAGACCACGCCCGCGTGTCTGACCGCGGCGGCGACGGTGAACCTGCCGGCGATCGTCCTGTCCGGAGGGCCGATGCTCAACGGCTACCACCATGGCGAGCGGATCGGTTCGTCGGGCTCGGGCCTGGTGATCTGGCAGTCGAGGCGGCTGCTGGCCAGCGGGCAGATCGACTACGACGAGTTCATGGCGCGCGTGGCAGCCTCCGCGCCGAGCATCGGGCACTGCAACACGATGGGAACCGCGCTGTCGATGAACAGTCTCGCCGAGGCCTTGGGGATGTCCCTGCCCGGTTGCGCGGCGATCCCGGCGCCCTATCGCGAGCGGGCGCAGATGGCCTACGACACAGGCCGGCGGGCGGTGGCCATGGTGCACGAGGACCTTACCCCGCGCAAGATCATGACCCGGCAGGCCTTCGAGAACGCGATCGTTGTCGCATCGGCGATCGCCGCCTCGACCAACGTCCCCATCCACATCAACGCCATCGCGCGCCACGTCGGGGTGGCACTGTCCATTCAGGACTGGCAACGGGTCGGAGCCCACATCCCGGTGCTGGTGAACGTCGCTCCTACCGGCGAGTTCCTCGGCGAGGACTTCTACCGCGCCGGCGGCGTCCCCGCGGTCATGCGGTCGTTGTTGACGGCGGGCCTCCTGCACGGCGATGCCATGACGATCTCCGGTCGTACCGTGGCCGTGAACCTGGAGGATCTCGCCCCCGCCGACCCGGCGGTCATCCGTCCCCTCCACGAGCCTGTTGCCGCGCGGGGAGGACTTCTCATCATGACCGGGAACCTGTTCGACTCCGCGGTCATGAAGACCTCGGTCATCACCGACGACTTCCGGGCACGCTACCTGCCGGATCCCGATGAACCGCAGGTGCTCGACCTTCGCGCCATCGTCTTCGACGGGCCCGAGGACTACCACGCCCGCATCCAAGATCCTGAGCTGGGCATAGACGAGAACTGCATCCTCGTCATCCGCTACACCGGGCCGATCGGCTATCCGGGATCGGCCGAGGTCGTGAACATGGAGGTGCCTACCGCGCTGGTCCGGCTGGGCGTCACCGTGCTGCCCACGCTCGGCGACGGCCGGCAGAGCGGCACCTCGGACGCGCCGTCCATCCTGAACGCCAGCCCCGAGGCGGCGGTCGGCGGCAATCTCGCCATCCTGCGCACCGGCGACCGCATCCGCATCGACATGGACAATGCGTGCGTCGACGTGCTGCTGTCAGCTGAGGAGATCGCCGAGCGGTGGGCTCACTACACATCGCCGACATTCGACAACCAGACACCGTGGCAGGAGATCTACCGCTCCACGGTCGGGCAGCTGGACAGCGGGGCCTGCCTCGAACTCGCCGTGTCCTACCAGGATCTCGTACACACCAAGGGGATTCCCCGTGACTCGCACTGACCCCAGAGGCACGATCATGATCGCCGACTCGGACTTCGGCGATGTGGAGACCGAACGCGCGATCGTCGAGGGCGCCGGATTCGAACTCCTCGCCGCGCAGTGCAAGAGCGAGGACGAGGTCATCGAGAAAGGGCGAGACGTCGATGGCGTCCTGACCCAGTACGCGCGGGTCGGTTCCCACGCCATCGATGCCTTCACCCGTTGCCGGGTGATCGCTCGCTACGGCACCGGCGTGGACATCGTCGACGTCGACGCCGCGACCCGGCGAGGCATCCAGGTCACGAACGCGCCGAACGAGTGGTGCGCCGAGGAAGTCGCCGATCATGCCGTCGCGCTCTGGCTCGCCGCCGCCCGCAAGATCTGCCGATACGACCGGGCGACCCGGCAGGGCACATGGCAGTGGCAGAGCGGAGAGCCGATCTGGCGGCTGAGGGAACGGGTGCTCGGGCTGCTGTCGTTCGGCTCCATCGCACGGCTCATCGCCGAACGCGCGAGGGCGTTCGGGGTCGAGGTCTGGGCGCACGATCCGTTTCTCGACGAGTTCGAGATCCGATCCCGCCAGGTGCGGCCGGTGTCCTTCGATGAGCTCGTGGAAGGTGCCGACTACCTGGTGATCCAGTCGCCGCTCACCCCCCAGACACACCACACCTTCGACCGTGCGACGCTTCGCAGGATGAAGCCGGACGCCATCCTCATCAACACCGCGCGCGGACCGATCGTGGACGACGCGGCGATCTACGAGGCACTCACCGAAGGATGGATCGCCGGCGCAGCGCTGGACGACCTGGAGGAGGAGCCCGCCAAACAACGCGACTGGCGCCCGCACAACCCCCTGCTCAGGCTGCCCAACGTGATCGTCACCCCCCATGCCGCGTACTACTCCGAGCAGGCCGTCACCATGGTGCGGCGCATCGCCGCCGAAGAAGCCGTGCGGGTCCTGACCGGGCAACCGGCGCGTTTCCCGGTCAACGACGTGGCGGCCGGCTTCCGTTCGACCTGACGCGGCGGCCGCCGGAATGAGCGGGCCGACATCGACGGAGACCACCGTGGGTCGCCTCCCGGCACAGCATGTGCGGGTCAGCTGAGGCCAGATCCAGCTCGCACAGGGCGCGGTTGTCCCCGCCGGCGGTGGTCAGCGGGGAGAGTCGCCTCCCTGCCGGTCCGCACCCGAAGCTCGGCGTCGGCCGGCCGGGCCGTTGATCGTGCCGAAGCGTTGTGCCCGTGCCGCCAGGGCGAGCTCGCCTGCCCGCCGGTTCCCAAGCCCGCCTGCCGGCAAGCAGGCGGTGTCGCGGATCAACAACGAGGAGCGATTCGTTCCAGCGTCTCCTCGGCGAGCGCGAGCTGGACGACCTTGACGCCACCTCACTCGTCGGAACGGGGACTCCCGCTCGCTGAGAACCGCAAGTCAGGCCGGCGGGCAACCTGAACTCCGCCGACGGGTGGCGGCCACCGGGCGCCTGGCCTGCTTATGCGCGACACGTGGCCCGGTGGCCGGCTCATCTCAATCGACGGTGATCAAGCCGCGCTGGTAGGCGCGGATGAGGCGCCGGGGCACGAGCAGCTCCCGGCCGTTCACGGTGATCGGAACGAGGTCGGGCGCGGCGGCCTTCCACTGGCTGCGGCGGTGCCGGGTGTTGCTGCGCGAGGTCTTGCGCTTGGGAACGGCCACGGTCACCAGCTCGCTTTCGTGATGCCGGGCAGCTCGCCCCGGTGGGCCATCTCGCGGAAGCGCACGCGCGAGAGGCCGAACTTGGTGAGGTGCCCGCGGGGACGGCCGTCGACGGAGTCGCGGTTGCGTACGCGGGTGGCGCTGGCGTCGCGCGGTTGCCGGGAGAGCTCGCGTACGGCGGCGTCCCGTTCCTGCGGCGTGCCGGTGCGGATGATTTCCTTCAGCTGGGCGCGCCGTTCGGCGTAGCGCAGAACGACGGTTTTACGTCGCTCGTTGGCCGCGATCTTGCTCTTCTTGGCCATCAGATCTTCTCTCCCCTGGCGCGGATCCGTGCGACAGCAGCCTCGACGCCGATCTTGTCGATGGTCTTGATCGCGCGAGCGCTGACCGTGAGCCGGACGTAGCGGTCCTCACTGGGCAGCCAGTAGCGGCGCTGCTGGATGTTGGGGTTCCAGCGCCGGCGGGTGCGGCGGTGGGAGTGGGAGACGTTGTTGCCGAAGACCGGCTTGACGCCGGTGAGCTGGCAGTGCGCCGACATCAGGTCCTCCCGTAGCGCTGCTTGAACCGTTCGACCCGGCCCGCGGTGTCGAGGACGCGGCTGCGGCCGGTGTAGAAGGGGTGGCTCGCCGAGGACACGTCGACGTCCACCACCGGGTAGGTGTTGCCGTCGGTCCACTCGATGGTCTTCTCGCTGGTGATCGTGGACCGGGTGAGGAACGCGGAGTCCGCGCCGGGGTCGCGGAAGACGACCGGGCGATACTCGGGGTGGATGCCCTTCTTCATCGCTCCTCCCGGAAGAGAACGTGCTGACGGATGGTCGGGTCGAACTTGCGGAGGGTGAGCCTGTCCGGGGTGTTCCGGCGGTTCTTCCTGGTCACGTAGGTGTAGCCGGTGCCGGCCGTGGATCGGATCTTGATCACGGGTCGCACCTCATTTCTGGCCAAAACAGTTCCTTCCCATGGGCGAACTCATGCCATGATAACGACAACGATTTTCATTGCTGCAACAGGAGGCCTCCATGCCGACCCCCGTCGTACTCGTCGCAGGCCTGCATCGCACGGCCCGTACGGCAACGGTCGAGCGGCTGCTCGCGCAGCATCCGGGAGCGGTCGCCGTCCACCACGACCTGGCCGACATCACCGACGGGCTCGTGCGGCGCAGCATCCGGGACAGGACGGGCGTGCTCGGCACCGCCGAGGTGCGGCTCGCGCACGGCTGCGTGACCTGCACCGTGCGCGAGGACCTGCTCCCCGAGCTCATCAGGCTCGCCCGCGACTCGGAGCTGCTGATCGCCGACCTCTGGGACTCCGTGGAGCCCCGCTCGGTGGCCGAGGCCGTCGACTGCGACGAGGCCCAGGAGTTCCTGCGCCTCACGGCCGTGCTCACCGCGCTCGACGCCGCGGCCATGCCCGACGACATCACCCGCGGCGAACGCCTCAGCGAGGTCGGCAAGCCCGCGGCCGCCGGCGATCAGCGCTACCTGGCCGAGGTCCTGGCCCGGCAGCTCGAGTACCCGACCGCCTTGGTGCTGCACGGCGGCGACGAGGACGAGCTGTCCCGCACGGTGCTCACCCACCTCGCCCCCTTCACCCCGGTCCACACCCTCGGCGCCCTGCCACCGGTCACCGGCGCCCGGATATGCGCCGACGAGCTGGCCGAACGCATGGACCCCGCCACCGCCCAGCTGCCCGGCGACGCCCAGACCGACGAGATCGTCACCGCCGTCTGGCGCAGCCGCCGCCCGCTGCACCCCGCCCGTCTGTTCAACGCCGTGGACGAGCTGGTCATCGAGTCCGTACGCTCACGCGGCCGCTTCTGGCTGGCCAACCGCCCCGACCAACTGCTCGCCTGGGACGCCGTCGCCGGCATCGTCTCGGTCGAGGACGCCGGGCCCTGGCTGGCGGCGCTGCCCGGTGCCGCCTGGGACCTGGTCTCCCCCGCCCGCCGCACGGCCGCCTCGCTCGACTGGGACCCCGAACGCGGCGACCGCGTCCAGCACCTGGTCTTCACCGGTCCCGACCTCGACACCGAACGCCTGCACGCTCTGCTCGACTCCTGTCTGCTCACCGAGGAGGAGGAACGAGCCGGACAGGACGCCTGGAACCGCTACGACGACCCGTTCGCCCCCATCCTCATCAAGGAGAACGCATGAAGACCCACCGCGCCCCGCGCAGGAAGCCCAACCCCCTCCTGCATGTGGACCGCATCGACTACAAGGACACCGCGCTGCTGCGCAAGTTCATCTCCGACCGAGGCAAGATCCGCAGCCGCCGGGTCACCGGCGTCACGGTCCAGCAGCAGCGCCTGGTCGCCAAGGCCATCAAGAACGCCCGTGAGATGGCCCTGCTGCCCTACGCCTCGCGCTCCAGCACCATGAACACGCCGCGGTGACCATGCCCTCCGTAGGTGACCGCACATGTCCTGATATCTAGTCGTTTCATGGTGTTGGAGGGTCCTGTGCCCATTCCCGTCGCCCTCGTCGGGGGCCTGTACGGCTGTGCCGGAGCCGAGGCGGTCGATCGGCTGCTGCACCGCCATCCACAAGCTGTCGCCACCCATCGCGCCATCGCCGCGGGCCAGGTCGAGCGCGTGGTCCGCGACTTCTCCGGCGTCCTGGACCGCGCCGAAGTGCGCCGCACGCACGACTGCGCCCCCCGCACCGTCCGCGAGGATCTCCTCCCCCAGCTCGTACGGCACGCCGCCCGGGCATCGCTGTTGATCATCGACCTCTGGGACTCGGTCGAGCCGCGCCCGGTGGCCGAGGCGCTGGCCAGCGCCGACGAGCTCCTCCTGACGTGCGTGCACACGGCGTTGCGGGCGGAGCACATGCCCGTGGACATCTGCCGGGGCGACCGGCTGACCGAGGCCCGCCTGGCCGCGGCGCCCGGCGATCAGCGTTACCTGGCCGAGGTGCTGGCCCGCCAGATCGAATACGCCACGAGCCTGTCCCTGCACGGGGGCGACGCCGACGACGCCGAGCTGTCGGCCGCCGTGCTCGGCCACCTGGCCCCGCACACGCCGATCGTCGCCATCCCCGACGTCACCGGCCCCGTACTGGACGTCCAGGGCCTCGCCGAACGCGTCGACCCGGCCACCGCCCAGCTCCCGGCCGACAGGCAGACCGGCGAAGTCACCACGGTCGTCTGGCACCGGCTGCGCCCGCTCCACCCCGGCCGGCTGTTCGACGTCATGGAGGAGCTCGTCACCACCACGGTCCGCTCGCGCGGCCGGTTCTGGCTGGCCAGCCGGCACGAACGCATGCTGGCGTGGGACGCCGTGGCGGGAGTGGTCTCCGTGCAGGACGCCGGCCCCTGGCTGGCGGCGCTGCCCGAGGCCGCCTGGGAGCTCGTCTCCCCGACCCGCCGGGCCGCCGCCGCCATGGACTGGAACCCGATCATCGGCGACCGCGTCCAGCATCTCGTCTTCACCGGACCTGACATCGACGGCGACCGCATCTGCGCCCTGCTCGACTCCTGCCTCATCGATCAGGGCGACGTCCTGCCGGGCGCCGCGGCCTGGGCCCGTTACGACGATCCTTTCGGCCGCGTACTGAATCTGGAGGAGAGCGCGTGAAAACCTCATCACGTGGAGCGGGATGATCGCATGACGGACCCGTACGAGCGCTCCGCCGCGTTCGTGGACGTCATGCTCGCCCCCGGCCTGGACGGCGCCGGCCCCTGCGCCGGCCGGGGCGTTACGCGGAGCCGCCGGGCCGGTCGTGGACGTCGGAGCCGGAGGCGGCCACGGCACCCTGGTGATCGCGCGGGCGCTCCCGCAGGCGGAGATCTTCGCCGTGGAGCCGTCGCCAGGCCTGCGTGGACCATTTCGAGGGGCGAGGCGCACTGCCCCGCCTCCGCCCACGCGGAAAGCGCCTCCTGACGCCAGGCGCGGTGATCGGCTCGGTCAAGGCAGGATCTCGACGTACCCGTCGGTTCCGTGTACGCGGATCCGCTGCCCGTCCCGGATCAGCCGGGTGGCGTCCACCACACCGACGACGGCCGGCAAACCGTACTCCCGTGCGATCACCGCCCCGTGCGTCATCAACCCTCCGACCTCCGTCACCAGGCCTGAGACGGCGACGAACAGGGGCGTCCAGCTGGGGTCCGTATGGGCCGTGACCAGGATGTCGCCGGCTGCGAGATCGGCCTCCGCCATGTCCAGGATGACGCGGGCCCTGCCCTCGATGGTCCCGGCGGAGACCGGCAGGCCGATCAGGGCACCGGCCGGCACGTCGTCGCGTCGGTACGCCCCGGTGATGACCTCGCCGTCCGAGGTGAGCACCCGGGGCGGCGTGAGCGCGTGGTACGACCGGTACGCGTCCTTGCGCTGCTGGATGAGCTGGTCGTCCACCTGGTTGGTGCGCACGACGTCGTGGAGCTCCTGGAAGGTGAGGGAGAAGATGTCCTCCTTCTCGGGGAGTACGCCGGCCCGCACGAGACGCTCGGCCTCCTCCAGCAAGGCCTGCTTGTAGACGAAAAAGCGGCTGACGATGTCGTACTTCGGGTACTCGCGGTAGCCGATGAAAGTCCGGACCCGGTCGATCATCCGCTTGGCCTCGTCGGCTTTCCGCTCCCCGTCCGGCAGGGCCCGCAAGCGTGACAGCACGTCCCGCTCCTTCTTCTCCGCCTCCTGCCGCCCTTGCTCGAAGCGCCGCTCGGCGGCGCCCGGCTCGAAGAGCTTGACGTTGTCGAGGATCACGGGCACCAGCGTGGTGGGGCGCTCGCTCCAGCGGGGCCTCGTGATGTCGATCTCGCCGACGCAGCGCATGCCGTACCGGTCGAGGTATGCCTCGATGGCCTCACGCGCTTCGGTCCCGCCCGCGAGCTTCGGCAACTCGTCCAGGAAGCCCTCGTCCTCGACGCCCTGCAGGAACGCCACCACCTCCGGATGCGGCCGGATCACGTCCGCGACGTCGAGCAGCGCCAGTCCCATCTCCGACGTGACGTTGCCCGGGGCGGACAGCGTGAGCGTGTCGGCCGCGTTCTTCTCGCCCAGCCACTCGTACAGCTTGTCGTTGAGCCACCACGTGGCCTCCATCCCCGCCATGATCGCCTGAAAGTTCAGCGGATCTCTGAGGACTCGCTTGTGCTCCTCGAAGGCGTCCAGCAGGAAGTCGAACAGCGCCGGCCCGGTCTTCGTCCGGATGTCGCGCCGCAGGGCGGCGATGGACGCCTGGCTGCGCTCGATCAGCTGGGTGACGATGGCCGGATCCGTCTCGATCGGGGCCGGCGGGCCGCCGGCCGGCGGGCCGCCGGGACCTCCGTCCGGGAGTGACGGGACGACGTCGCCGCGGTCGAGGACCGTCTCCAGCGCGTCCCTGATGAGCGGATCGGACCTGCCCGCCATCTCCAGGAAGCCGTCGCGGCTCGCGGGCGACGCCAGGTGCCGGGTGACGTCGACGAACAGCCTGCCGCCGGCCTCGTGCATCGGCGCCATGGCCGTCAGCCGCCATATGGAGAGCCCCAAGGGCTTCATGGGGTCGGTCATCATCTGCCCATGACCGACGGAGACGTAGACGTGGTTGTCCTGGTCGCCGGTCTCGGGGATGGGGAACAGCGTGGTGATCGGCCGGCTCTGAACGATCTGGAAGTCATCATCGACCAGGCACCATTCGATGTCCTGCGGGCGGCCGAAGTGCGCTTCGAGGCGCCGGCCGAGCCGCACGAGCCGCACGACCTGCGCATCCGTCAGCGCAGCCTGCCCCTGCCGCCGCGGGTCGATCGCCACTTCCTGCGTCCCGCCGCCCGGCAGCGGGTGGACGGCACGCTGCTTGGCGGAGACCGCCTTGGTGACGACCTCGCCGTCTCGCACCTTGTAGACGTCCGGGTTGACCAGGCCGGAGACCAGGGCTTCACCGAGGCCGAAACCGGCGTCCACGGTGGCGACCTTCCGGTTGCCGGTGACGGGGTCGGCCGTGAACAGGATGCCGGACGCATGCGGGAAGACCATCTGCTGCACGACCACGGCCATGCGGACCTTCCGGTGGTCGATCCCGTTGCGCCGGCGGTAGGCCACCGCCCGTTCGGTGAACAGCGATGCCCAGCACCGGCTGACGTGCTGGAGGATCGCCGCCGGGCCCACGACGTTCAGGTAAGTGTCCTGCTGGCCCGCGAAAGAGGCCGTCGGCAGGTCCTCTGCCGTCGCGCTGGACCGCACGGCGTAGGCGGCTTGCTCGCCGAGCCGGGCGAGCGCGCGGGTGATCGCCGCCGCGAGATCGTCAGGGAAGGCGATCCCTTCGATCGTCCGGCGGATGTCCGCGCTGAGCGTGCGAATCGCCTCCCGGTCATCCGGGTTCAGGTGCGACAGCTGATCGAGCCGATCGGCCATCGACGGCGTATCCGCCACGATGCGCCGGTAGGCGTCCGTCGTCACGCAGAAGCCGGCCGGTACGCGGATCCCTTCGATCCGCGACAGCGCGCCCAGATGCGCGCCTTTGCCGCCCACGACCGCGACCTGTGTCTCGTCAGCCTCTCGCAGACCCATCACGTACTCGATCACGCCGATACCTCCGCGACAGTCTTGCTCCGTCGCGCTGCACCGGCCGATCGGATCACCGGCGCCTCGCGCTTCGTCGAACCCGCTTGCTGGGCACGTCGCCATCTCGGTTGCCTTCCCTGTGCCGAGCCGGCCTTCCGCTCCGCCCAGTCGGTCGGCGCGTACACCCGCATCTCCGACCCGAGCGCCCGCAACGGCGCCGGGGGTCCCGGCACCGGTTCGACGTCACCGCGTCCCTCGTACATCGACAACAACACAGGCATGTCGAGCCCCCGTTTTCCGCAGGTTGTGACCTCGGCCGACGATTGTGCGGCAAGACCCGGGTCTTGCCGCAAGCCCCCCGGTGCGCTATACGGTAGAAGCGGCAAGGAGATCTCCTCGCCTTCACCTTTCGTCGTCCTCTGGAACTGACGAGTTCCTCACGAAGCGGTGGGCCGCAGCGCGACGGCCAGACGCGAGACGCCCGGTCGGCATGCGCCGGGTTGTCCTGACCGACGCGCCACCACGCCGCTCCGGCGTCGCTGATCGGCCGCGGTCGACGCGCTGCGCCACGTGCGCTCTGTCACATCAACAGCGCAGCCCGGGTCGTCAGTGCATGATGCCTGCGGCCAGGACGGACGAATCCCGAAGGCGTCATGACCTATGCCGCCGATCAGGTCGAGGCAGACCGCATGCCCGAGACGATGGTTCAAAAGGCAAGCGCCTGTCTTCGACCCTGAATTGATCTCCGAGTGGTCACAGTGTGCGGATGTTCTCAGCTACGTAGTCAAAGCTGTCCTGCGGCCGTTTGACGACGTCGAACTCGACCTCGTCACCTGCCTCCAGGCTCCGATACCCGCTCGCCACGATGTCGCTGAAGTGCGCGAACGCATCACGATCGGCCGGGAGCTCAGGAGAGGAGATCGCTCCCCAACCCTTCTCGGCCTTCCAGAACTTCACAGTGCCACGTGCCATCACCCTATGATCGCTGATCACCGCACTGTCGGAAGCCGCACTTCGTCATGACCCTTGCAAGCCGGCTGCACCCTGACAAGGCCTCCTGGCCGTCGGCCCACCCCGTACTTGTGCTTCGACGCCTGATGGGACAGGCCCGCCCTCAGTCCGCTCACGGCGGTGGAGGTGACGGAGGCCCGCATGCCGCCCATGATCGGCCGGCGCGGCAGTATCGAACATCGTGAGTTCGTCGACGCCATCGAGCGCCATGACGCCGACAAGGCCACGGCGATCACGCGCGCCCGCCTCCAGCGCACCGCTGACCGGGTCGCCCCGCGCACCATGACGTGCTGGCACCGCCTACGGGACACGCCAACATGCCGACCGGCGTACGGTCCACGACCGCCACCGCGTTCCCGCGCCGATTTCGCCGGTGGAAGGCGGCTGTGAGCGTACGGCGCGGGGTCAGCGGGCGTTCCAGGGGCGGGCGTGCTGGTCGACGATGGCGGCCAGGTGCTTCAGCCGCGGGACCGAGAGGTTCCGCAGGCCGGCGGGTACGTCGGCGGAGCCGACGACGTCGCTCCAGATGGCACGGCCGGCGAGCATCCCCGAAGCGCCGGCCCGGCAGGCGGCGCGTACGGCGGCCGGGAAGTCGTCGCGCTCCACACCCTGCGAGAGCACGACCCACGGGACCGGGATGACCTCGTCGAGGCGCGCGCACTCCTCGAGCAGGCGGTCCTCGGGCGCCGCCCCGCCGAGCGGCACCTGCGCCTTGTAGAGGCTCGGCCGCAGCGCGGCCAGCTCACGTGCGGCCTCCCGGACCGCGGCGCGGCCGTCGAACGACGCCTCCTGCCCGGCGGCGGGCTTGGCCACGCCCTCCAGGACCGACAGCAGCCCGGCGTCGGCGCAGCGCCGGACGAACGCGGCGGCGGTGTCGAGGCGGCGCCCCCGGTGTTCGTCGTCGCGCCAGATGAGCAGCAGTTTGGCCGCGACGGCCCCGGCCTCCCTGGCGGCGGAGAGGTCGACGCGCTCGTCGATCGCCGTGTCCTCGACGGGGCCGTCGGGCTCCTGCCGCAGGCTGTCCACGGCGATGATGAGCCCGCCGCGCACCGTGCGTTCGGCGGCGATCCGGTGGAAGCCGTAGTCCTGGTCGACCAGGAAGCCGGAGGCGTGCGGCCCGACCTGCCTGGCCACCGCCAGCTTGAACGACGTCAGCGTCTCGTCGCCGACACGTGCCCCCGTGGCCGCGGCGAACATCTGGCGCAGGCTCTCACGCTGGTCCATCGCGACCATGGCGAAACCGCCGGACGAGCGGGCCAGCACGTCGAGCGCCGGCGCGGTGGTCTCGGGACTGGTCAAGGAAGGCTCCGATCCGGTGGCGGTCTACGACCATGTTGACACGACAAATCCAAAAAGATGGCGGAAATCTGCCATCTTTCCGACATCATGGGCCTATGAGTGATACGGAGCCGGGACTGCGCTACTCGTCGGCTCCGCACCGCCGCGAGGCGATCCTGCGCCGCGTCGCGCTGGACGGGTACGTCGCCGCCACCGACCTGGTCGACGAGCTGGGCGTCTCTTCCAACACCGTCCGCCGCGACCTGCGGAGACTCGCCGGCGACGGACTCATCCGGGCGGTGCGCGGCGGGGCCGCCGCCACGGAGACGGGCTCCGTGCCGTTCGCCGACCGTTCGGGCCAGGCGGGCGAGGCCAAGCGGGCGATCGCCGCCGCGGCCGTGCGACACGTCGAGGCGGGCACGGCCGTGGCGCTCGACTCGGGCACCACGACGCTGGAGATCGCCCGGCTCCTGCCCGCGGACGCGGGCCTCACCGTGATCACCCATTCGCTGCCCGCCATCGCCGCGCTGGCCCCGAGGGCGGACGTGACGCTCATCGGCATCGGCGGCCAGTACGGCAGGGACACCCGCTCCTTCAGCGGCCCCGAGACCCTGACGGCGCTGGAGCACCTGAGCGTGCGCACCCTGTTCCTGGCCGCCACCGCGCTGGACGCCTCGGGGGTGTACGGGGCGACGCCGTACGAGGCGGAGACCAAGCGGCGGCTCATCTCGATCGCGCGCCGGACGATCGTCGTGGGCGACGCGCGGAAGTTCGCCCTGAGCGCCCCGATCCGGGTGTGCGGCTGGGACGCGGTCGACCGCCTGGTGACCGACACCGTGCCGGCGGGATTCACCGGCGTCCTGCTGGAATTCGCGCGATGACGGGCACACGCGCCGCAACAGAAACTCACGCTCAACGCCATGAGGCGACGCCGTAACAACTCTTGACAAACCTCACAATTCGCCAATATTCTCCGCAATAAGATTGAATCGATTTAATCTGCGGAGTGCGCATGAAACCCCCCGACAGCATCCGCCGCGTCATCACCACCGGCCTCGCCGCCCTGCTCGCCTTACCCCTCGCCGCCTTACCGGCCGGCGCGTCAGGCGAGAAGACCACGGGCCGCGACTCCCCCGGCATCCGGCTGGAACACCTCGACCGCGGCCTCGTGGCCGTTCCGAGCAGCGAGGGCGTCTTCCTGAGCTGGCGTCTCCTCGGCGACGAGGTCACCGGACACGGCGACTCCGGCATGACCGGCGCCGACTTCCGCGTCTACCGCGACGGCCGCCGCATCGCGACGGTCACCGACAGCACCAACTACCGCGACCCCGGAGGCACGGCCGCGTCCGAGTACCGCGTGGCCCCGATCGTCCAGGGTCGCGAGGGCCGGCGCAGCGCCCCCGCCACGCCGTGGGTTAAATCGTTTTATGACCTCCCGCTGCAGAAGCCGGCCGACGGCGTGACCCCGGCGGGCGAGGCCTACACATACGAGGCCAACGACCTGAGCGTGGGCGACGTGGACGGCGACGGCCAGTACGAGTACGTCGTCAAGTGGTACCCGTCGAACGCCAAGGACGTCTCGCAGCGCGGCTACACCGGCAACACGTACCTGGACACGTACGAGCTGGACGGCACCCTGCGCTGGCGGCTCGACCTGGGCGTGAACATCCGTTCCGGCGCCCACTACACCCAGTTCCTCGTCTACGACTTCGACGGCGACGGCCGCTCGGAGCTGATGCTCAAGACCGCGCCGGGCACGAAGGCCGTCCGGTACGGCGCCGGCGGCCGGGTCGTCTCCGAGCGTTACGTCACGATGCCGCGCGCGGACGTCAAGGCGGGCTACTCCCACGACGACGACTACCGCATGAGCGCGGCGGACTACTTCGACCACGTCGTGCGGATGTTCGAGCAGTGGCACGAGCACCCGGAGGTCAAGGCCGGACGCTGGCCCGCGACCCTGGAGCAGGCCTTCGGCATCGAGCCGCGCCACTCCTACCCGCTCTCGCACGACGACGCCGTCGAGCTCGCCACGTACTTCGTCGACACCTACGCGCCGTCCCGCAGCGGCAACAACCGGCTGCGGGAGTTCGCCGGGTTCGTCCTGACCGGTCCCGAGTACCTGTCGGTCTTCGACGGCGCCACCGGCAAGGAACTGCAGACGATCCCCTACAAGCCCGGCCGCGACGACGACGGCCTGCTGTGGGGCGACTACGCGATGTCCAGGATCGAGCCCGGCAACCGCGTGGACCGCTACCTGGCCTCGGTCGCCTACCTCGACGGCAGGCGCCCGTCGGCGATCTTCGCCCGTGGCTACTACACCCGGGCCACGCTCGTCGCCTACGACTGGAACGGCCGCCGCCTCAAGGAGGTCTGGGACGTCGACAGCGGCCACGTGCCCATGGCCAACCCGTTCAACGCCGCACCCCACGGCGTCCCAGGAAGCAACCCGGAGTACGCCGGCCTGACCACGCAGGGCTTCCACTCGCTGAGCGCGGCCGACGTGGACGGCGACGGCCGCCAGGAGGTCGTGTACGGCGCCGCGACCATCGACGACGACGGCGACCTGCTGTACTCGTCCTTCGCCGAGGGCCCGCCGCAGAGCAACGTGCCGGGGCAGAACGTCCGCCTCGGCCACGGTGACGCGATGCACGTGGGCGACCTCGACCCCGACCGGCCCGGCCTGGAGATCTGGACGGTGCACGAGGGCGGCGCGTCGGCCCCGTACGGGTGGGCGCTGCGCGACGCCGCCACCGGCGAGGTGATCCACGGCGGCTACAGCGGCGTGGACACCGGGCGCGGCATGGTCGGCGACATCGACCCGGCCGTCCGGGGCGTCGAGACATGGTCGTCCATGCCGCCCGACCAGCAGGTCCAGGCGGGGCTGTGGTCGGCGCGCGGCGAGTACCTGGGCCGGAACGCACCGGGCACGAACATGAGCATCCGCTGGGCCGCCGACATGACCACCCAGATCGTCAACGGCTCCGGCGCGCAGGCGCCCACCGTGGACGACTGGAAGCGCGGCAGGCTGCTGACCGCCGACGGCACCGTGACGAACAACGGCACGAAGGGCAACCCCGGCCTGGTGGCCGACGTGCTCGGCGACTGGCGGGAGGAGCTGCTCGTGCGCACCGCCGACAGCTCCGCGCTCCGGGTCTTCGTCAGCACCGAGGTGACCGGCAGGAAGCTGTACACGCTGATGCACGACCCGCAGTACCGGGTGGAGGTGGCCCGGCAGCAGACCGGCTACAACCAGCCGGCGTACCCGAGCTTCTACCTCGGCTCGGACATCGACTGGTCGAAGGTCCCCATCCCCCGCACCAAGTGAGAAGAGGGCGCCCCGCGTAGGGGCGCCCTCTTCGAGAGGTCCGTCGTCAGCCGGTCGGCTTCTTCACCGAGACGGACTGCACGGTCTCGGTGTCCTTCTCGGCCCAGGCACCGGTGGAGAAGGACACCGGGTGGCTCTTCTTGCCGACGCCGTCGCCCCACTTGGTGATGACGTACTGGACGTCGATGTGGCCGGCGCCGGAGCCGCCGTCGACGCCGAGGGTCTCGGTGTTGAAGCGGCCGCCGGTCAGCTCGGCGAAGGTCTTGCCGTCGAGGTCCAGCATGATGCCGCGGCTGGAGGGCTCGCCGGGACCGCGGTCACCGACGAAGAACGGCATCTTCTTGCCCTTGTAGATCACGTAGCCCTCGGTCATCAGCGGCCAGCTGGGGCTGGCGACCATGCCTTTCTGCATGGGCTTGCCGCTGGCGGGCAGGCCGGTGTCGCCGGCGCGGCCGGAGGCGTCGTCCCAGAAGTACGACGCCGTCGTCGTGCCCTGCAGCATGACCCTCTCTTCCACGCCGGTGTCGGCGTGCGCGGCGGCGGTGCCCATCGTGAGGGCGGTCACGGCGGAGGCGGTGAGCATGGCGACGGTGCGCAGGCGAGCAGACATCAAGAATTCAGGTCCTTTGATAGGGGCCGGGACGCTTTGCGCTCGCGTGAATGACGTAGCCGGGCAGCACGCCGTGCGGACACTACGTTGGAGCGCTGGGGATACCGTGGAGAGATTCTCCTGCCGCGAGGGGAGCCTGCCTCCGTAGGTAAGGTGCAGGTCACCCCCCGGAACAACAGACACCACGTTAGCGCCTCAAACCGGACAAACGCAAACGTATAGCCATGAATCGGGCATAGATCTACGTCTGAAAGTCAAGCGCACGGCACGGGGCTCCTCCAGGGCACGCCCTTCCCGGGCGCGGCCACGCGGCGTTCATCGCCGCCGCCACGGCCGGTTTCATGCCCGCCCGGGTCACGATCGCCGTGCTGCTCCTCGTACCGGCGGTCGTCGCTATCGTGGTTCGCACGTCATCGCCGGCCGAGGGCCTGACGGTCGTCTCGGCCGGGCCCCGCCGAGAAAGGACCGCGTTGTGACGGAGCAGACCGGCCGGGTCGTCGTGGTCACCGGGGCCGGGTCGGGCATCGGCAGGCACGCCGCGCTCGCCCTCCACGACGACGGGTACCGCGTGGTGCTGGCCGGCCGGCGTGAGGCCGCCCTCCAGGAGACCGCGCGGGCCGCCGGCGGCGGAGACGACACCGTGCTCGTGGCGCCGTGCGACGTCACCGAGCCGGAGGCCGTGCGCGCCCTGTTCGCCCGGTGCGCCGACCGCTTCGGCCAGGTGGACGTGCTCGTCAACAACGCCGGGGTCTTCGGGCCGTCCGTGCCGTTCGACGAGATCTCCCACGAGCAGTGGTCCGGCGTCGTACGGACGAATCTGACCGGCGCGTTCCTGTGCGCGCAGGAGGCGTTCCGCCACATGAAGGCGCGGGGCGGCAGGATCATCAACAACGGCTCCCTGTCGGCGCACGTGCCGCGCCCGCACGCCGCCGGCTACACGGCCACCAAACACGCCATCACCGGTCTGACCAAGGCGATCTCCCTGGAGGGACGCGCGTACGGGATCGCCTGCGGGCAGATCGACGTCGGCAACGCCGCGACGGACATGACCGAGGCGATGAGCCGGGGCGTGCTGCAGGCCGACGGCTCGGTCGCGCCCGAGCCGACCATGGACGTGCGGCGGGTCGCCGAGGCCATCGTATTCATGGCCGGGCTGCCGCTCGACGCGAATGTCCAGTTCATGACCGTCATGGCGACCACGATGCCGTTCATCGGCCGAGGCTGAATCCGTGCCCCCGCGCCTGTGGCCGGTTTCCAGGCGCGGGGCACGGCACGGGTCCCAGCAGAGGTCCCAGGGCAGGGGTCAGGGTGTCCGGCGGTCGGGGAGCATGTCGTCGGCCGGGACGGCCGCCGCGTCCGCGGTCCGCAGCGCCGGCGACACCCCCGCCCAGCGGCGCAGGGTGGCCGTCGCCGCCGCGCGGTCGGCCTCGGGCAGGCGCGCGATGTTGGCGCCGTGGTTGGCGCCGGGCGCGACGTACAGGTACGAGTCCCGCCGGCTCGGGGTGAACCGCTCGGCGCTCCACGGGTCGTTCTCGCCGTAGACGAACATCATCCGCTCGGCTCGGGTACGCACCCACCGGTCCACGTCCAGCATCGGCCGGGGGTCGTGCCGGGAGCGGAGCTCGGCGGGGATGACCGAGTTGGGCTGGTAGAGGCCGCGATGGCGGATCAGCCCGCGCAGGTGCTCGAACCTGAGGTCGGGCCAGCCGAGCTGGGTGGCCGCCTGGTAGTAGTACGGCGTGTAGTAGTCCAGGCCCTGGTCGGTGTAGAAGCCGAAGAACGTGACGGCGTCGATCCAGGCGTACAGCTCGGCGTCCGTGGCGGTCGCGGGCGG
This sequence comes from Nonomuraea terrae, assembly GCF_004348995.1. Lineage (GTDB taxonomy): Bacteria > Actinomycetota > Actinomycetes > Streptosporangiales > Streptosporangiaceae > Nonomuraea > Nonomuraea terrae. Next base: position 58,319 of record NZ_SMKQ01000025.1, read on the forward strand.
CACGTCCGGGCAGTCCGCCACCGACATGTACTGCCAGAACGCCCACGCCGTGTCGAGCACCGTCATCTCGAACGACCGGTCGGCGCTGCCGAGCGTCCTGGTGAAGGTGTAGCCGTTGCGGGCGGCGTCCTGCTCCAGCAACGCCACCATGCGGTCGCGCCGCTTGAGCGCCTCACGCTGCACGTCCTCCAGCGCGGTACGGCAGTCCTCGGGGCCGACGCGTGCGAAGAACCGGTCGTAGGCGTGGTCCTGCGGGTTCACCGGGTCGTTCGGGGCGACGTAGGCCACCACTCCGTCCACGTCGCCGGGGTAGAAGCGGCGGTGGTAGACGGACGTCATTCCGCCCTTGCTGGCGCCCGTCTGGATCCACCTGCCGGAGTAGATCGTCTTGAGCGCCTGGACGATCCGGTGCTCGTCGGTCGCCTCCTGCCAGATCGTCAGGTCGTCCCAGTCGGCCGGGTCGGGGCGGGAGGTGCGGAAGAACCGGTGTTCCACCGAGACCTGGTTGCCGTCGAGCAGTTGGGTGGGCTCGGTCCGCGACGGCGCCGGGTTCACGGGCAGGCCGTACCCGCCCGTGAAGAGGACGACGGGCGCGTCGGACGAACGGTGGAGCAGCGTCAGCCGCTGCTCGAACGTCCCCTTTCCGGGATTCTTGTGGTCGACCGGCTGGGTGAAGGACAGGACGAAGAAGCGGTAGCCGGCCTGCTGCGACTCCGACACCACGGTGAGCCCGGGGATGGCCCTGAGCCTTTCCAGCAGGTCGTCCTGCGCGGTGGGGGTGCCCGCGTGGGTACCCGTCCGGGTGGCCGGCCGGGCTTCGGCGGGGAGGGCTTGGAGGGTGAGGGCCGAGGTGACGGCCATCGAGGCGGCCAGCGCCGCCAACAACCGGGATCGCACGGGTTCCGTCTCCTTGGAGGGGGGTGTACCGCCCGACGGTATACGCGTCATGCCCACCCGAACAGCCCGTCGGGGCGCGGGTTTCACCGCCCCCACGCCCCCGCCCTGGGACACTCTTGGCGAAGGAGGCCGGACAAAAACGGCCGTGTGATCACAGCTGTGATCACACCGCCGTTTCGCGTTGCGTGGCATTCCGGTTGTTGATCAACCGACTCCGTAGCAGGCCATGAGGTGCCTGGGCCGCGAGATCGGAGTCCTGCCAGGTCCATGCGGCCCCGCTCCTACCATCAGGCCTGCGGAAACCGTCCGAGTGCAGCCGAAGCCGGCGCCCGCGGATGACGTCAGACCCCCAGACCGCACACGAGGTCCTGGTCCGGCCACGGGCCGAACAGCAGAGGTGATGGGCCTGGGCCACGAAAACCGTGTGCGAGCGGCTCAGCGAGGTCCGTATGGTTCCCACCATGGATCTTCGCGAAGAACGTGCGGGCGACGGGCAGGCAGTGCGGGACGTTCACCTGCAGGCGTTCGGCGACCACGGTCTCGTCGTCGCCGACCTGGTCGATTCCCTGCGGGACACCATCCCGCCGGAGGACGGCCTCTCGCTGGTCGCCGAGCAGGACGGGCGGATCGTCGGGCATGTCATGTTCACGCGCAGCCTGCTCGATGCCCCTCGGCGGCTGGTTGATGTGCACGTGCTCAGCCCGCTGGGTGTGGTGCCCGAAGTCCATCAGCGTGGCGTGGGCTCCGCCCTGGTCCGGCGCGGACTGGAGACCATCGCCGAGCGGGGCACCCCCCTCGTCTTCCTGGAAGGGGATCCGGGCTATTACTCGCGTTTCGGCTTCGTACCCGGCGGCGACCTGGGTTTTCGTAAGCCATCTCTGCGCATCCCGGATGGAGCCTTTCAGGTGCTCACGTTCCCGGCGTACGAGCCGTGGATGACGGGGACGCTGGTCTATGCCGAGCCTTTCTGGCGGCATGACGCAGTCGGTCTCCGAGACCCCGACGCATAGAGCCGCGCCGGGGCTTGACGCCGGATCCCGTTCCAAGTCTCTGACCGCCGACACCGCCAGCGGCGGCTTGGGCCGCGACACCTCCGCGACCGACCGCCCTGGTGGGCGGGGACGTGGGGGCAAGGGCCGCCCCCACTGCCTCACACTCCCGCGGCGACTCGCAGCAGAACGACGCCGCCGATGATCGCGGCGAAGGAGACCAGCTTGACCGGCGTGATCTTCTCCTTGTAGATCAGCGCGCCGAGGATCACGGTGCCGATGGAGCCGATCCCCGTCCAGATGGTGTAGCCGACGCCGACGTCCAGCGTCTTCAGCGCCAGGCTGAGCGTGAAGATGCCGCCGGCGGCCGACAGCAGGGTGAAGACGGAGGGCCACAGGCGGGTGAAGCCCTTGGTCGCGTTGGTGCCGAGCGCGAAGCCGATCTCGAAGACGATCGCGATGGCCAGGTAGATCCATTCCATGACGAGATGCCTTCCTGTGTCGAGGGGTGAGCGGGGTCAGGCGGCGGCGGTGCGCCGGTCGGACAACTTGAGTCCGGCCAGCCCGCCGATGATCAGCACGAAGGCCAGGGCCTTGCCCGGCGTCATCGCCTCGCCGAAGATCAGCGTGCCGAGCACGACGGTGCCGATGGAGCCGATCCCCGTCCAGATGGTGTAGCCGACCCCCACGTCCAGCGTCCTGAGCGCCAGGCTCAGGAAGAAGATGCCGCCCGCGGCTGCGGCGACGGTGAGCAGCGACGGGCCCAGCCGGGTGAAGCCTTCGGTGGCGTTCGTGGCGAGCGCGAAGACCACCTCGAACGCCGCGGCGATGAGCAGGTAGATCCAAGCCATGGCCAACCCCTTTCCGGTGTTTGCTTGTACATGCATATTCTGTGCATGCATGTACAGTGGATGTCAATCCGGAAGGAAGGCGCCTCGATGACGAAGACCGATGACGAGATGTGGGTCGGCGTCGTACGGCTGCACGCCCGGGTCGAGCACGCGCTGGCCACGGCACTGCAGCGCCACGGGCTCGGCCTGTCGGAATACCGCGCCCTGTGTCACCTGTCCACGGCGGACGGCGGCGAGCTGCGCATGCAGGAGCTCGCCAACCTGCTGGGCCTCAACCAGAGCTCGGTCACCCGCCTCGTCGGGCGCCTGGAGGCGGCCGGCCTGACCCGCCGCGATCTGTGCGCCGACGACCGGCGCGGGGTGTACACGGTCATCACCGACGAGGGCAGGGCCCGCAAGGAGGCCGCCACCGACCTCTACGAACAGACCCTGACCTCCGCCCTCGACCGCGCCGCCACCGACGGCCTGTCCCCCCTGGTAACCGCCCTGCGCACCTC